>CAYVFO010000113.1:0-8724 GCA_964450975.1 uncultured Elusimicrobia bacterium | reverse complement strand
GCGAGCGTCCCGTGATCCTGTTTCACCACGACCCCAAACTCTGGCCTCGCCGGGACAGCGGATCCCGGCGAGGGCGGGGGCGGCGATGGCTTCAACACCATGAAACTGGCACCGGCGCCAGTTCGATGGTTTCCGTCACATAAGGCTGCGAGTCCGAAGCGTCGAGGAACCGGATTGTCGATCCGGCACAGCGGGTTCGAGTCCCGTCGCGGCCGCCATCTACTACTGATAATCACTGTTTCCAGAACTAGTTCATTGCGAGGTCCCTAACTGGTAAGCAAGCCGGCTGTTAACCGGCCGATGTCGGTTCGACTCCGACCCTCGCAGCCAATCTGCCTTCGTGGTGAAACGGCCATCACGGCTCGCTTCGAACGAGCAAGTCCAGGTTCGATTCCTGGCGAGGGCTCCAAATCTCCGGTGGCGTAACGGTAGCGTGTCTCTCCTACAAAGAGAAGGACCTTGTTCGATTCAAGGCCGGGGAACCATCAGGGCCAAGCGTTACGGCAGCGTACTCCCCTCGGACGGGAGAGGCGGAGGTTCGACTCCTCCGGCCCTGACCAATTTTCGCCGATGTAGCCCAACGGAAGAGGCGCCGCACTCAGAATGCGGTCAGTGCAGGTTCGAATCCTGCTATCGGCACCGATATACAGCGGGATTCGGTTCGGGGATAGCCGGCGAGTCTCATAAGCTCGTGTAGGTGGGTTCGAGTCCCACTCCCGCTACCAATTTGACGGGAGCGGCGCGGCGGCCAGTGGCCTTCCGTGTTCCGCAACGAACGTCAAAAACCGTCGGGGTTCGATTCCCCGACTCCGAAAGGAGCGCTAATGGCAGCTGCGCCCCTAGAAAAGGCGCTCAACCGCTCCGTCGTCTCACGGAGATCCGGCGGAGCATCGCGACGGACGACGGGCTTTGCGGGAAGCGAGACCGTTTCGCTTCCCCCGCCCCGAGGCCGGGATCGAAGGAACGACGGGGCCCAGTTTGAAAATCTGACGTGAGCGGCGCGCCGGCCGGTGGCCAAGCGCGTTCCGCGTGGAAACGCCAGAGCCGTGAAATGTCGGAGGTTCGACTCCTCCCCCGCAAGGGTAGCTCAGCTGGTAGAGCATTCGCCTGTTAAGCGAACGAAGCACAAAAAGCTCCGGCGTCCCGGAGATTCAGCGGAACATCGCGACGATGGAAGGACTCTGCGCGAGGGCGACGGTATCGCCCGAGCCCGTCCGGAAATCGGAATCGACGACGGCGTCCGGAGCCGATCTGAAAACGTGAAAATGAAAAACGGAGGTGATGCGCAATGCTGTTCCGACGTCTGCAGGTGATGGAGTATCAAAAGGCGGTCGTGTTCGCCGACGGCCGGTACGAGAAGACGCTGGGTCCGGGCCGGTACTTCCTGACCAACTACTTCCCGCGGCGTGAGACGGTGCTGTTCGACGTCCGTCTGACGGCGCTGCAAGTGACGGGTCAGGAGATCCTGACGAAGGACAAGATGCCGGTCCGGATGAACCTGACGGCGATGTACCGCCTGGCGGAGCCGGCGAAGGCGGTGACGAAGGTTCAGGCTTACACGACGTATCTCTACGAGCAGCTGCAGCTGGCGGCTCGGGCGATCGTCGCGGAGCTGACGCTGGACGAGCTGCTGGCGAAGAAGACGGCGCTGGCCGACGAGCTGACGGAGAAGATCCGACCGCTCGCGGCGGACGTCGGCCTCGAGCTGACGGCGTGCGGCGTGAAGGACGTGGTCCTGCCGGGCGAGATCAAGACGCTGATGATCAAGTCCGTCGAGGCCGAGCAGGCGGCGAAGGCCGCGCTGATCACGGCCCGCGAGGAGCTGGCGGCCGCGCGGTGCCGTGCGAACACGGCCAAGCTGTACGCGGACCCGGCGATGCTCCGGCTCAAGGAGCTGGAGGTCATGGCCGAGTTCGCGAAGAAGACGGGCAACACCTTCTACTTCGGCCAAGCGCCGATGGTGAAGGCGCCGTAAACCCGCCGCGGGACGCCGCGGCGGGCCTTTTCCGCCGCCATAGCTCAAAAGCAGAGCTCCCGCCTCGTAGCCGGGAGACCCCGGCGCGATACCGGGTGGCGGCTCCAATTTAGACCGTATATACTGCCGTTGGAGAGAACATGCCGATCAAGAAGATCGTCGACGCGCGCGTGCCGGTGAAGATCTGGTCCGACGACGTCGAGCCGGACGCGCTCAAGCAGCTCAAGAACATCGCCGCCCTCCCGTTCGTCTTCAAGCATGTCGCAGCCATGCCCGACGTGCACCTCGGCAAGGGCGCGACCGTCGGCTCGGTCATCGCGACCGAGGGCGCGGTCGTGCCGGCGGCCGTAGGCGTCGACATCGGCTGCGGCATGTGCGCCGTGAAGCTCGAGGGCGTGAAGTCCTCGCGCCTCGACGGCAAGCTGTCGGAGCTGCGCTCCAACATCGAGCGATCCGTGCCGGTCGGGTTCAACGAGAACCGCGATCCGGACGGCCGCGCGCGCGAGTGGAAGCGCTGGGCCGACTTCGACGGCCTCCACAAGAAGGTCCAGGACCTCAAGGGCAAGGCGCTGCGGCAGCTCGGCTCGCTCGGCGGCGGCAACCACTTCATCGAGGTCTGCCTCGATTCCGAGGACAACGTGTGGGTGATGCTCCACTCCGGCTCGCGCAACATCGGCAAGTCGCTGGCGGAGCGCCACATCGACTCGGCGAAGGGCCTGATGAAGAAGATGTTCGTGTCCCTGCCGGACCCGGACCTGGCGTACTTCGCCCAGGGCACCCCGGAGTACGACGCGTACCTGCGCGATCTGCTCTGGGCGCAGGACTACGCCCTGATGAACCGCGAGATCATGATGGCCCGCGTGCTCGACCAGGTCGGCCGCTCGCTCGGCGTCGAGCCGAAGGCGGAGCTGTCGGTGAACTGCCACCACAACTTCGCGGTGCCGGAGACGCACTTCGGCCGCGAGGTCATGGTGACCCGCAAGGGAGCCGTGCGCGCCCGCAAGGGCGACATGGGCATCATCCCGGGCTCGATGGGAACGAAGTCCTACATCGTGCGCGGCAAGGGCGAGCCGGAGTCCTTCGAGTCCTGCTCGCACGGCGCGGGCCGCACGATGTCGCGCAACGAGGCGCGCCGCCGCTTCGGCGTCGGCGACCTCAAGCGGATGACTCAAGGCGTCGAGTGCCGCAAGGACGAGGGCGTGGTGGACGAGATTCCGGCCGCGTACAAGCCGATCGAGACCGTCATGTCGAACCAGAAGGATCTCGTCGAGATCGTCGCCGAGATCAAGCAGGTGCTGTGCGTGAAGGGCTGACGGCGCTGACACGGGCCCGCTCGTAAGCCGGCGGGCGCGGGGCTATCCTTAAGAGATGAGGAGCCTCGCGCTCGCCGTCATCGTTTTCTGCGCGCCCGCGTCGGGCGCCGAGACCGCGCGGCCGAATCCGGACGACGTGATCTCCGACCGCGGCGACGGCCTCGAGCGCTCGACGCCCTCGACGGAGATGACGACGCCGATGCCCGAGAGCTATCCGAACGCTCCGAAGGCGCCCGTACCGGCCCCCGAGCCGCCGAGGGCCCAAGTCCCGCCGCAGCCGGCGCCGAGCGCCGCGCCCGTCCCCTTCGAGGCGCCCGCCGTCGTCGAGCCCGCGCGCGGCCCGTTCGAGTCGGTCGCGCCCGTTCCGGTCGACGTCCCGCTCGCGGCCGCGCCCGCCGAGCCGGGCCTGAGGATCCTCTGGCTGCCCGCGATCGGCGCGGGCGTGTTCGCGGCGTTCTTCTTATGGGCCCGTCACTTCCCGGCGTAGCGGTAATGGCCGGTGATCTTCCAGGAGAACAGGACGTCCTCTTTCTGCGGGCCGGCGCCGATATTGTGGACGATGAGCCCGCCGGGGACGACGACGCCGATGTGCGTGAGCCCGCGGCCGTTGAGGTCCCACGTGACGAGATCGCCCGCCTCGTAGTCGGCCTTGCCGCGCGTCACGGGCAGGGACTTCCCCTTCCGCGAGAAGAACGTCATGAGGTTCGGCACGCGGCGGTGGTCGATGTTGGTGTCCGGCGTCCTCCGCCCCCACTTCTTCGGGTAGAGGCCGAAGTTGGCCTTCATGTCCTCGTGCACTTCCTTCTGGAGGTCGATGCCCGCCTTGCGGTAGGCGCGGATCACGACGTCGGTGCAGACGCCGGTGCCCGCGGGCACGTCGCCGCCGGAATACGGGATGCGCACGTAGGCGCCGTCGTAGACGACCTTCTCCTTGGTCTGCGCCTCGGCCGCCGCGACGACGGTCGAGATGACGTCCGGCGCGGGCGCGGCGGCGGCGAGCGCGGCGAGCAGCAGGAAAGCCTTCACGCCCGAAGTGTAGCCCGCGTTCCCCCGCGCGTAAAGATTTGATTCGTGTTTGGTTGCCGGAGCCGTCCGTCGAGGTTACGCTATGACTATGAAGAACCATCTCGCGCTGTTTGTGATGCTCGCCGTTCCCTGCGCGGCGGCCCCCGACGAGCGCGCCCAGCTCAAGCCCTGCTCCGAGGAGAAGAAGGTCCCCAAGGCGCCGGGCGAGGTCGTGCGTCTCTTCGAGCTGCACAAGGACAAGAACCCCGACAACGTCCTCGTGATCCACACCTACGCCGACGACTCGTGCAAGCTCGTCGGCTCCATGGACAAGAAGAGCCAGCTCGTCGACATGTACTGGCGCATGAACGACGGCAAGCCCGACGAGTGCTACAAGCCGACGCACTCCAAGATCAAGTCCGAGACGCTCAAGACGCTCGACGTGAAGTCCCTCTCCGCCGACAAGAAGAAGCTCGTCATCGACATCACGCAGCTCGACCAGCTCCAGCACGACCTGCCGTCGCGCAACGCCGAGATCACGGTGTCGAAGAAGGGCGACGGCTGCGGCGCGGAGGCGAAGCTGCCGCTCGCCGGCGGCTCCGCGATGAGCCTGCAGGAGCTCAACGCGAAGGGCAAGTACCGGATGGGCATCCCGAAGCGCGAGATCAAGAGTCTCGAGCTCAAGGGCGTGGACACCGCGGGCAAGCCGGTGCAGCGCCTCTACAAGGAGAAGTAGCTAGGGCTTCCGCGAGAACGCGAACGGCCCGAAGGCCTGCGCCGTCGGCATCATCTGGATGCGGTTGATGTTGACGTGCGCCGGCAAGGTCGCGGCCCAATAGACCGCCTCCGCGATGTCGTCGCCCGTGAGCGGCTCGAGCCCCTCGTACGGTTTCTTCGCCTTGGCGGCGTCGCCCTTGAAGCGCACGAGCGAGAACTCGGTCTCGCAGAGCCCGGGCTCGACGTTGGTGACGCGCACGTTCGTGCCGAGCAGGTCGGCTCGCAGGTTGAGGGCGAATTGCCCGACGAAGGCCTTCGTCGCTCCGTACGCGTTGCCGCCCGGGTACGGGAAGTCGGCGGCGACCGAGCCGAGCGTGATCACGTGACCGCGTCCGCGCGCGACGAGCCCCGGCAGCAGCGCCCGGACGGTGTAGAGCAGGCCGCTGATGTTGGTCGCGACCATCGTGTCCCAGTCGTCGAGGTCGGCCTTATCCGCGCCCTCAAGCCCGAGCGCCAAGCCCGCGTTGGCGACGACCACGTCCACGTCCTCGAACCCCTTCGGCAGCGCCCCGAGCGCTTTCAAGGCCGCCTTGCGCTCGCGCACGTCGAAGCACAAAGTCGCGCAGCGCGCGCCGAGCTCTTTCTTCAGGGCGTCGAGCCGGTCCTTGCGCCGCCCGGTCGCGATCACCTTCGCCCCCTCCTTATGGAAGCGGCGCGCGACGGCTTCGCCGAACCCGGAGGTGGCGCCGGTGACGAGGACGGTCAGGGATTTCGGGTCGGTCATCGGCGAAATTCTATAATTCTGCCGATGAAAAAGGGCTCGGCGCTCGTTCTCCAGGCGGCGATCGTTCTCCTCGGCGTCGCCGCGCTCGCTTTCCTGCTCGTCGAGCCTCATTTCGAGGGCCGGAACGTCGGCGCGACGATCCGCGACATCTATTTCAACGACCCGTTCCTCGCGTTCGCGTACGTCGGCTCGATCCCCTTCTTCGCGGCGCTGTTCCACGCGCACAAGGCGCTCGGATTGGCCGGGCGCGGCGAGGCGTACTCGCCGGAGACCGCGAAGGCGCTGCGGACCATCAAGCGCTGCGCGTTCATCTTCCTCGACTTCATCGTGGTCGCGCTGATCATCATCCGGTGGAACGACAGCGATGACCGCGCGGGCGGGACGGCGATCGGACTCGTTCTCGCCCTCGGCTCGGCCGCCGTCGCGTTCGCGGCGAGAAAGCTCGAGCGTGCCGTAAACGAAGCGCCCCCGGCCTCTCGGCCGGGGGCGCGTTCTTAGTCCGGATTAAGCTTACTTGAGCTTCGCGAGCTCGGCCTCGAGCTCCTTGTAGTCGCGCTCCTTGGTGATGTCGGCCTCGACCTTCACGAAGGCGACCTTGCCGTCGGAGTTCACGAGCACCGTCGCGCGCTCGGAGATGTTCGCCGCGGGCTTGAACAGGCCGTAGGCCTTGATCGCCGAGCGGTGCATGTCGGCGAGGAGCGTGTGCTTGATGCCGCTCTGCGCCTTGAACGCCTTGTGGGACCAGACGGAGTCCACGGAGATGCCGAACACCTGCGCGTGCTTCTCGTAGCGCGAGAGGTCGTTGGAGAAGCAGGCGTTTTCCTTGGAGCAGGTCGGGGAGAAGTCGAGCGGGTAGAAGAACAGGGCGACGGGCTTCTTGCCCTTGAACTCGGAGAGCGTCCACTCCTTCTTCTCGGAGTCGGGCAGCTTGAAGTCGGGGGCGACGGCGCCGACCTTGATCGGCGTGGTTTCCGGCGTGGCAGTGGCGGTGGTCATTATAATGCTCCTGAATTTAACGAATTGCTGTGCCTGACCCTGTAATTCGTCAGGCTTTGACGAGTTTGATTTCGAGCGGCTTGGCGGACGCGTTGCGGACGCTGACGGACGCCGCGACCTTGCGGGCGATCTCGCGCAGGGCCTTCGCGGGAACGGAATCGGGGTGCGACAGGACGATCGGCCGGCCGTCCTCGGAGCCCTGGCCGATCTTGGGATCGAGCGGGACGCCGCCGAAGACCTCGACGCCGAACGTGGTCTTGAGCTTGGCGATGCCGCCCTCGGCGAAGATCTTCGACTCCTTGTCGCAGTGCGGGCAGACGAAGCCGGACATGTTCTCGATCGCGCCGAGGACCGGCACGTTGAGCTTCTTGAACATCGCGATCGCCTTGCGCACGTCGGAGAGCGCGATCGACTGCGGGGTCGTCACGATGACCGCGCCCGCGAGCGGGACGGTCTGGCAGAGCGTGAGCTGGACGTCGCCGGTGCCCGGCGGGAGGTCGAGCACGAGGTAGTCGAGCTCGCCCCACTTCACGTCCTTGAGGAACTGGGTGATCGCGCCGTGGAGCATCGGGCCGCGCCAGATGACGGGCGCGTCGGGATCCATGAGGAAGCCCATCGACATGACCTTCACGCCGTGGTTCTGCGCGGGCTCGATCTTGTTGTCGGGGCCGGCCATCGGCTTGTAGCCGGAGACGCCCATCATCTGCGGCTGATTGGGGCCGTAGATGTCGGCGTCCATGATGCCGACGCGCGCGCCCTCGAGCGCGAGCGCGACCGCGAGGTTCGACGCGACGGTCGACTTGCCGACGCCGCCCTTGCCGGCGGCGACGGCGATGAGATTCTTGATGCCGGGAGGAAGGACCGACTCGAGCCGCGCGTCCTTCTTCACCGACGCGGTCATGTTGATCTTGACCGACTTCACGCCCGCGACCTTCTTGACGGCTTCCTCGGCCTCGAGCTGCATCATGCCTTTGAGAGGACAAGCCGGCGTGGTCAGCTTCGATTACGTGCTGACCACGCCGGCCTCCACGACGAGGTTCTGCACCATCCCGAGCGTCACGATGTCCTTGTGAAGCTCCGGCTCGATGCACGTCGACAGCGCCTTCAAAACCTCGTCTTTCGTCGGCATAAAACTCCTTACATCAGGAACAGCATTTCGCGGTACTTCGGGAGCGGCCACGACGCGGCGGGCATGAGCAGCTCGAGCGCGTCCACTTCGGTCCGGATCTTGTCGAAGTACGGCTTGACCTTGTCGCAGTACGCGAAGGCCTTGTCCTCGACGTCCGCGAGGGCTTCCGCCTTCGCGAGCGCCGCCTTGAGCTCCTCGACCGCGATGAGGGTCTTCTCGACCTTCTCCGCGACCGTGCGCAGCAGCGCGGCCTGCGCGGGGGCGTTGACTCCGTTCGCCGACAGGGCGCTCAGCGTCTTCGAGAGCTCGTTCTGGTACTCGACGGCCGCGGGGACGAAGAGCGTCGACGCCATCTCGGTGATGAGCTTGGCCTCGATGTCGATGTCCTTCGCGTACTTCTCGAGCAGGATGTGGTAGCGCGAGTGCGTCTCCTCTTCGGTGAGCACGCCGAGCTTGGCGAACAGGGAGACCGACTTCTTCGACGCGAAGCCCTTGAGGGCCGCGGGCGTGGTCTTCTCGTTCGGGAGGCCGCGCTTCTTGGCCTCGACGACCCACTCCTCGGAGTAGCCGTTGCCCTCGAAGCAGACGGCCTTCGACTCTGCGTAGTACTCGCGCAGGACGGAGAGCACGGCCTCCTTGAGAGGCTTGCCCTTCTTGAGCGCGGCGTCGATGTCCTTCTTCGTCGCGATGAGCTGCGCCGCGACGATGGAGTTGAGGGTCGACATCGGGATCGCGTTGTTCGCGGACGCGCCGACCGCGCGGAACTCGAACTTGTTGCCCGTGAACGCGAAGGGCGACGTACGGT
>CAYVFO010000112.1:8651-8848 GCA_964450975.1 uncultured Elusimicrobia bacterium | reverse complement strand
TCGGCGCCGCGCTCCCACGGCTTGCCCGTCTCCGACGACATGATCGGCCCGCGGATGGACACCCAGCCGACCGACTCCTTCGGAGAGAGGTTCAGCAGAGCCTTGCCGTCCTTGGCGGAGCCGGGCTTGTCGCCGCGCGAGCGGACGACGATCACCGTCGCGGCGGCGAGAGAGAGGACGTGCAGGGCGATCAGCGC
>CAYVFO010000112.1:0-8641 GCA_964450975.1 uncultured Elusimicrobia bacterium | reverse complement strand
CCTGACTAACGGCGCAAGGCGTCGCTGTCGACGACCCTGTTGCGGCCCGCCGACTTGGCGGCGTACAGCGCGGCGTCCGCCCGGGAGACGAGCTCCTCGGGCAGAGACGCGTCCCGCGGGAAGTGCGAGACGCCGATCGAGATCGTCACCTTCAGCTCCTCGAAGCCGATCGAGAACCTCTCGGCCTCGATCGCGGCGCGGATCGCCTCCGCCTTGCGCAGCGCGCCCGCGGGCTCGGCGCGCGGAAGGATGATGGCAAATTCCTCGCCTCCGTAGCGGGCGACGAAGTCGGTGTCGTAGACGAGCCCGTTGAGGACCGCGCCCACGCGCTTGAGGACCTGGTCGCCGAACGGGTGGCCGAAGCGGTCGTTGAGCGACTTGAAGTGGTCGATGTCGAGCAGCATGAGGCCGAAAGTGGTCTTGAACGTCTTCGCGCGCACGAGCTCTTCGCCGAGCTTCTTGTCGAACGCGCCCCGGCGGCGCACGCCGGTGAGGCCGTCGATCTCGGAGAGGCGCTCGACCTCCTGGAAGAGCTTCACGCGGCGGAACGCGACGCCGAGCTCGGAGACGAACGACTGCGTCTTGGCGAGCATCGCCTCCGTCGCCGTCCCCTCGGGGACTCGCGCGTACAAGTAGCCCAGCAATTCCTGTCCCTCGCGAATCGGCATGCCGACCGCGCGCTCGGGCTTCTCGAAGGCGCGCGGCGCGGCCGGAGTTCCGCCCTGCTCCTGCAGCAGGCGCTCGAGCGTCGCCCAGGACGCGCCGGGAGAGACGCGCAGGCCGCGCGTGGCGAGCGGACGGATCTCGCCCTCGCCGCGCAGGCCGGCGACGTAGAGCGCGTACTCGACGCGCGGGCCGAAGAACTGCTCGAGCGCCGTCTCGACCTTCGGGCGCGCGTCCTCCCAAGACAGCGCCTCGGATAGGCTCTTGACCATGCCGTAGAGCGCGGTCGCCTCCCGGTGCGCGAGCTCGGCCGACTGGCCGCGCGTCTTGAGGGAGATCAGCTCGGCGCCGAGCTTCTCGCGCTGCGAGCGGACCGTCTCGAGGCGCGCGGCGAGCGCGGCGTGATCCGCCTCGCGGCGGCGCGCGAGGAGCCAGCCGAGCGCCGAGCCGCCCGCGCACCAGAGCGCCGTCAGCGCGGCGGCCTGGCGCGAGCCGGCGGGCGCGGCGGCGAGGAGCGCGGCGCCGGCGGCCAACCCGAGGCCGAACGCGGCGGCCGCCGCCGCGGAACGGCGCGGATACGCGGCCCAGAGGCCCGCGGCGGGGATCAAGGCGGCGCCGGCGATCATCATCTCCCAGGTCATCCGACCACCTGGTTGCGGCCGCCGTGCTTGGCGCGGTAGAGGCGCTCGTCGGCGACGCGCACGAGCTGGGAGGGCGTCGTCGCGTCCGTCGGAAACGCCGCGACGCCGAGGCTCATCGTCGCGCGCGTGGGCGAGCCCTGGAACGCGAAGGGCTCCGCGGCGACGCGCGCGCGGATCCGCTCGGCGAGCTGGACGGCCTCGGAACGGACGAAGTTGGGCAGGATGATCGCGAACTCCTCGCCGCCGTAGCGGGCGACGAAGTCGACGGGACGCGCGAAGGAGCCGAGCACGCCCGCGAGGGTGCGCAGAAGGTGGTCGCCGGCCTGGTGGCCGAAGGAGTCGTTGTAGCGCTTGAAGTGGTCGACGTCGAGCATGATCAGCGCGAGCGGCGTCTGCGAGCGTCCGGAGCGCAGCACCTCCTCCTGGAGGCGCTGCTGGAACGAGCGGTGGCTGTGGAGCTGGGTGAGCGCGTCGTGCGTCGCCTGGCGGTGCACGCTCTCGAAGAGGCGGATGTTCTCGAGGGAGAGCGCGGCCATCGTCGCGAAGAGGTCGGCGGTGCGCACGTCGTCGGGGCCGAACGCCGAGGCCACGTCGCTCTCGAGCTTGACGAAGCCGGCGGCCTGGCGCATGACCTTGAGCGGGAGCGCGACGCCGGAAACGAAGCGCGCGCCCGGGACGACCTGCTGCTCCGCGCGCGCGTCCTTGACGAGAACGGGCCCCCGCCTGCGCTGCGCCGCGAGCAGCAGCGGGTCCTCGCCGGCGCCGCCGACGACCTCGACGCGCGCCGCGGGGAAGCGCTGCTGGAGGATCGAGATCAGGCGCGCCTGCACCTCGCGCCCGTCCATCGTGCCGGAGAGGCTCTTGGCCGCGTCGGAGAGATCGCGCCGCAGGCGCGTCTCGACGCCGACGGTCGCCTCGTAGCCGCGGTAGTACTTGAGGTCGCGCTCGTCGTCGCGGATCTGGTCCTGGAGCGTCATCTGCGCGAGCAAAGTCTCGCGCTCGTCGCGGAACTGGCGGCCGCGGTGAGCGGCCAGCGCGCCCGCGAGGAGCCAGAGACCGGCGAGGCCGGCCGCGAGCTGCGGCAGGGAAGAAGGCGAGCGGACCATGAGGACGAGCGCGGCCGCGGTCGCGAGGAAGGTGAGGATGACCGGCGACTCGCCGTCCTGGCGGAGCTCGGACCAGAGGAGGCACAGGCCGCAGGCCGGAATCGCGGCGGGGCCGAGCTCGGGGCGCGCCACGAGAAGCACGGCGAGCCCCGCGAAGAGGCCGTACGAGCCCGCCAACGTCACCGCTCGCGAGTCGCCCACTGTCAAAATGGTGGAGGTGGCGGGATTTGCACCCGCGTCCAAACGACGCCGACTGTAGTCACTACAGGCTTAGCCCATCCTCAGTTTCGCCCGGAGAAAACCGATGGACGCGTGCTCTCCGGGCTAACCCCGTTCGGTCTTAGGCCCCCCGCCCACGGAATAACAGGGAAGGACCGCATCCTGCTCATTACACTGGCGACCCTCTAGCAGGCGTCAAGGACCAGCGTGTGCTCACTGCGTGTTAGGCAGTGGCCCAAGCCAACGGAGTGTTGGCAGTTGTTGTTTGGTCCGGTTTTTAACGGGTCCTGACCAACCCGTGCCTGCGACTGTCAGTTCAACGACGCTTGTCGAAGCTAGGTCACCCCCGACGGACCTAGTATAACAGAGGAACTACTGCTATACTAGGGGGTGACAGGGGAGTAGATTCTCGCTCGCGGATCGTCAACACGCCCGAAAGGGCCGGTCCACGGGGCTCCGGAAAATCGGAGCGATCAAGACCTGCGCGGTACGCGCGGGTCTTTTTTTTCGCCCTCGCGGCCGATCCAAAGGCTCAACGAGGTCAAATGGTCTGGATCTGGTCCGGCTTCATCGCGTTCATCCTCCTCATTCTGGCGCTCGACCTCGGCGTGTTCCACAAGGACGCGCACGAGGTCAAGCCGAAGGAGGCCCTGATCTGGTCGGCGATCTGGATCGCCCTCGGCCTCTCCTTCACCGCCGTCGTCTACTTCCTCTATCGGAGCCACCCGTACGGCATCGGGCAGACGGTCGACCTGATGTCGGTCTCCGCCGCCAATCCCCTCGGCCACAACGAGGGTCCCGCGGCCGCGATCAAGTACGTCACGGGCTACCTCATCGAGAAGTCGCTGTCGGTCGACAACATCTTCGTGATCGCGATGGTGTTCGGCATGACGCGCGTGCCCCAGAAGTACCGCCACCGCGTCCTGTTCTGGGGCATCCTCGGCGCCCTCGCGATGCGCGGCGCGATGATCGCCGTCGGCGCGGCCCTGATCGCCAAGTTCGCCTGGATCGTCTACGTCTTCGGCGGCATCCTGATCCTGACGGCGCTGAAGATGCTCTTCGTCGCCGACGGAGACGACCCCGCCGGCAGCGCGTTCATCCGGCACGCCCGGAAATGGCTGCCGGTGACCGACGACTTCCACGGCGAGCATTTTTTCGTCCGCGGCCCCGGCGGACGCTGGATGATGACCCCGCTGATGCTCGCGCTGCTCGTCGTCGAGTTCACGGATCTCGTGTTCGCGGTGGACTCGATCCCGGCCGTGTTCGCGATCACGACGGATCCGTTCATCGTGTTCACGAGCAACGTCTTCGCGATCCTCGGCCTGCGCAGCCTCTACTTCGCGCTCGAGGGCATGATCGGCAAGTTCCGGCATCTCAAGACCGCGCTCGCGCTCGTGCTGATGCTCGTCGGCGTGAAGATGCTCGCGCACGCGCCGCTCAAGGCGCTGCTCGGAGACGGCTTCAACTTGTGGGTGCTGGCGCTCGTGGCCGCGACGCTCGCCGGCGGCGTGATCGCGTCGATCCTGGATCCCGAGCCGGTCGAGGGCGCGCCGCCTACTCGGCGGTGAGCGAGATCGGCTCGACGAGGGCGGCGGGCATCGCCGGCTCTGGAGTGAGCGAGAAGCCGCCGCGCAGCGCGGCCATCGCGAGCGCGGCGCGCTCGGGGACCTTCACGAGCGCCGAGCTCGTGTTGCCGACGAGGTCGCGCGCGACGACGCGGTAGTCGCCGGCGGCGGACGGCACGGTGACGGTGAGGCTGCCCGGGGGAACCGCGTCGACGGGGGCGGACCACTCGTACTTCATGTCGCGCGCCTTGCCGGCCGCGTCGAGCTTCCAGACGCGGATGTGCGCGAGGCCGTTGGCGTCCTTGATCTCGACCTGGTCGGAGTTCGGGGACGCCGCGAGCATCCAGATCTGGGGCGGCAGGTCGTCCGCGACGAGCTTCATGAGCCACGAGTAGGGCGTCGGGTTCTGGCCGGGATAGAGAGCGTCGAAGCCCTGGTAGGAGCCGCCGGTGAAGTGCGGGCCCGGATCGGTATGGCGGTCGCCCTTCACGCGGCCGGGAAGCATCGTCGCGCTGTCGGCGAGCTCGTGCGTGATCACGTGCTGGGTGTCGCGCGGCAGGTCGGTCTCCTTGGCGATCGCGCGGATGAGCCAGCCGAGGGAGGCGTACATGCGCCAGTACTTCGCGGGATTCCAGTCGTCGTGATCGAACACCGGCGGATCGGTTTGCGCACGGGCTTCGGGTGCCCGCTCTCGGTCTCGATTCCGACCGAGGCTTTGTCGATGTCGCCGTTCTTGACGTGGTTGCCGATGTTCTCGATCTTGACCATCTGGTAGACGCGGCCGTCGCGGCACACCATGAAGTGCGCGGCCGTCGTCTGCTGGGCCAGCCACCGGACCGAGCCCTCGCACGCGCCGGGCTTGCCGGTCGCGCCGCCGGAGGCGTGGATGACGATGTACTTGATCTCGCCGGCCTCGACGCGGTCCGCGGGCGTCACGCCCGTGTTCACGCGGCGCTTCTTCTTGTTGCGGCCGATGACCGTGCGGCTCATGCTCTCGAAGCGGTCCACCATGTCGCTGTACTTGAAGTTGACGAAGCTCTCCTCGATGACGACGCCACCGACGGGCTCGGACGACGTCACGACCGTGCCCACGGGGACGTCCGGGAGAGGGGCCAGGACCGGGAGCTCGACGCCCATGGCCGAGGCCGCGTTCGTCATCCGCGCGCGCCAGCGCTCGTCGGAGCCTTCGTGAGCCTGGACGGCGGGCGCGGCGGCGAGCAGGACGGCCAATGCGAGCCTCATATGGCGGAGGATAGCCCGTCCGAGGCGGCGGAGCAAGGACTTAGGGCCCACGAATGGCGGGACCAAAGGACCTAGGCGGCGGAGCGCGTCCCGCCGGCGGCCGTCTCGAACGCCGCGACGAACTCGCTCGGCGTGCGGTAGCGCCGGTCGGGGTCCGCCTGGAACGCCTTGGCGAACACCTCGTCGAGCGCCTCGGGCAGGCCCGCGATCGCGCGCGACGGCGCGACGTAGCTCATGTTGATCTTGTTCATGAGCATGCCGGCGCCGATGCCGATGAAGGGCAGCTTGCCGGTGAGCATCTCGTAGGAGCACACCGCGAGCGCGTAGACGTCGCTCTCCTTGCGCACATGGCCCTGCTCCTGCTCGGGCGCCATGTACGGCGGCGTGCCGACGACGGTGTTCGTCATCGAATAGCGCGTGAGCGCGTCCTTGGCCATGCGGGCGATGCCGAAGTCCATCACCTTCACCTGCCGGCCCGAGAGCATGACGTTCGACGGCTTCATGTCGCGGTGGATGACGCCGCGGCCGTGCGCGAACGTCAGCGCCTCGCCGATCGACTTCGCGACGCGCACGGCCTCCCGCGGATCGAGGCGCCCGGCGGCCTGGATCGCGTCGTGCACGGTCTTGCCGTCCACGTACTCGAAGACGAGGTACACGTCGTCCCCCTCCTCGGCGATCGCGTAGATGTCCACGATGTTCGGGTGGTGGAGCGAGGCCACGGTCTTGGCCTCGATGATGAAGCGGTCGCGCTCGCGCGCGTTGAGGCGAAGCTCGTCGCGCATCTTCTTGATCGCCACGCGCCGTCCGAGCGACTTGTCCGTGCCCTCGAAGACCATGCCCATGCCGCCCTGGCCGATCTGGCGCGCGATGGAGTACTGGCCCCGGATCAGGCCGCCGGCCAGGCCGCCCGCCGAGGCGGGCTGCGCCGTGGGAACGCGCGGCGCGGAGGACGGAGCGGAGGCCGGCGCGGAACGGTCCGCCTGGGAGAAGGCCGACGGAGCCGTCTTCCTGCCCATCACGACGGACAGCAGGCCGAGCGCGAGCAGGAGGCCGCCCGCGACGCCCGCGACGACGACGACGCCGAAGCCTCGCCCGCGGCCCGACGCGGCCGCCGGAGCATCGACCGCCTTCGCCGGCTCCTCGCCGGGGAACAGGAAGAGCACGTCGGCGTCCGACGGAAGCTGGATCAGGGCCGCGGCCTCGGCGGTCTTGGCGAACGCCGGATCGAGCTCGGCTGCGCGCCGCAGGTCGGCGAGCATCGAGGCGCGGTCGCCGAGACCCGCCTTGGCGTGGGCGCGGAACGCCCAGCCCCACGCGTTGTTGGGATCCTTCTTGATCATCTCGTCGGCCGTCGCGAGCGCGTCCTCGTACTTCTTGCCGCGGTTCTCGGCGAGCGCCTTGGTGCGGAGGAGGACCATGTTCCCGGGAGCGAGGGCGAGCGCGGCGTTCGCGTCGGCGATCGCCTTGTCGTACTGGCCGAGCTTCGCGTACATCGCGGCGCGCTGGTTGAGCAGCATCGGATTGCGAGGATTGGCGGCCAGCTCCTTGGAGAGGATGTCGATCGCGGCCTTGCGGTCCCCCATCTTCCACGCGCCCATCGACGCGGCTCGCGCCTGGTCGCCCGAGACGCGCGCGGCGCCCGAGAGAGCCGCAGCGGCGATCTCCGCCGACGGCGCGGCGGGCCCGCCGAGCGAGTCGGCGCCCGCGAAGCCGCCGCCGAGCGCGGCCGCCTTCGCCGTCGCGGCCGCCTCGCCGGCCTCTTTCGCGAGCTGGCCGCCGGCGCGTCCCTGGACGGTGTGCAGAACCGAGAGCGCGCTCTGGTTACGGGGGTTGATGGCGAGCGCGCGGCGAGCGGACTTGAGAGCCTTCTCGTAGTCGCCGGCGAGCAGGTCCGACCCGCCGCGCTCGGCGATCATGTGGTCCCCGGGGTTGTAGACGATGTTGTTGCCCACGCCGACGGGATGGAGAACGCCGCCGGGAGGAAGAGGCGGCGTCGGCTTCGGCTCGGGCAGGGGCTCGGGCTCGGTCGGCTTGGGCAGCTCGGGCTTGACGACGACGGGCGGATTCGTCGTGACCGGCGGAACCGGCTCGGGCTTCGGCGCGTTGGCCGGGTCGATCGCGTAGTTCGCGGCGCGCAAGGCGATCTGCAGGACCTCGGACTCGTCGAGGAACTTCTTCAGCTCCTCGGGCGTGACGTCGCGGCGGTGGTTGTCGCCGTTGGGATTGGGGCCGTTCGGATTGGAGCCGTCCCGATTGGGGCCGTTCGGATTGCCGGTCGAGCCCGGAATCCAGCCGTTCACGCGATTGATCCCGTTCTGGACCGTGTTGGTGACGGCGCCTGAGAAGCCGATCGGGAGGCTGAGATTGGGCGCCGGCTCTCCTTCCTGCGCGAGGTTGGACGGCAGCGACTGCGCCATCGTGTTGTAGTTCGACTGGACCGTCATGGCCAGAGCGGTCTGCATCTGCCGCCGCTCCTGCTCCGGGCGCTCGACCGAGGCGATCTCGACGAGGCCGTCCACCGCGGGGATCAGGACGTCCTCGACCACGCGGCCGAGGTACCAAATCTCGCGCGGATCGTACGTTTCCTTCTTGAGAGCGGTCTTCGCCTCCTTGACGAACTGATCCTTGGTCACGTCCACGTAGCGGACGAGCTCGGGCTTGTCCTCGTACTTCTCCGAGACGCGACGGCGCAGGCGGCGGAACTGCTCCTCGGCGCGCGGGACGATCTGGTTCGCGGGGACGGGCTGGGGAGGCCCGCCCCGATTCCCGTCGCGGGTCCGGTCGCCGTCGCGCGGCGTGCTCGGGTCCCACGCGAGGGCGGGCGCCGCGAGCAGGAGGACCGCCGCGGCGAGGCGGAAAATCGAGGGGATGTTCATGGTCGACTCCGGGTCAGACTTTGGCGCGGGCCCCGCCCGCGGCGGCCTCGAGAGCGGCCGCGAACTCCTGCGGAGTCCGGTAGCGCTGGTCGGGGTCGGCCTGGAAAGCCTTGTGGAAAACGTCGTCGAGCGTCTCGGGCAGGCCCGCGATCGCGCGCGAGGGCGCGACGTAGCTCATGTTGATCTTGTTCATGAGCATGCCGGCGCCCATGCCGATGAAAGGCAGCTTGCCCGTCAGCATCTCGTAGGAGCACACCGCGAGGGCGTAGACGTCCGACTCCTTGCGCACCTGGCCCTGCTCCTGCTCGGGCGCCATGTACGGCGGCGTG
>CAYVFO010000111.1:0-9183 GCA_964450975.1 uncultured Elusimicrobia bacterium | reverse complement strand
TCACCGAGGCCCCCCCCGCGCCCAAGCCCGAGCCGGCGCCCGCGACGACCGCGCCGCTGACGATCAACCTGCCCGGCCTGACCGACGGGCCGCTCAACCTCGAGCGCCCGGGCGCCTCGCCGCTCAATCCGACGGGCGACCGCGCCGCCGTGCCGGCGCCCGAGCCCGCGCCGGCGCAGGCTCCCGCTCCCGCTCCCACGCCCGCTCCCGCGCCCGCTCCCGTCGCGGAAGCGCCGAAGCCTGAACCCGCGCCCGAGGCCTTGCCCGAGGCGCCCGCGCTCCCCGAGCCGCCCGCCGCACTGCCCGAGCCCGCGCCGATCGCGGGGCCGACGCACGCGCAGCGCCTGCTCGAGATCGACGGCCTCATCGTCGCCAAGCAGGCGCAGATCGACCTCGTGCAGAAGGAGCTCGACAACGAGCGGCTCGGCGCGGAGAAGTCTCTCCTCGACGCCGAGGGCCGCCGCACCGACCAGGTCCTCGCCCGCCTCTACCGCGCGATCTCCGAGGTCGCCAAGCGCGAGGGCGTGTCCGTCGTCGTCGACAAGTCCGCGACGCTCTACGGCCACGGCGCCGTCGATCTGACCGAGAAAGTCCTCAAGCAGCTGCGCGGAGCGGCCCCGACTCCATGAAGACCCTTCCCAACCCCATGACGGTCGCCGAGGTCGCCGCCCTCACGGGCGGCAAGGCCTCCGGCGCGCTCGAGCACCCGATTACCGGCGTCGCGAACGTGGGCGACGCGACGGCCTCCGACGCCGCGTTCCTCGAAAACCGCAAGTACGGCGCCCTCGCCGCGATCGCGCCCGCCGGCCTCCTGTTCGTTCCCGAGGACTGCGCCGACATGGAGTGCGCCGCGAAGGCCAAGGTCGTCCTGGCCGAGCCGCGCGCCGCGTTCGCCAAGCTCGTGAAGCTCATCGACGACGCGAACAGGATGAAGATCCTGCCCGGCGTCAGCGCGAAGGCCTCGGTCCACGGCAAGGCCGTGCTCGGGCCCAACGTGTTCATCGGCGACTTCACGTTCGTCGACCGCCTGGCCGCGATCGGCGAGAACACGATCGTGCACCCGCAGGTCTACATCGGCGCGAACGTCAAGATCGGCCGCAACTGCCTGATCTACCCTCAGGTCGTCATCCGCGACGACAGCGTCATCGGCGACGGCGTGATCATCCACCCGGGCGCCGTGATCGGAGCCGACGGCTTCGGCTTCCTGACGGACAAGAAGACCGGCAAGCACACGAAGATCCCGCAGATCGGCAACGTCGTCATCGAGGCCGGCTGCGAGATCGGCGCGAACGTGACGATCGACCGCGGCGCGGTCGGCTCGACGATCGTCAAGACCGGCACCCAGATCGACAATCTCGTGCAGATCGGCCACAACGTGAAGGTCGGCCGCGACAGCGTCCTCGTCTCGCAGACGGGCATCGCCGGCTCGACGATCGTCGGCAACAACGTGATCCTCGCGGGCCAGGCCGGCATCGCCGGCCACCTGACCATCGGCGACGGCGCGATCGTGACCGCCCAGACGGGCATCATGAGCGACGTCGCGCCGAAGGCGACGATGTTCGGCTCGCCGGGCCGGCCGTTCCGCGAGGCGATGAAGCTCCAGGCGCTGTTCGGCCGCCTGCCGGAGCTCTTCGACAAGATCAAGGAGCTCGAGAAGAAGCTCGGAGAACCCAAGATATGATGAACGACACCCCACTGCAGGTCAGCATCGCGAAAGAGGTCGAGCTGGAAGGCGTCGGCCTCCACACCGGAAACAAGTGCAAGATCACGTTCCGCCCGTCGCCGGCGAACACCGGCATCAGGTTCTTCCGCTCGGATCTGCCCGGCGTCCCGATGATTCCCGCGCGCCTCGACTTCGTGCTCACGACGGTCCGCGGCACGAACCTCGGCCTCGGCGAGGCGAAGGTCCACACCGTCGAGCACGTCCTCTCGGCGTGCACGGGCCTCGGCATCGACAACCTCGACATCCTGGTCACGGCCAACGAGCCGCCGATCATGGACGGCTCCGCGCTCCCCTTCATCGAAGCCCTCCTGAGAGCCGGCTTGAAGCCGCTCGACGCGCCGAAGCGCTGGCTGCACCTGCCGCACGAGGTGACGTACCAGGCGAAGGACGGCGCGCGCTACCGCGCGATCCCGTCGGACAAGTTCGAGGTCGTCGCGACGCTCGTGCACGACCATCCGCTCATGCCGAAGATGACCATGTCCATGACCGTCGAGCGCGAGAGCTACCTGGCCGAGGTCGCGCGCGCGCGCACCTTCTGCTTCGAGCACGAGGTCGCCTACCTCAAGTCCCAGGGCCTCGCCCAGGGCGGCTCGCTCGAGAACGCGATCGTCATCGGCAAGGATCGCTTCCACACGAACGAGGAGGGGCTGCGCTTCCCCGACGAGTTCGTCCGCCACAAGCTGCTCGACCTCATCGGCGACCTGACGCTCATCGGCCGCCCGCTGTTCAAGATGCGCATCGAGGCCGAGCGCCTCGGACACGCCCACAACGTCGAGTTCGCGAAGATGCTCGACGGCGCGGCCAAGAAGCTGCGCAAATCCAAGACGCCCGCCCTGGAGGCCAAATAACATGACCGCCGAGACCGCTCCCGCCGCCAACCCGTTCGCGGGTCCCGTCATCCGCTCGCTCGACATCAACGGAGTCAAGAAGGCCATCCCGCACCGCTACCCGCTCCTGCTCGTCGACAAGATCGACGTCATCCAAGAGGACAAGTACTGCATCGGCACCAAGATGGTGACCGCCAACGAGCACTTCTTCGAGGGCCACTTCCCCGGCCAGCCCGTCATGCCCGGCGTGCTCATCGTCGAGTCGATGGCGCAGACCGCGTGCGCGATGCTGCTCTCCAAGGGCGGCTTCGAGAACAAGATCGCCTTCTTCATGGGCATCGACGAGGCGAAATTCCGCACGCCCGTCCTCCCCGGCTCGGTGCTCAAGCACCACATCGAGATTCTGCGGCTCGGCCGCGCCGGCAAGTTCCGCGGCGAGGCGTACGTCGACGGCAAGCTCGCGGCGGAAGCCAACATGACCTTCGCCCTGGTCGACAAGGCGGCCTAGGCGATGGCGATCCACAAGACCGCCGTCGTCGATCCCTCGGCCAAGATCGATCCCACCGCCGAGATCGGGCCGTACGCGATCATCGGGCCGGACACGGAGATCGGGCCGCGGACGAAGGTCGGCGCGCACGCCGTCGTCGAGTACGCGACGCTCGGCGCCGACAACGTCCTCCACGCCGGCTGCTACGTCGGCACCCCGCCCCAGGACCTCAAGTACGCGGGCGAGAAGACGCGGCTCGTGATGGGCGACAAGAACACCGTCCGCGAGTGCGTGACGATCAACCGCGGCACCGCCCAGGGCGGCGGCCTCACGAAGATCGGCTCGAACTGCCTGTTCATGGCGTGCTCGCACGTCGCGCACGACTGCGTCGTCGGCAACAACGTCATCGTCGTCAACGCGGTGCTCCTCGCGGGCCACGTGACCATCGGCGACGGCGCGGTGCTCGGCGGCATGTGCGCGATCCATCAGCACACGCGCATCGGCCGTCTCGCGATGCTCGGCGGCGCGTCGATGAACGGCCAGGACGTGCTGCCGTTCGCGAATACCCAGGGCGATCGCGCGACGATGCGTGGCATCAACATGCTCGGCCTCAAGCGCGCGGGCGTCCCGCCCGAGTCGCGCACGGCCCTCAAGGACGCCTACAAGACGCTCTTCCTCTCCGGCATGACGCAGGTCGACGCGCTCGCCAAGCTCAAGGCGGGCAAGGTCGACCCGGTCGTCCAGGAGTGGATCGACTTCATCGAGTCGGCGGGCAAGCGCGGCTACATGCGCCCGGCCGTCGGCGCGACCGAGCTCGAGGAGGCGGCGGCCTGACGACGGCCGAGCCCCTCGGGCTCATCGCCGGGTCGGGCCGCTTCCCGCTCCTCGTCGCCGAGGAGGCGGAGCGGCGCGGCGTGCCCGTCGTCGCTCTCGGCATCCCCGGCGTCACCGATCCCGCGCTCGAGTCCGCGGCGAAGGGGCTCACCTGGTTCAAGCTCGGCCAGCTCGACGCGCCGATCAAGGCGCTCAAGGACAAGGGCGTGCGCAAGGTCGTGATGGCGGGCAAGGTCCAGCACGTCTCCCTCTTCGGCGGCGTCATGCCCGACCTGCGCGCCGCGAAGGTGCTCTTCGGCCTCAAGGACAAGCGCACCGACACGATCCTCAAGGCCGTCGTCGACGAGTTCGCCAAGGACGGCATCGAGTTCGTCTCCTCGGCGCTGTACCTCGAGCACCTGTTGGCTCCCGCGGCCGCGCTCACGAAGAAGAAGCTCACCGCCGATCAGCTCGCCGACGTCGCGCTCGGCTGGAAGGCCGCCAAGGCGGTCGCCGGCTTCGACATCGGCCAGACCGTCGTCGCGCAGGACAAGGCGATCGTCGCGGTCGAGGGCATGGAGGGCACCGACGCCTGCGTCGAGCGCGCCGCCGCGCTCGCGCGCTCCCGCGGCCAGGCTCCCGCTCTCGTCGTCGTGAAGGTCGCCAAGCCGAAGCAGGACTTCCGCTTCGACCTTCCCGTGGTCGGGCTCGATTCCATCCCCCATTTCAAGAAGCACGGCGTGAAGGCTCTGGCCCTCGAGGCCGGCTCGACGCTCGTGTTCGATCGCGAGCGCTTCGCCGCCGACGCCGACGCGGCGGGCATCGCCGTCGCAGGATTTCCCCCGGAGGGACCCGCCTCATGACGGAGAACGAGAAGATCAAGGTCGCCGTCATCGGCGCCGGCAAAATGGGCACGCACCACGCGCGCGCCCTCTCGAAGGCGGCGGGCGTCGAGCTCGTCGGCGTCTGCGACACGAACGTCTGGAAGGCGCAGCTCGCGGCGTGGCAGTCGAACACCGTCGCCGTGCGCGACTACAAGGACGTCCTCGGCCGCGTCGACGCCGCCGTCATCGCGGTCCCGACGCCGATGCACTACGAGGTCGGCAAGGCCGTCCTCGAGTCCGGCGCGCACTGCCTCATCGAGAAGCCGCTCGCGTCCACGGTGGACGAGGCCAAGGAGCTGCTCGCTCTCTCCGAGGAAAAGGGGCTCGTCCTTCAGGTCGGCCACATCGAGCGCTTCAACCCAGCCGTGCTCGAGGCGGTCAAGCACATCCGCGACCCGCGCTACATCATCGTCGAGCGCCTCGGCCCGTACGACCCGCGCATGAGCCACATCGGCGTCGTCATGGACCTCATGATCCACGACCTCGACATCCTTCTCACGCTCGTCGGCTCCGAGGTCGAGTCCATCGAGGCCCTCGGCGCGAACCTGCTCTCCGGCCACGAGGACATCGCGAACGTGCGCGTGCGCTTCAAGACCGGCTGCGTCGCCGATCTCACGGCCTCGCGCATCTCGGTCTCCAAGAGCCGCAAGCTCCGCGCGTTCCAGAAGGACTCCTACATCTCGCTCGACTACGGCAACTCCGCGCTCAAGGTCTACCGCAAGAAGGCTCCGGTCATCAAGAGCCTCAAGGACGTCGAGTACCTGAGCCCCAAGCTCTCCTCGACCGACCCGCTGCGCAACGAGCACCAGCACTTCCTCGACTGCATCCGCCACAACCGCAAGCCCTGGCCGTCGGGCGAGCGCGGCGTCGAGGCGCTCAAGCTCGCGCTCCAGATCTCCGAGGAGCTCGAGCGCTACGAGCTGTCGGGCCACGCCGGCTCGCGCTCGCTCATCCCCTCTTGGGCCCAGGACCTGGGCAAGATCGCGAAGAACGTCGGAAAGGACATACTCCGGAGCTGATGAAAGTCCTCGTCGTGGCGGGAGACCCCTCGGGGGACCTCCACGCCTCAAACCTGATCAAGGCGCTCAAGCGCCGCGAGCCGTCCGTCCGCGTCGCCGCGGTCGGCGGTCCCTTGTGCCGCGCCGCCGCCGACGAGTTCCTCGAAGACCTCGCCTCGCGCGGCGTCACCGGCTTCTGGGAGCCCGCGCTCAAGATCGGCTTCCTGCTCAAGCTCGCCAAGCGCATCAAGGCTTATCTCGAGCGCGAGCGCCCCGCGGCGCTCGTCTGCGTCGACTACTACGGCTTCAACCGCCGCATCCTGCCGTACGCCAAGGCGGCGGGCGTGCCCGCGTTCTACTTCGTGAGCCCGCAGGTCTGGGCGAGCCGCCCCGGCCGCGTGAAGGTGCTCAAGAAGCTCGTCGACAAGATGCTCGTGATCTTCCCGTTCGAGGAGAAGCTCTACCGCGACGCCGGCGTGCCCGCCGAGTTCGTCGGCCACCCGCTGCTCGACCTCATCCCCGCGCCGCCCGAACGGCGCGAGTCCACGAACGTCATCGGCCTGCTGCCGGGCTCGCGCTCATCGGAGCTCAAGCGCCACCTGCCGCTGTTCTACGAGGCCTTCCGCCTCCTCCGGCTCAAGAACCGGTTTCTCAAGGGCGTCGTCTTCGCCGCGGCGTCCCAGCCGGACTCGGCCTACGGACGCCTGCCCGACGGCTGCGAGCTCGTGCGCGAGACCGACTACCGCGAGCGCGCCGGCCTCGATCTCGCGATCTGCTCCTCCGGCACGGCGACGCTCGAGAACGCGCTGCTCGGCGTGCCGATGGTCGTCGTCTACAAGCTCTCCTGGCCGACGTACGCGATCGCGCGCGCGCTCGTGAAGGTCAAGCACATCGCGATGGCGAACCTGCTCGCCGGCAAGACGGTCGTCCCCGAGCTCATCCAGCGCGACGCCACGCCCCAGCGCGTGTTCCTCGAGGCGTCCATGCTGCTCGACGACGAGGCCCGCGCGGCCGCCGCGCGCGCCGACCTGCTGGCGGTCCGCCGCTCGCTCGGCACGCCCGGAGCCGCCGATCGCGCGGCCGCCGCCGTCCTCGCCGCGGCGGCGAAGGAGGCGGCATGACGGTGCGCAAGCGGCTGTCCGCCTACCTCAAGCCCCACCTCGGCCGCTTCGGCTGGGCGTGCCTCGCGATGGCCGCGGTCTCGGCGTTCAACGGCCTGGCCGTCCTCCTGCTCAAGCCGATCGTCGACGAGGTCTTCATCGCGAAGGACCTGCGCATGCTCGCGCTCGCCGTCGCCGGCGTGCCGCTGCTCGTGGCGCTCAAGGCCGTCGCGACGTACGTGATGAGCTACCTCATGAGCTGGATCGGCCAGCGCGTCATCCAGCAGATCCGCGAGGACATCTTCCGCAAGCTGCATCAGCTCCCGCTCGAGTTCTACTCGGGCACGCGCGGCGCCGACGTCCTCTCGCGGGTGACCGGCGACCTCACGCTCGCGCAGTCGGCGCTCAACACTTTGCCCGTCTACCTCATCCGCGACACGCTCACCGTCGCGTTCCTCATCGCGTCGCTCTTCAAGCTCGACTGGCGCTTCGCGTTCCTCGCGGTCCTCGGCTCGCCCCTGTCGCTCGCGGCGCTCTGGGTGCTCTCCCGCAAGATGCGCGACGCGAGCCGGCAGTCGCAGATCGCCGTCGACCGCCTCCATCACCGCTTCGCCGAGAGCGTGCGCGGCATGATGACGGTCAAGGCGTTCAACTACGAGGAAGGCGCGACGGAGAAATTTCAGGAGGAGAACGAGTCGTTCTTCCAGCCGATGATGCGCTACTTGCGCGCCACCGCGCTGATGAACCCGCTGCTCGAGCTCGGCGCCTCCGTCATCGTCGGCGCGATCATCTGGTTCGGCGGCCGCGAGGTCATCACGGGCCGCATGACGCCGGGCGCGTTCTTCGCGTTCATGGGCGCCCTCTTCGCGGCCTACGCGCCGATCAAGAACCTCGCGCGCGTCAACGCCGAGCTCCAGCGCGCCTGGGCCGCGGCCGAGCGCCTGTTCCAGATCCTCGACGAGACGGAGGAGACGGCCGTGCGCGCGCTCCCGCCCTTCAAGGGGCTGAAGACGTCGGTCCGCTTCGAGAACGCCGGCCTGCGCTATCCGGGCGCGCGGAGCTGGGCGCTGCGCGGCCTCGACCTCGAGATCCCGAAAGGCGCGCGCGTGGCGCTCGTCGGCCCGAGCGGCTGCGGCAAGACGACCGCCGCGAAGCTCCTGCTGCGCCTGCACGAGCCGACCGAGGGCCGCGTCCTCTTCGACGGCGTCGACGCGCGCGAGCTCGACGCGGGCTCGATCCGCGCCAAAGTCGGCATCGTGACGGCGGACGCGCCGCTGTTCAACGACACCGTCCTGCAGAACCTGGCGCTCGGCCGCAAGGTCGTCACCCTCTCCGAGGTCGAGCGCGCGTGCGAGGCCGTCGGCGCCGCCGAGTTCATCGCGGCGATGCCCGAGGGCTACCAGACGATGCTCGGCGACTGGGGCTTCGCGCTCTCCTCCGGCCAGCGGCAGCGCCTGGCGATCGCGCGCGTGCTCCTCAAGGACCCGGACATCGTGATCCTCGACGAGGCGACCGCCCATCTCGACGGCGCCTCGGAGCGCGGCATCCTCGAGGCGCTCGGCAAGGCGCTCGAGGGCCGGACGGTCGTGACGATCGCGCACGACGCGAAGCAGGCGTCCCGCTCCGACCTCGTCTTCGAGCTCGGCCGGCGCGGACCGCGCGCCGCGGAGGCCTCGTGACCGAGAAGAAGGACCTGATCGCGCGCTTCACGCAGTACTCGCCTCACGTCGACCCGATCGCCCTCGAGCTCGCGTGGGACTTCGCCGAGACCGCGCACAAGGACCAGGCTCGCGCCTCCGGCGACCACTATCTCTCGCACTGCGTCGCCGTCGCGGACTCTCTCATCGAGTGGCGCATGGATCTGCCCACGGTCTGCGCGGGCCTCCTGCACGACACGATCGAGGACACCTCGACGACCGAGGCGCAGCTCCGCGCCGAGTTCGGCGAGGAGATCGCGATGCTCGTCATGGGCGTCACCAAGCTCGACGCGCTCAAGTTCGAGTCGCGCGACGAGGCGCAGGCCGAGAACTGGCGCAAGATGCTGCTCGCGACCGCGCAGGACATCCGCGTCATCGTGGTGAAGCTGGCCGACCGCCTGCACAACATGAAGACGCTGAACTTCCTCAAGCGCGAGAAGCAGGAGCGCATCGCGGCGGAGACGATGGCGCTCTACGCTCCGCTCGCGCACCGCCTCGGCATGTTCAAGCTCAAGGGCGAGCTCGAGGACCTCGCGTTCATGTACCTGCACCCCGAGGAGCACGACGAGCTCTCGAAGAAGGTCGAGGCCGAGACCGCGGGCCGCGAGAAGAGCCTCGTCGCCGCCAAGGCCGCGATCGAGAAGATCCTCGCGG
>CAYVFO010000110.1:8135-9241 GCA_964450975.1 uncultured Elusimicrobia bacterium | reverse complement strand
CGCCCGCGCGCGGCGGCGAGCCCGTGCTCGTCGCGGTCAAGGGCGTGTCGGACGCCTATCCTCTGCGCGGGACGCTCGCGACCGAGCCGCCCGGCGGAACCGCTCTGCTCGCGGGAGGCGGAAAGGCGCTCGTCGAGCGCGGGCTCGCGCTCGAGCGCGCGGTCAAGAAGGGCGACCGCGTGCGGCTGGGCTCGCTCGAGCTCGAGGTTGCGGGGCTCATCGACAAGGAGCCCGACCGCGGCTTCGGCGGCTTCGCGTTCGCGCCGCGCCTGATGGTCGCGGCGGAGGACTTGCCGCGCACGGGCCTGCTCGGGCTCGGCGCCCGCACGCGCCGCGTCTGGACGCTCGCGCTCGCCGACGCCGAGGATCCCTCCTCCGGCGCGCGCGCCGCGAAGGCCGCGCTCGAGAAGGCGCTGCCGTCGCCGCATCTCTCGGTCGAGTCCTTCACCGACGGCGAGCCCTCCGTCCGCGACAGCATGCGCCGCGCCTCGACGTTCTTCGCCGTCCTCGCTCTCGCCGCGCTGCTGCTCGGCGCGGCGGGGCTTCGCGCGGGCCTGACCTTGTTCCTCGACTCGCAGGCCGAGACGATGGGCCTGCTGCGCTGCCTCGGCGCGTCCGCGCGCGAGGTCGAGCGGCTCTACTCCGGCCTCTGCGTCGGCGCCGGCCTTCTCGGCGGGGCGATGGGCTCGGCGCTCGGCTGGGCGGTCGCCGCCGGGGCGGCGGCGTTCTCGCCCGCCTTCGGAGTGGAGCTCACGGTCCCCCCGGACGCGCTCGCGTTCGCGGAGGCGCTCGGCCTCTCCGCCGCGCTCGCCTGGGGGCTCTCGGCCGCGCGCGTGCGCGCGCTGCCGGCGCGCGCGCCGCTCGACGCCCTGCGCGCCCCGCCCGAGGCGCCGCGCGCCCTCGCAGCCGCGGGCTGGGCGGCGGCCGGCCTCGCGGTGCTCGCGGCAGCGTGGCGCCGCTCCGCGACGGCCGAGGACGCGCTCAAGCTCGCGCTCGCCCTCGCGGGCGGCGCGCTCGCCGTCGAGCTCCTGTCGCGGCTGGCGCTGCGCGCGGGCGAGCGGCTCGCCGACGCCGCGTCCGGCGCGCCGCTTCCCGCGCGCAGCGCC
>CAYVFO010000110.1:7592-8125 GCA_964450975.1 uncultured Elusimicrobia bacterium | reverse complement strand
CGCCGGCTCATCCGGCGGCCGGGGCCGTCGCGCGTGATGCTGTTCACGCTCGCGGGCGGATTCTCCCTGCTCGCGGCGGTCGGCACGGCGAAAGAAGGCTTCCGACGCGCGCTCGCGCCGACGGCCGCCGCGAACGCGTCCGATCTCTTCCTCGTCGACGTGCAGCCCTCGCAGCTCGAGAAGGCGCGCGCGATCGCCGCCGGGCGCGCCGTCGGCGAGCCCGCGTTCGCGCCGCTCGTGCGCGCGCGGCTGACCTTGATCGACGGCCGCCCGTTCGGGCGTGACAAGGAGAGCCGCCGCCCCGAGGATCGCGAGCGCTCCCGCCTGCGCGCCCGCGAGTACAACCTGACCTACGCCGACGCGCTCAATCCGTCCGAGAAGCTCGTCGCCGGCCGCTTCTGGACGCCGGGCGCCGCGGAGCCCGAGGCCAGCGTCGAGAAGGGCTTCCTCGAGCGCGCGGGTCTGCGCCTGGGCTCGAAGCTCACCTTCGACGTGCAGGGCCGGGAGGTGTCGGCCGCCGTGACGTCGGTGCG
>CAYVFO010000110.1:0-7582 GCA_964450975.1 uncultured Elusimicrobia bacterium | reverse complement strand
TCGGTGCGCGAGGTCGAGTGGGCCGCGATGCGCCCGAACTTCTTCGTGACGCTCTCGCCCTTCCTGCTCGACCGGGCGCCCCGCACCTACATCGCGTCGCTGCGCTCCAAGAGCCGCGAGGACGCCGCCGCGCTGCGCGTCGAGCTCGCGCGCGCCCTGCCGAACGTCTCGGTGATCGACGCCGCCTCGATGCTCGCGCGCGTGCGCGAAACGCTCGACCTGCTTCTCGCCGCCGTCGGCGCGCTCGCGGGCTTCTGCGTCGTCGTCGGCATGCTCGTCGTCGCGGGGCTCGTCGCGCTCGGCCGCGAGGAGCGCGCCGCCGACGCCGCGCTCGAGCGCGCGCTCGGCTGGACGTCGCGCGAGACGCTCGCGGCCGACGCCGCGGAGCTGGCCGCGCTCGGCGCGCTCGCGGGCGCGGCCGCCGCGCTCGCGTCGGTCGGCCTGAGCTGGGCCGTCGCCAAGCGGCTCAACGTGCCGTTCGCCGCGGACCCGGCGGAGGCCGCGCTGCTTCTGGCGGCGGCGGTGCTGCTGCCGGTCGCGGTCGGCCTCGCGGCGGACGCCCCGGGGCGGCGCGCGGCGGTCATGGACGCGCTGCGGCGGGAGGGCCCGTGAAGGCCTCCTCGGCGCTCGGCGCCGCGATCGCGGTCCCGCTCGCCGCCGCCGCGGCGGGCCTGTTCCTCTTCCCGTTCGAGACCGTCGTCGCCGCGCGCGAGCTCGCGCTGCGCGCCGGCGGCGTGAAGGTCGTCGACGCGGGCGGGCTCGTCGCGTACGAGCGCGACCTGTGCGCGCCCGGCGAGCCGTGCCGCTGCGCCGCGCTCATCCACGGCCTCGGCGACTCCGCGCTCACCTGGGACAAGATCCTGCTCGGCAAGGACGGCGCGTCCGCGCCGCCCGCGGGATGGCGGCTGCTCGCGGTGAACCTGCCCGGAACCGACGGCTCGCGCGCCCCCGCGGACGCCGCCGGCTACTCGGTTCCGGCGCAGGCCGAGGCGCTGCGCTCCGCGCTCTCGGCGCGCTGCCCCCGCTGGACCGTCGTCGGCAACAGCCTCGGCGGCTGGATCGCGGGCACGCTCGCGCTCAAGTGGCCCGAGGGCGTCGAGCGCCTGCTCCTCGTCAACCCGGCCGGCGCCGAGGACCCGACGGGCGCCGCCGTCGAGACCGCGCGCGTGCTCGAGAACCCGACCGTCGAGAAGATGAAGGAGTTCGCCGGCCGCGCTTACCACAAGACGCGCTCGGCGCCCGAGCGCGCATGGCCCGCGATCGTCGCGTCCATCAAGGCGCGCCCCGCCGCAGCGACCGTCGCCGCGCTGAGCGCGGCCGACCTGCTCGACAAGCGCGGAGCGGCGCTCGCGTCCGTGCCCGTGCGCGTGCTCTGGGGCGAGTCGGACCGCGCGATCCCTCGCGCGGCCGGCGAGCGGCTGTGGCGCTCGATTCCCGGCGCGCGCTTCACGCCCGTCCCGGAGTGCGGGCACCTCCCGCAGCAGGAATGCCCCGCCGCCGTCTCGTCGGCGTTGTATGATATAGGACGATGAAGGCCGTAGCCGCCGTCGCCCTGACGCTCGCGCTGTCCCCCGCCGCGCGCCACGCTCCGTCGCTCCCCGACCGGCCGTCCTTGTCGGTCCTCCCGCCGTCGGCCCTGCCGCTCGATCTCTCGCTCAAGAGCGGCCTTCACGAGCGCCGCGGCGTCGGACTGCTCGTCGTCGACCTCAAGGACTCGACGAAGCTCCACATGGACCTCGGCAACCGCAAGGCGCACGCCCTCGTCGGCGCGGCGCTCGACTTCGCCGAGGAGTCCTCGGCGAAGTTCGACGGCAAGGTGATCCGGCGTCTCGGCGACGGCTATCTCATCGCGTTCCCGAGCTTCGGCCAGGCGCTCGACGCGGCGCACGCGATCCAGGGAGCGGCCGGGGCGCTGCGCAAGAAGCTCGGCGACGACCGCGTCTCCTTCCGCGCCGGCGTGTCGGGCGGCCGGGTGCTCGTCGACCCGGAGCGCCGCGACGTGTTCGGCTCGAGCGTCGAGAAGGCCCTCGAGCTCGCGGAGAAGGCCGACGGCGGCGAGATCGTCTACGAGGACGCCGCGGGCCGGGGCTCGCTCAAGCCCGCGCCGTACTACCGCTCGCTCGACGGCCTGAACCTGCAGCCGCGCCTCTCGCTCTCCCGCTTCGAGCGCCGCGCGACGATGTTCGTCGGCTTGCGCGACTGGAGCCCCGTCTACGAGACGCGCGGCAAGCGGATCGCCCATCAGGCCGTCGCGTCGTTCCACGCGCGCGCCAAGGAGGCGATCGAGCGCGCGGGCGGGTTCGTCGTCAAGACCGAGGGCGAGACGCTCATGGCGAGCTTTCCGACCCCCGCCGCGGCTCTCCGCGCCGCCGAGGAGATACGCCGGACCGTCTCCCTCAAGCCGCGGTTCGGGATCACGTGGGGCCGCGTGCTGCGCGAGGACCGGCTCGAGGGCGCCGACTTCTTCGGCAATTACGTCAACTCCGCCGCGCGCATGATGCGCATGGCGGGCGACGGCGAGATCGTCGCGAGCGAGACCACGCTCGAGGATCCCGGCGCCGCGGCGATCGCCGCCGGCTGGCGGCCGGAGAGCGCCGCGCTCAAGGGCTTCTCCTCCCCCGTAAAAATCCGCCGATCCGGGCCCTTCTAGGTCTAGACCGCCGCGATTCGCGTTGTCTAGAATCGGGCCATGACCGAACTCGCTCTCGCCGCCCTCATCGCCGCCGCGCCGCTCGCCGACCCCGTCAAGCTCGTCGAGCCCCAGCCGCGCCCGGCCGACGTGATCACCCGCGGCCACATGCACGCGCAGGCGGGCAAGACGTCGCTGTTCGGGTACGCCGACACGCGCGCGGAGTTCCTGCAGGCCGCCGATCACTGGGCCCGCGTCCTGCGCGACGCCGGCATGGAGGTCGGCATCCCGACCTACAACGAGGGCTTCTACGTCCTGCCCTACCGCTCGCCCGACGGCAAGCTCGTGCGCGAGTTCATGGCCGAGCCGCGCCAGTTCCCGCCGAAGGACGAGGCGGGCCTGCGCGCGAACATGGCGCTCGCCGGCGACGCGCTGACCCGAGCGGGCCTGACGCCGATCTCCGCGCGAGTGCTCAAGATCGACGGCCTGCTGCCCACCTACTCGATCCTCTACCTCGCCGACCCGAAGGCGCGCCCCGAGGACGAGATCCGGATGCGCGTGCTCAAGCCGGGCGACGACATCGACATGGACATGATCCGCCAGTCCGGCGTGACGATGGTCCAGACGCCGACGTCGTGGATGCTCGTCTACATCGGCCCCGAGCTCGGGTTCGTCGGTATGGCGGCGCGCACGATGGAGGAAGCCGAGCTCAAGCTCGCGAAGCGGACGAAATTCCTCGTCGAGAACGGCAAGCGGATCATCGGCTCGAAGATCGGGCCGATGGGCGACCCCGAGTGGCGCTACGCCGTCGACATCTACTTCTTCCAGTAGGCGTCGGAGCCGCGCCGGTTGCCCGGCCCGCGGTCGAGCGAGTGGACCTTCCACCGCGACATCGCGTACCAGCCGAGCCCGCTGATCAAAAACAGCGCCGCGCTGCCCGCGGCGAGCCCGCGGACGAGAAGGTCCACGAGCGCCACGAGCGCGACCGGCAGCAGGATCCAGCGGACCAGCTCGAGCTTCATTCCGGCCATCATAATATAGAATAGCGCGCCATGGGCGAACCCGCCTCCGCGAGCCCCCTCGAGATCCGCTACCAGCGTCTCGTCCTGCTCAACCGGATATCCGCCGCGCTCTTCGGCGACAAGCCGTTCGCGGACGCGCTGCCCGAGGCCTGCCACGCGGCGATGGCGCTCATGGGCGCTCAGTCGGTCGCGATCTGGTTCGTCGACGACGTCGGCCGTCCCGTACTCGCGCACCGTCACGCCGACAAGCGCCTGAGCGACGACGCGGCGCAGGCGCAGGAGACCGCGCTGCTCGCGCGCTCGTTCGCCGAGAAGAACATCGTGTCCGGCGCGGAGGCCGGCCGCTCGTGGGAGGCCGCGCCGCTCATGCGCCTGACCCCCTCGGAGGCGGTCATGACCGGCGGCGTCGTCTTCGGCCACCTCAAAGAGACCGCGCTCGACGCCGAGCGGCTCGGCGCCCTCGTCGAGATCGCCCGCCACCTGCGCAACGCGCGCCTGATCCAGAGCACGCTCCAGCAGCAGAAGATCTTCGTCGAGGTCTTCGAGCAGTCGGCCGACGCCCTCGTGATCTCCGACCCGGAGGGCAACGTGATGCGCTGGAACGAGAGCGCCGAGGAGCTGTTCGGCTGGACGCGCGTCGAGATGGCCGGCCGGCACTTGAGCGTTCTGCTGCCGCCCGGCCGCGAGAGCGAGGGCGCGGCGCTGCAGGCGCGGGTGAAGGCGGAAGGCGTCGTGCGCGGCCACGAGAGCGAGCGCCTGCGCAAGGACCGCACGCTCGTCGGGACCGAAAGCACGATCACCGCGCTCACCGACGACGCCGGCGCGCGCTTCGGAGCTCTGATCTCCTACCGCGACATCACGAAGCGCAAGCAGGTCGAGAAGATGAAGTCCGAGTTCGTCGCGCTCGTCAGCCACGAGCTGAGGACGCCGCTGACCGCGATCCGCGGCTTCGCCGAAACGATCTTCGACTTCTGGGACGAGCTAGACGGGGAGAAGCGCCGGCACTACCTGCAGGTCATCCTCGACGAGTCGAAGCGCCTGTCGCAGATGGTCACGGACTACCTCGACATCACGCGCATCGAAGCGGGAGGCATCGAGCTGCTGCCCGCGGACGTGAAGTCGCGCGAGCTCTTCGAGAAGGTCGCGCGCCTCTTCAACGAGCATCCGTCGAAGGCCAAGTTCGCCTTCGAGATCGACCCGGGCGCGGAGGTCGTGCGAGGCGACGCCGATCAGCTCTACCGGCTCTTCGTCAATCTCGGCGGCAACGCGCTCAAGTACACGCCCGCGGGAGGGACGATCACCTTCTCGGCGAAGAGCGTCGGCGCGAGCGTCGAGCTCGCCGTCGCCGATCAAGGCCCGGGCATCGCGAAGGCGGACCAAGCCCGGCTTTTCCAGAAGTTTTTTCGCGCCGGCGACGCGGTCTCGAAGAAGACCGCGGGAACGGGCCTGGGCCTCGCGATCTGCAAGGGCATCGCCGAGGCGCACGGCGGGACGATCCGCGTCGAAAGCGAGCCCGGAAAAGGGACGCGCTTCATCGCGCGCATCCCGGCCAAGCGCTAGAGCGCGTCGGCCTCGGACGGCTTCTTGTCGCCGCAGGCCTCGACGTCGGCCTCGCAAGCCTCGGCCTTCTCCCGGATCGCCTGCTCGGGGGGCTCGGAGCGCTTCTTCTTTTTCTTCGGCTCGACGGACTTCTTCTTGTCCTTCACCGGCTCGCCCTTGTCGTTGAACTTGTAGGTGTTGACCATGTTCTCGGACAGCTCGCGGGACTTGTACTTCGACTTCTCGTAGTCGAAGCCCTTCTTCTTCTTCGCGGGTTTCTTCTTGGGCTTGGGCGCCTCCTCGGCGGACAGGCCGGGGTCTTCCTCGGCGCGAGCGGCGACGGGCGCGCCGGCGGCGAGGATCATGGAAAGCAGAGCGGGGAGCAGGTATCTCGTCGTCATGACATCAGTATAGCCCCTCGAAATCCGGCTTTCAAGCCGCCGCCGGGAGCACCACCCGGAAGAGGGCTCCGACGTACGGCGCGTCGCGGACCTCGACGGCGCCGTCATGACGCGTCACGATCTCGTGGACGAGCGAGAGGCCGAGGCCCGTGCCCTGCCCGACGTCCTTGGTCGTGAAGAACGGGTCGAAGATGCGGCCGCGGATGTCCTTCGGCACGCCCGCGCCTTCGTCCTGGACCTCGAGGACCGCGCGGCCGCCCGCGAGCGACTCGCAGCGCACCGTGAGCACGCCGCCGTTGGGCATCGCGTCGATGGCGTTGACGCAGAGGTTCATGACGACCTGCTGGAGCTGGCCGCGGTCGCCGCGCACGCGCACCGCGGGATCGAGATCGCGCGCGATCGTCACGTTCTTCACGCGAGCCTGCGCCTCGATCATCGCGAGCGTGGCCTCGACGGCGGACGCGAGCTCGAGGACGGACTGCTCCCCCTTGCCCTGGCGCGAGAACGCGAGCAGGCTCTTGACGAGCGTGCGGCACCGCAGCGCCTCCTCCTCGATGCCCTTGAGCGCCGGCGCGAGCGACGCGGAGGGCTTGAGGCGCGCGGCGGCGGCCTGCGCGAAGCCGAGGATGGAGCCGAGCGGGTTGTTGATCTCGTGCGCGATGCCCGCGGCGAGGCGGCCGACGGCGGAGAGCTTGTCGGAGTGCCGCAGCTGCAGCTCGCGCTCCTTGAGCTCCGCGTCCTTGCGCTTGAGCTCGGTGACGTCGCGCACCGCGCAGACGATGCCCGCGGGGCTCGCGCCGCCGGCGCGCAGCACGGAAGTCGAGAGCAGCACGTCGACGGGAGTCCCGTCCTTGCGCGTGAGGCGGAGCTCGGCGTTCGCCTTCCCCGCCGCGAGCGCCGCGCCGCGGCCGAGCAGGACGGACGCGGGCCGGCCGACGAGATCGGCCTCCGCGTAGCCGAGCGTGCGAAGGAGCGACGGATTCACCGTCCGGAGATTGCCGTCCGCGCCGACGACGAAGACGCCGTCGTGCATGTGCTCGAGGATGTCCGCGCTCGCCTGATCGAAGCGCCGCACGAGGTCGCGCATCAGCAGGAACAGCACGACGAGCGCGAGGCCGCCCGAGGTGCCGGTGAACACGAAAAGCTTCAGGCCGATCTCGCGCTCGGTGCGCAGGGCCTCCTCGAGGTCGTAGCCCAGCAGCAGCGCGCCGCGTTCCGCCGGCACGAGGAGCTCGCGCACCGGCTTGCCCTCGATCTCTCCGTCGCGGCCCTCGGGCTCGCGGCCCGCGGGCGCCACCTGCGTTCCGGCGGGGCGCGTGAGGCCCGCGACGCTCTCGGAGGCGACGATCATGCCGTTCGCGTCGACCGCGGCCGCGTACGACGCGCCGAAGGAGCCGAGGCAGCCCTTGAGATAGTACTCGAGCAGCTTCTCCGCGCCGGGCTTGAGGCCGACGGACATCGAGCGGCCGATCTCGTACGCGCGCACGCGCGCGGGCGCCTCCATGTTGGACACGAGAACGGCGTGGACGGCGCGCTTGGACGAGACGCTGATCAGCTGGGCGAGGGCCAGCGAGACGGCGACGAAGACGAGCAGCAGCTTGCTGTCGAGGCGCACGTCACTTCCCCTGCCGGGCGAGGGCCTGATCGAGGAGGGTGAAGAGCTCCTTGAGCTCGTACGGCTTCGCGATGTAGGAGCACGCGCCCCCCGCGAGCGAGGCGGCCGCGAGCGCGGGCGTCGCGTAGGCCGTCGCCATGATCACCTCGAGGCCCGGCTGCGACTTGCGCATCGCCTTGAGCGCCTCGACGCCGTTCATGCCCGGCATCATGATGTCGCAGATCGCCGCGTCGACGAGCTTCTGCGTGACCTGCTCGACCGCGAGCGAGCCGCTGTCGACCGCGACGACGTCGTAGCCCTTGTCGCGCAGCGCGAACGCGAGCATGTTGCGCTGGTTCTTGTCGTCGTCGACGACGAGGATGGCCGCGGGGGCAGC
>CAYVFO010000109.1:300-9399 GCA_964450975.1 uncultured Elusimicrobia bacterium | reverse complement strand
ACGCCTCGACCTTCGTCTCGGACTTGTACTTCGCGAGCTCGCCGGCGGTCGCCCAGCCCTCGGAGGGGCGGGAGCGCTTCGCGAGCTCGCGAAGTACAAGTCCGAGACGAAGGTCGAGGCGTCCGTGATCGCGGACTGGCCCGCGTGGGACGCCCAGCGCGCGGCCGTTCCTCCGTCCGATCCGTCGGCGAAGCTCGCGTGGGACGCCTACGGCGAGGCCGCGGCCGCGATCGAGCGCTACCAGAACTCGGGCTCGGCCGACCTGCGCACGCTCGACTCGGCCGTCGAGGCGCTGCGGCGCGCCCAGGCCGCGCGCTTCTACGCCCCCGCGCCGCCTCCCGCCGAGGGCGCGGAGCCCGCCCCGCCGGCGCCTCCCGCCGAGTTCCGCAAGCTGCTCGTCGCCGTCTACAAGAAGCTCAAGCTGCCCGCGCCCGAGTCGCTCTACGACGCGGCCGGCTCGGCGCCGACTACCGGCGCGGCCTCGGACGGCCCGACGGGCGTCAAGGCGCTCTCCGGCCCCGGCTTCGTCGAATTCCGCGCGCCGCTCGGCCTGATCGCGCTCGCGCCGCAGATCGGCGGCTCCACGGGCCCGTTCAAGGACGGCGGCTCGCTCGCCGACCCGTGGCGCATCCGCGCGCTGCGCGCCGACTGGGACGACGCTGCGGTCAAGGTCACGCTCCGCGTCGGCCGGGCGTTCATGGGCCCGCCGCGCCCCGTCTACGAGATCTACGTGGACTTCAACCGCGTGCTCGGGGCGGGCCGCGTGACCATGCTCGAGGGCCGCGGCGCGATCGTCCTGGCTCGGGACGCGTGGGAGCTCGCTCTCTCGATCGCCGGCGACGAGGCGCGCCTCTACCGCGCGCGCGGCGGCGGCGAGCCCGAGGAGGTCGGCGTCTTCAAGGCCGTCTGGGCCGCGGAGCGCTCCGAAGTCTCGGTCTCGATCCCGCGCGCTCAAATGCGCGGCACGCCCACGCGCTGGGGCTGGTCGGCGGTCGCCCTCGCCGAGGACCCGGCGCGCCCGGGCCGCCATCCGGCGGCGTCGCTCGTCGGCCCCGACGGCACGATCCTGCTCGGCGCCTTGGCGCCGGTCGAGGCGGGCAAGAACATCCTCAACCGCAGCAACTCCCGCGTTCCCGCCGCCAGAATAGAATAAGGGGTCAGGCCTGACACCCCCTCAACGCGGGCGGCGCGACAGGGAGGTCGAGTTGCCCTTGCCGTCGGCGATGTTGATGAGGATCTCGTTGACGCCGGGCTGAAGGCGCACGGTCATCATGAAGTTGCCGTCCTCGTCGGCGCGGATCGGCTTGTCGTTGATCGTCACCGTGAAGCGGTCGTCGCGCAGGACGCCGATCACCTTCACGTCGTCGTCGTCAACGACGCTGTCCTCCGACGGGGAGGCGATCGTGACGGCCTTGCGGAAGTCCGCGGTCTGCGCCGCGTTCGCGCGCTTGATGCCGACGGTGTAGTAGCGCGGCGCGGAGAAATTTCCCTCGGTTCCCAGCAGGTCGACGATCGCGATGCGCCACCAGTAGGCGCCGGGCGCGAGCCCGCCGTCGCCCGGCAGGAAGCGGTCGTCCGACTCGTAGTTCTTGTCGAACAGGATATTCGTGAACTCCTTGTCCTTCGCGGCCTGGACGCGGTACCCCATGATGGGGAGACCGACGCGCAGGCTCTGCAGGTCGCCGCGCAGGCTCTCGGCGTCGGCCTCGGGCTCGGGCGCGGCGAGCGCGCCTCGCGGCTCCGGCGCGGCGCCGCCGCCGACCTTGATCGCGGAGGCGAACTCGAGGCCGCGCGCCTCGATCTCGGGAAGGTTCGCGATGACCTTCGGCACCTCGGGCGCCAGGCCGGGGCGGACGCGCGTGCTCATGCCGGCCGGGACGTCGACGCGGCTGCCCTGCGCGTCGACGGCGGCGAGGCCCTTGTAGACCTCGACGCGGGTCGTGAGGTCGGGCTCGACGCTCGCCGCGTAGCGCGTGTCCTTCGTCTTCGGCGTGACGAGCGCGGTCGCCGTCACGACGCGCGCGCGCCCGGCGATGACGGAGCCGCTCTTCAGCTCGATGTCGCCGTCGCGGTCCTGCGGCTTGATGACGGCCATCGAGTTCGGCTCGAGCGAGAGCAGTTCCTTGTCGAGGAGCTTCACGCGCGCCTTTGAGTCCTCGAGCGTGCGCACGCTGTCGCCCTGGAAGAGCTCCATCATCGTCTTGCCGCCCTTCCAATCCGCGGTCTCCTTGCGGCGGTAGAGCACGCGATTGACCGAGTAGACGAGGTGCGCGGCGCGCAGCTGGGCCTTGATGAGCCTCACGGGCACGCGCAAGATCATGCCGGGCAGCGCGACCGTCGGGTCCTTCGTGGGGAGCTTGTTGTGCTTGAGGATCTGGTCCCAGCTCGCCGGATCCTTGAGGTATTTGTTCGAGATGGCCCAGAGAGTGTCGCCGGGCTGCACGACGACGTTTTGAAACGACGAAGATTCCTCCTGCGAGAGACAAGGGACCGCGGAGATCGCGAGGAGGATCGCGACCGCCGCCGCCCTCACGGGGCTCCCCCGTGGCTCACGCGGCCGCCCCCTCTCCCGCGCGGACGGTGCCGTCGGGCGCGAGGACGAGATTCTTGCGGACGGTGAAATAGAAGCGGGCGCCGTTGCCGACCTCGGACTCGACCCAGATGCGGCCGAGGTGGGCCTCGACGAAATAGCGGGTGATCGTCAGGCCGAGGCCCGTGCCGCCTTTGCGCTGGCCGGGCACCTGCTCGAACTTCTCGAAGACGCGCTTGAGGTGCTCCGGCGGGATGCCGTCGCCGTTGTCCTCGACGCAGCACTGCAGGTGCGTGCCGGCGTCATGGATCGAGACCGTGATCGTGCCGGACTCGGGCGCGTACTTGATCGCGTTGCCGAGCAGGTTCGTGAACGTGCGCTCGAGCATGTCGGAGTCGCCCTCGATCGAGAACTCCTCGACGGCCACGAGGTGCACGGAGACCTTCTTCGCCTTCGCGAGCTGCTCGAGGATGTCGATCGAGCGTCCCGCGATGCCGGCGAGCGAAACCGTCTTGAGGTTGAGGCGCGCGCGGCCGGCCTCCATCTTCGCGATGTCGAGGATGTTGTTGATCATCGCCATCAGGCGGCTCGTCGAGCGCCGGACGGAGGACACGATCGAGTGCTGGTCGGCGTTGAGCACGCCCGCGGTGCCCTTGAGCAGGACGTCGAGGAAGCCCATCGCGGAGCCGAGCGGGTTCCGGAGGTCGTGCGTGATGTAGTGGAGGAAGTCGTCCTTCATCTGCTCGAGCTCGCGCTCGAGCGTGACGTCGCGGACGGCGAAGACGACGCCGAGCTCGGAGGCGCGGCTCGGGGTGACGACCGCGCTCGCCGAGACGCGCAGATACTTGCGCGCGGCCTCAGTCGAGAGGTCGACGTCGCGGAAGCCCTTGCCCGGCTCCTTGGCGACGGCGGAAAGCGCGTCGCGCAGCGCGCCCTCGGGCAAGGTCTCCTGCAGCGGCTTGCCTTCGACGTCCGCGTCCGGGTCGAGGCCGAACATCTCGCGCGCCTGCCGGTTGGCGTGCTGGATGCGCCCCTCGCGGTCGGCCATGACGATGCCTTCATTGATCGAGAAGAGGATCGCCTCGGTCTTGCGCTGCTCGGCGATCAGCCGGTCGATCTGCAGGACGGAGTACGAGCGCAGCCGCGCGGTCATGGTGTTGAACGTCTCCGCGAGGTCCTGCAGTTCGTCGCCCGTCTTGATGTCGACTTTCGCGAGGAAGTCCCCTCGCGCCACGGCCTCCGCTCCGCGCGTGAGCGCGAGCAGCGGAGCGGTCAGCGCGCGCGCCAGCAGGAAGGCCGCGAGCACGGAGACTACGAGCGTGACGAGCACCGCGTAGCCGGCCGCGCGGCGCGCCTCGAGCGAGGAGAGGTAGGCTTCCTCGCGGTTCTGGAGGATGAGCACGGCGCCGCCGAGCGCGGGGACCGGCGCGTAGGCGCCGACGCGGGCGACGCCGTCGGGCGCGACGAACTCGCTCGAGCCGACGGAGCCGCCCGAGCCGAGCGCGGTCTTCGTGATCGACCACTGCGGGAGATCGGAGAGGCTGTTGCCGCGCGGCGTCTCGTCGGCCGAGAGAGACCGTCCGTCCTTGTCGATGAGGACGGCGAAGCCGGTGCCGCCGACGCGCTCGGCGGCGATGCGCGACGCGAGGTCGGTCAAAGGGACGACGACCCGCGCGAAGACGCCGCCCTGTAGCGGGCGGAAGAGCACGAGCATCGGGCCGCTCGGCGAGCGCAGGATCTCGGCGCCGGCGCCGCCGGCGATCGCGCGGCGCAGCGCGGCGCGGGCGGCCTTCGCGTCGAGAGTCGTCGGCTCCTTCGAGAACTCGGGGTTGAACGCCTCGAGGATGGCGCCGCCGTCCTCGCGCAGCAGCGCGACGGACGCCACGCCCGAGCCGGCCTCGACGAGCGAGCGCGTGAGCTCCTTCTTGTCGTTCCAATCCATGCGCGCGCGCAGGCCCACGAGGGCCACCTTGACGCGCTGGTCGACGGACTCGATCCAGGCCTCGACCTGCTCGGCCTCCTTCTCGGCGAGCTTGACGTGCAGCTCGAGCACGGCGCCCTGGACGGCGGCGGCGTTGGTCTGAAGGATGCGCCACGACAGGAAGACGACGGGGATGAGGGCAAGGGCCCCCATGACCGTCGCGACGCGGCGGAACAGCCCGGATCGAAGCCAGCCCATTTCCTTATAAGGGTAGGCGGATTCCTACCGCCCGTCAATACCCCTTATTTTTTAGGGCTTTTAAAGGAAAAATCTCGCCGCGAACGCGGCGAGGATCGGCAGGAGGAGCAGCGGCCACCAGGAGGCGGCGCGGCGCAGCGGAGACGAGGGAGCGGCGGGCGCGGCGGGAACGGACTTGCCGGCGAAAGCGGGCGACGTCGGCGAGACGCCGGCGTGGAGCTCGGAGGTCGACATCGCCTCGAGCAGGCCGCCGCGCTCGAGAAACGCGGTGCTGGACGGAGCGGACGCCGCGGGGAGGACCGGAGCGAGAGCGGCCGGCGTCTCGGAGCCGGCGAAGGAGCCGAGCGCGGAGCGCACGCGCACGATCAGCCCGGAGCCCGAGAGGTCGAGCGCGAGCGGTCGCGGAGCGGCGGGCAAAGAGCCCGCGCCGTAGGCGCCGGAACCGAAGCCGGCGGAAGTCTCGATCGACGGAGCGGAAAGAATTTTTCCCCCCGCCTGAGCCGCCGAGCCGTCGAGCGCGAGGGTTCCCGGCTTCAGCGCTCCCGCCGGCGCGAGAGCCGGGCCGGGCGCGACGGAGCCGACCGCGTCTCGCAGCGATTCGCCGCGCGCGCTGAACGCCGCGCCGTGACCGCCGAGCGCGTCGGCGGGAACATACGCGGCCTTCGCCCAGCCGGCCGACAGCGCGGACGGCGCGCCGCCTCCGACGGAAGCGAGCAAGGAGGTCTCGGGCCGGCGCGCGGAGATCTCGACGACGACGCCGCGCCCGGAGTCCTGCGAGCGGTCGAAGAAGCGGCGGCCGAGGCCGGCGGCTTCCTCGGGCTTCGCGCCCGAGAACCAGGAGGAGCCCGCGCCGGGCTTGGAGACGGATTCGCTCTCGGCGCCGAGCCGCGCGGCGCCGTCCGTCGCGGAGAGGCCGGTCTCGGAGTCGCGCTCGCGGCCGACGGGCGTGAAGCCGCTTCCGGGCGAGACGCCGCCGGGGATCGCGGGATTCTTCTTGGACGGCGCGACGCCGTTCGGCGCGGGCGTCTCGGGCGAGCTCTCGACGGCGGAGGCCTGCGGCTGCGTCTTCGCCGCGGCGGCGGCCTTCTCGGGCGACTGGAACGCGGCCTCGCCGCCGACGAAGCCGAGGCCGAGGCCCGGGACGACGAGGCCGGGCGCCGGCGAGGGCAGGAGCGGAATCCCGCCGCGCAGGTCGAGCGAGCCGCCGAGAGTCGGAGCCTGAATCATGGAGCCGCCGAGCTGCGAGCCGACGGGCGCGATCGGCCCCGCCGGGGACACGGGCGCGGCCACGGTCTCGACGGGCGCGATGACGCCCGCCCGGGCCGGGGCGGCGAGCAGGACCAACGCCAATATGGAGGCGCTCACGGCCCGAATATAGCACAAACGCCCGCCGGGAGGGATCGCGAAAATGGGCCGGAAAGGCGCCTAAATTTCCGTCGGAGGAGCGCCGGCGCGGCGGCGCCGCAGCCAGTGCCAGACCGCCGCCGCCAGGGAGGCGAGCGCGCCCATGACGAGCATCCACGCCCAGAACATGCCGTTCGGCGAGCCGATCGGCGGCTTCGGGAACGTCGGGTCGTCCTCGCCGGGGTCGGTCGGATCGTTCGGGTCGTTCGGGTTGCGGCGCGCCTCCTCGAGCAGGCGGAGGTAACGGTTCCAGAACTCGACGCGCTTCTCGAGACCGGCGATCTCGCCCTCGAGCGCCTTGATGCGCTTCTCGAGCTCGAGCTGCTCGCCGATTCGCTGCGAGAGGCGGTGGAAGCGCGCGCGCAGGTCCTCGAGCTCGGCGCGCGAGCGCGAGCGGTCGCCGAGCGCCTCGTCGAGCTTGGCCTGGGCGGCGGCGAGCGACTCCTCGAGCGCCTGCCGGTCGGCCTCGATCACGCGGCCGCGCTCGTCGACGCGCGTGCCGTAGCCGTCGAGCGCGGCGGCCTGGCGCGCGAACTGGTCGGCGCCGGGGCGGATCGTGACGCGGCGCTCGACCTTGTCGACGAACAGATGGCCGGGCGTGGCCGACGTCACGACGGAGCCGCGGCCGTCCGACGACGGGTCGGAGCCGATCAGAGGATCGGAGATGCGGCGCGAGACGGCGCCCGCGCCGAGCTCGGAGGTGAGCGTCGACTCCTGATACCAGCCGTCGCGGCCGCGGCGGGTCTCGAGCGTGACCTCCTCGACGCCGCCCTTGAAGCGCGAGAGCGTGCGGTTGCGCGAGGCCGAGAGGTCCTCGGACGCGTGCTTGACCTGGCGCTGCATCGACAGGCGGCCGAGGTGGATGTCCTGGTCGCCCGCGCGCAGGTCCTTGTCCCAGATGCCCTCGCCCGGGCGCAGCGGCGAGTCGGTCAGGACGACGTCCGGGAACTGGCTCGGATCGTAGAAGCGGTCCACGGGATCGGGCAGCAGGTTGAGGATGTCGATCACGCCGACGGCCTTGCGGAAGAAGCCGTGGTGCTCGGTCGCGCCGCCCTCGGTCTTGTACATGTACGCGCGGCCGAGGTAGTGGTGCTGCTTCGGATCGCGGCCGCCGATGAGCTCGGCCGGGATGCCCGCGACGCCGCGCGGGATCTCGAGGATGATGTTGCCCCAGTTGTAGGGCATGTACGCCCAATGCTTCGTCTTCTTGAGCTCGGACTCCGCGCTCGCCATCTTCTCGACGAGGAAGCGCTCGCCGAGCAGGACGGGCAGCGCCTTGCCGTCCACGGTCTCCTCGTAGTGGCTGAAGCGGACCTTCGTGAGCGCCTCGTCGGCGTCGGCGCCGACGACGTCGCCGTTCGCGCGGTAGGAGCGCGTCGTCCACGACTCGAACGCGCGGTCGACCTGGTTCTCGCCGACGTAAGCGCGGCGCAGGCGGCCGTCCTCGTCCACGACGGCGGCGAGCAGAGGGCCCGAGATGATCGTCGCGGCGGGACCGCCGCCGCCGACGGGCTCGTCGAGGCCGGAGCCCTCGGGGCCGCGCGCGACGGGCGCGCTCGCGCGAACGACGCGCTCGGAGGCGTCGAGGCCGAGCTTGAGGTCGCCGGTGCGGTGCAGGCTCCACTTGCCGGAGCGGTGGAGCGTGACCTCGGCGTCCTTGACGGTCTTGTCGGCGTTGATGCGGCGCGCCTTCGCGAGCTTGAGCTTCTCGGCGGCCTCGGTGTACGCCTTCGAGGCGGCCTCGAACTTGCCGCCCTCGTCCTGGTACTCCTCGTGGAGCCGCTTGACGCGCTCGGACAGCGCGTCGTCGGGGATGCCCGGCAGGCGGCGGAACTTGGGCTCGGCGACGCGCTTGTCGAGCTCGGTCTTGAAGGACGGCATGCTCTCGCGCAGGCCCTCCTTCAGCATGGCCTCGCGCAGCGCGGCGCGCAGGCGGCCCTGCGCGCCCATATAGGCCGCGTTCTGGCGATCGGCCGCGAGCTTGAGGTCGTCGGCCTCCTTCTGCCGCGCGTCCTCCTCGCTCTTGGCCGTTCCCGCGTCTCGGCGGGCCGTCGCGAGATCGCGTTCCGCGTTGTCGTAGGCCTTCCACTCCGCGTCGAAGTCGTCCTTCGAGCGGTAGAGCTGGGCGACCTGGCCCTTCTCGTCGCGCGCGAAGCCGAAGCTGTTGAGCTTGACCTCGATCCAGCCGCGGCGGCGCTCGGCGGTCTCGAGGCGCTTGGCGTTCTCGATGAGCGCGGCCGCGCCGCGCGGCGAGACGGAGACGGTCTTGAACGCGTCCTTCTCCTCCGACGCCTCGAGGCTGCGGAGGGTCGGGAAGCGGTCGCGCCGCAGCGGCTTGTCGCCGGTGTAGACGAGCATGACGACTTCCTCGGGCGCGCGCGAGAGCGCCGCGAGCGGGTGCAGGGCGCGCGCGGGCTTGCCGTCCGCGCGGGCCTCGAAGAAGAACACGCGGCCCTTCGAGTGCTCGCCGTTCGGGCCGAACATCTTCTCGAACGTCCAGCCGAGCGTCTCCGCTCCCGCCGCGCCCGGCGCGACGAAGTCGGACGACTTCATCTTCTCCATCAGCGCGGCCGTGAGGCGGTTGTCGCGGAAGCCCTTGTCGGCGCCCTCGCGCGCGGCGTCGGCGGCGTCGGCGCCGCCGACGACCTCGTAGCGCGTCGTGCCCGTCGCGGGCTTGTCGATGTAGAAGCGGCCGCCGCGCTCGACGATCACGCCGGTGCCCGACGGGTCCGCGTCGCCGGCCTTGCGCAGGCGCGCGAACTCCTCGGCGGTGAGCCACTGGTCGACCGACCACGTGCGCTTGTCGCCGTCGAGGCGCGTGACCGCGTACAGCGGCTGCAGGTCGACGTTGCCCTTCGTCCAGCGCTCGCGGGTCTCCTTGAGGAGGTTGAGCGCCTCGGCGATCGGGTCGATCTTCGCGGGCGTCTGGCGCGTCCACTGCGCGGCGCGCAGGCGCGACTGCTCGAGCATGATCAGCGCGTCGAGC
>CAYVFO010000109.1:0-290 GCA_964450975.1 uncultured Elusimicrobia bacterium | reverse complement strand
GTCGAGGACGCCGCGGATGTCGTAGAGGCCCTCGAGCGCGCGGACGACGGCGGGCTTCGGGTCCTTGCCGAGCGTGCGCGCCAATTCGCGGTCGAAGGCGTCCTGCGCCTTGAGATAGGCGTCGAGGTGCAGGTCCTTGAGGACGAAGCGCTTCGGGTCGCCGTCGGCGTCGGCGAGGTAGCTCGTCAGGAGGACGTCGCGGGCCTCCTCGAGCTCCTTGCTGAGCGCGTCGAGGCGCTGGAAGGACGCGACGTCGGCCTCGGAGGGCTCGTGCGCGCGCCAGTACGTCT
>CAYVFO010000108.1:0-9507 GCA_964450975.1 uncultured Elusimicrobia bacterium | reverse complement strand
CGGGCACGACGGTGCCCGTGACCTTCACGCGGATCTCGAGGTCGCCGCGCTTGACTTTGACGCCCTGCGCCGCGTGGACGGACGCGGCGGAGGAGAGAAGGGCGGCGGCGAGCAGGGCCTTCATGGTCGTGGAGGTTAGCAAATTGGTCTTGTACGGAATGTCACGGAGTCGTGACGCTCCCGGAAAGACCAGTGTAAGAGGAAAACGCCCCTAGCGCTAGGGGATGGTGTTGGCGGGCTGGGCGGCGCGCCAGGCGCGTCCGCCGACGGCGCGGCGCAGGGAGCGGCGGAAGACGGGGCGTCCGATCAGGGGAATTCCGGAGAGGCGCGGGTATTCGACGAGATGGTCGGTGCCCGCGATCACGTGGACGGTCGCGCTCGTCTCGACGGACTCCTTCACGGCGGAGGCGACCGCCGCGTCGAGATCCTTGTTGCGGACGGTGACGACGGAGCGCCAGAGCGCGGGCCAGCGCGACAGAGCCGTCCACGCGGCCTTCGCCATCGCGGAGTAGTAGGCCCAGCCGCGCAGCTCGCCGTGCGCGAGGAGGTTCATCGCGAGCAGGTCCATGTGCCGCCGCCGGACCTCCCGGCCCGACTCGTCGTGATTGATCGCCGTGTCCCAGCCGCGCACCTCGAGCTCGCCGCTGTGCACCCCTTTCTTCGCGAGCGCGTCCGCGTCGAGACCGCGCTTCGTCAGGTAGTCCAGAGCCTCCCAGCCGCGCAGGCTCCAGCCGGTGTAGCTCTCGACGAGCACGATCATCGGCTTGCCCGGCTTCGCGTCCGCGACGAGGCGGCGCATGTTCTCGGTGATCAGGCCGGGATCGGTGTGCCGCTCGCCGTAGAAGAAGACGCCGGAGCCGCCGGTTCCGCCCGAGCGCTCGAAGCCCTTCACGTACGGGCTGCGCTTTTGGGCGAGCAGCTTGCGGATGAGGCGGTCGAGGAGGGGGAAGCCGTGATTCGGGGATTCCTCGATCGGCTTCCAGCCGAACACGGAGCCGGGCTTGGCGATCTTGTCGTAGCCGTTGGGATCGGCGGGATTGGCTTTCGGCTCTTCCGGCTTCGGGGCCGGCTTCTCGAGCGGCTTCTCGACGGAAGCCTCGACCTGCGAGGCGAAGGGGCGGGCGTCGGCGATGATCGCGTCGAGGCCGCTCTTGGCCGCGATCGCCATCTCCTGGTCGAAGACCTGCCAGACGGCGAGCGCGCGCGGCAGCGACTCCTTGACCGGCTTCTCCGCGGCGATGAGCGCGCGCATGACGCGGACGAGCGCGGTCTCGACCTCGCGAGCGGCGGCGCCGGCGGCGGGATTCGGCGCGGGGCGCGGGCTCGCCGAGGCTTGCTCGAGCAGGCCGACGAACTGAGCGCCGTTCATCGTCGCGGCCTTCAGGCCCTTGGCGGAGCCGAGGTCGTCGGCGCGCGAGGCCAAGGACGGCGAGGCGGCGAGCGCGAACTCGGCGTCGGCGGACGGCGGCGCGTCGGGGACGTCCTGCGAAGGCGCGGAGAGATGCGTCCCGGCGAGCAGCGCCTCGATGTCCGCGCCGGCGGCGTGGAGCGCTCCCGGGGGCGCGTCCTTCTTCTGCAGGGAAGCGGCCGCGAGGCTGACGCCCTGCTGGAGCGCGAGGAGTTTCTGCTGCGGCGTGGCCGGCTTCGCGACGACGGGGGTCAAGGTCGGTATGACCGAGACGAGCGACGGCGCCGAGAGAGTGAGGCCCGTCAGCGCGGGAGGCGCGAACGACGGAGCGGCGAGCGGCGCGACGCCGAGGGCGGGGAAGAGGACCGGGCGGACGGAGACGCGCGTCTGCGCCGCGGCGGGGAGGGCCAGCAGGACGGCGAGAAGGGCTCGGATCACCTTCCCGGAGTGTAAAAGGAAAGAGGCGGGCGTCCCTGGGCCGAACGGTCCCTCGTCCGGCCGCAACGGGCCTAGGCCGTCAGTCGAGGACGTTGACGACGTTCACGCGAGCGCGCAGCAGAGTCGAGGCGCCGCCCGGCACGGAGACTTTGACGTACACGCTGGCCTTGTCGCCGGGCCAGAGAGGCCCTCCGGCCGCCTTGACTGCGAGCTCGGCGGTCTCGCCGGGAGCGGGGGCGAGCTCCGCGACCGTCCAGAGGTCGTTTCCTCGGCGCGCCCACGCGCGTTCGATCGCGAGACCCGGAGGAAGGGCTCCGCGGTCGACGGCCTTCACGGAGAAGCGCGCCGTCAGGCGCCGGTCGGGCCCATGCTCCTGGCGGCGCAGGTACGCGTCGAGCCGCAGAGTCCGGCCCCCGAGCTCCGCGGTTTCGGGCGCGGCGGCGAGCTGATCGATCGTGAGGTCGGAGGGCGCGGCGTCGGTCACGCCGCACTCCTCCAAGAGCTTGGCGCGCGCGGCTCCGGGCAGGACGATTACAGATGAGTCTCGGACGCGGTCGGCCTCCATGCCGATTGTGAGCGTGATGTTCCCCATGGTCGGCTTGCCGGGCACGGGGTCGGGCGGAACCCGCAGGCGGGCGAAGACGCCGTCCTTGAGCCACACGAGCACGGGCGAGGCTCCGTACGCGCTCATGAGATCCCGCGAGAGCTCGACGCCGTAGGACGGGCCCCAGATCGATTTCGCGACGGAGATCGCCTCGATGCGCGCGCCGCGGATGTCCTCGGGCTTCTGGTAGCCCATGAAGGACATGCCCGCGAGCTTGCCGTCCTTCACGTGATACTCGGCGAACCGGTACGGGGCGTGCGAGGGCGGCAGCTCCTCTCGGAGGACGACCGTCGGTCGCGCGATCGGGACGACGACGCCCGTCGACGTCTTGCGGATGATCTCCGGCCGCGCGGACAGCAGCTCCTCCTTCGGCATGCCGAGCGTCAGCAGCGCGATGAGGGCGGCGAAAGTCACTTGGCGGCGGTCTGGAGCTGCGGCAGAGCGGCCTTCTCGGCCGCGATCTCGGCGTTCTCGCCCTTCCAGCCGTCGCGGAGGAACGCCTCGTAGGTCCAAGGCATCAAGGTCTTGAACTGCTTGGCCATCGCCTCGCCGTACTTCTGGATCTCGAGCTGCGCGTGGCCGTCGGCGCGCAGGACGACGAAGTTCATCAGTGAGCGGGCGTTGACCGTCCAGTAGAACTCGGTGTAGAGGTTGACCGGCAGCACCATGCGGGCCATCTCGCGCGCGACGCCCATCTCGATCATCTTCTTGTAGGTCGACAGCGCCTCGTCGACCTGCTTGGAGAACATCGCGTGCAGCGCCTGCTGGTCGAGCTCGATGGCGGCGCTGGAGCCCTGCTTGTTCTTCTTGTCCTGCCCGCGCCACTTCTCGGGCATGTAGAAGTAGTCCTTCACCTCGGTGTAGCGGAAGGAGACCTCGTTGTACGCCGCGAAGCGGTGGCGGAACCACTGGCGCGCGACGAAGATCGGCGCGCTCACGTGGAACTTGAACACCGCGTGCTCGAACGGCGTCATGTGGGAGTGCTTGAGGAGGTAGCCGATGAGCTTCTTGTCGGCCTCGGCGCCCTTGCTGACGCCGCCGTAGGAGACGCGCGCGGCGTCGACGACGCCCTGGTCTCCGCCCATGAAGTCGACGAGGCGCACGAAGCCCTTGTCGAGCACTTTCACCGGCTCGTGATTGATCTTGTCGTTCATCGGAATCCCCCCATAGAGTTGTCTCGGTATTGTCTGACGTCGGGAAGCTTGGAAGCCGTCTCGGCCGTCGCCTGGATCCATTCGGAGAGGCGAGGGTGGCCGACGACGCCTTTGCCGTTCCAGCGGTAGTTCGCCGCGCCGAGCTGGCGCGACATCATCTGGGCCACGCGGCGGCCGTCCGCGGCGAGCGGCACGGCGACGACCGCTCCCTGCGTCGTCAGCGCGCGCAGGACGGCGCGGTTCTCGTCGCGGTCCTTGTCCTGCTGGCCGGCGCGCACGCCTTGGCGCGCGTAGAGGACGGCGGCCTCGCGGAAGCCGCCTTTGGCGCGCACGGCCTCGGCGATCGAGGCGGCGGCGGTCTTCCAGTCGGCGAGCGCCTTGTCGGATCTGGGCGCGATGCCGACGAGGACGACGGCCTCCTTCTCCGGCCGGCGGGCGAGGCCCGCGGCGCGGTCGGCGAGGATCTCGGCGAGGATCGGGGACTTGTCGATCGTGTCGGTCAGCACGAGTTCGGCGTCGCTCTTCACGCGCTTGGGGCCGCGGTTGTTCGGGAGGACCATCGTGCTCTTCTGCTCGGGCTGGAGGCTCTTGAGCGGCTGGTTCTCGCGCAGGACGTCGGGGCGGTCTTCGACCGGCGTCTCGCGGACGCCGAAGAGGTAGCGAATCTGGTTCATCACGGGCGTCTCGGAGACCGGCTCGAGCGGGATCGCGACGATCTTGCCGACGTGCTGGCCGCGCAGGCGGTCGAGCGCGCGCTGGATGGACGTGCCGTCGGCGGAGTCGACGCTCTCGACGGCCGAGCCGCGCATCGCCGTGCGCAGGCTCGAGAGCTCCGCGCGCCACACGCCGCCGCCGCCGTCCGCGACGAGCAGGACGCCGTACGCCTTGCCCTGCATGCCGGGGCGCGACGGAGGCTTGGCGCTGGCTTCGGAGGCGAGAGCGAGGACGAGGAGCGCGCCGGTCATGCCGGGCGCGCCTTCTTGAGCGCGAGCTCGAGCCGCTCGCGCAGCTCCTGCAGGCTCACCGGCTTGGGGACGAACTCGTCGCCTCCGGACAACGCGGCGCTCGTCTTGTCGTGCGTCGAGTCGCGGGCGGTGAGGAAGAGGACGGGCACGCGCTTGCCGGCGCCGGCCTTCTTCTCGATGGCGCGGATTTTCTGGCACGCGCCGAGACCGTCGAGGCGCGGCATCATGAGATCCATGAGGATCGCGTCGGGGGCTTCCTTCTTGAAGCCGTCGACGGCCTCCTCGCCGTCCGCGGCGAGCACGACCTCGTAGCCGAGCCGCGCCAGCTGCGTCGCGAGAATCTCGCGGATCGACGGATCGTCGTCGACGACGAGGATCTTGCGGCTCATGTCGCTCAGGGGTCGAAGGTCCAGACCGACGACTTGCCGGTCGCGCCGGCGACGGCGACGGCGAGTTCCTTGCGGCCCTTCTCGGGCTCGACGATCGCGAAGCCGAGCGAGGCGCCGCCGAGCTCCGCCTTCCACTTCGTGTCGAAAGCGACGCCGGTCCACGACTTGGCGTGGAGCTCGCCGCCGTTGAACAGGCCGAACGGGTTGGCGAGTCCGCCGAGCATCGCGAGGTTGCGCACGACGTAGAGCGTGTCGAAGCCTTTCTCGCCGTACGTCGCGAGCATGGGCGGGTGGAACTCGAGCATGCGCTCATGCCAGCGCAGGCGCGTCGGGCTCTGGCCGAAGCTCTCGGGCGAGCGCCAGTGGCCCTTCTTGAACTGGGCGCGGAGGCTGTTGACCGAGGTGAGGTAGAGGAGGGCGGGCTCGCCCTCGTCGAGCTGCGCGTAGGAGAAGCCGTAGATCCAGTCCACGCGCTTCGGGCGGATCGCGGGGGTTCCCTGCTCGTACTTGCCGTCCTTGAAGACGAGCGGGTAGATCGCGCCGAACGGGAAGCTCTTGTCGTCCTGGATCTGCTGCGTGGCGAACACGCGCTTGCCGTCGGGCGCCTGGTGCGAGCGCACGATGAACGGGAGCTCGGCGGCCTTGAGGAACTTGCCCGCCTCGAGCTTGTAGACGATCGTCTCGACGCGGCGGAAGGGCTCGTTGTAGATCGTGACGAAGAGCTCGGACTTGCCGTCGCCGTCGACGTCGCCCGCCTCGAGCGAGACGATGCGCGCGCCCGTGCCGGCGATCTTGGCGTCGACCAGGGACTTGGCGGAGGCGACGGGGTATTCGTAGAGGTGGAACTCGGTCTCGTCGCTGACGACGATCTGCGGCTTGCCGATCCCGTCGAAGTCTCCGGTCGCGAAGCCGACGATCACGTACGGCAGCGCGGCGCCGCGCGTGCGCGGGGCGCGCAGCTCGGCCTCTCCGGGGCGGCGCTGGATGATGACCTGGGGCACGACCGGCGCCGCGGGGGGCGCGACGGGCGCGGGGGCGCCGAGGCGGACGCGCGCGCCGGGCTTGATGGGGGCCGCTTCCTTGAGCTCTCCGACCGAGAACTTCTCGGCGACTTCCTTGATCGTGCCCTCGCCGAGCTTGTCCTCGGTCTTGCCGAGGCTCGCGCCGGTGACGGGGTGCTTGAGCTCCTCGCCTTCCTGGAAGACGGTGAACGGACGGCCGATCGCGGCGCCGTCCGCGGCGACGAGATCGAGCCACGCGGTCGGGCCTTCCACCTTCACGACGTAGCCGGTTTTCGGGGGCTGGACCGGGGTGATCTGAGCGGAGGCGGAAGCGGCGATCACGACGGAAAACAGGAGGGAGATCATCGGACAGAGGCTATCATATTTTTGATATCCTCGCCCTCCCGCATGGCCTACTCCTACCCGTCTCCGCGCACCGGAACCGCTCAGGATCTGATGCGCGTGATCACGAAGGCCTATGAAGGAAAGATCGAGCGCGAGGGCATCGTCCTGCCGGTCAAAACGGACGGCCAGCGGACCTGGATCGAGCCGTTGGCGCGCGCTTTCGGCATCGCGCTCGCCGGGGTCATGGAGCTGCTGCCCGGCGACGCGGTCGTCGCCTTCCACGACAAGCTGTTCAAGCACCTGTCCGCGCCCCGTCACTACCCGTTCGACGCGGCGTCGAAGGCGGTGGTCTCCGCACGGGCCCTCGCGGCGCGCCTCGAGTCGGAGACGGGCAAGGCGCCGGCTTTGCTCGCCGCGATCTCGCATCCGCCCGTGATGGGCGACCTCGCTCACCTCAATTTCGAGCTCGTCCGCCACGCGACTCTCGCTCTGCGCGCGCTGCGCGGACGCCCCTGCAAGCCGCGTCTCGTCGTCGCCGTGGACCCGTTCGCGCTCGACACGACGTCGATCGTCGAGGAGGGGCTCTACGCGGGCTTCATGGGCACCTACCATCTCGGCATCGACCGCTTGGCGCTCGGCCGCGGCCATCCGGGCACGGTGCTCTCGCCGCAGGTGCGGTGGGACCGCATGCCGCTGCGCTTCCTCAAGCGGCTCGCCGACGGCGGCGAGGTCGGCATGGTGCTCTCCGGCGGCGTGCCCGCGACGGGACGCGTGCTTTACGGCATCCGGGAGTGGTCGCGCCGCGCCCGCGCCGCAGCGCCGTCGAGGCCGGGCGCCCCGCCGCCGCTGCCGCGCGAGCTCGAGGAGCTGCTGCCTCCGGGCGGCGGCCCGTGGCGCATGCTGCAGGCCTGGCTCATGGCCGCGGCCGCCGGGCTCGTCCCCGGCGAGACCGGCGCGGGCGCGGCCGCGAAGGCGCTCGATTGGCTCGGCGTCTCCGGCGCGCGGCGCGAGGAGCTCTTGGCGGACCTCGCGCGCGACCTCGAGCGCGAGACGCCCGCGCGGCGGCGGCTGTTCCGCCTGCTCGCGGGCCGCGTCGCGCGAGCGCGGCCGCTCATCGTCCTGCCCGTCATCCACCGCTCCGATCCGCTCGGCGTCGAGGAGCGCGAGGCGTGGAGCGTCGAGCGCGCGTCCGCCGGCCGCGTCCGCGTCCGCCGCGCGTTCTCTCCCGACGCGATCGAGGAGATGACCGACGAGGACCTCGCCGTGCGCTTCACGACGGAGCACTTCTCATGAGCGCCAACATCTACCGCGTCTTGGGCGACCTCAAGGGCTTCTCGCTCAAGAACTGCCCGTCTATGCCGGAGCCCTCCGGCGTCCTCATGTGCCCGCCCGACCACTACCAGGTCCTGTCGGTGAAGAACCCGTACATGGGCGCCAACGTCGGCGGCGTCGACATCGAGAAGGCCAAGCGCCAGTGGTCCGACCTCAAGGCCGCCTTCGAGGCCGCGGGCTGCCCCGTCTCGACCGTTCCCGCGACGCCCGGGCTCGAGGACATGGTCTTCGCCGCCAACCAGTCCTTCGCCGGCACGCGCCCCGACGGCGAGAAGGTGGCGCTCCTCTCCGCGATGCGCCACGCCTCGCGCCGTCCGGAGGTCGAGGGCTTCGTCGACTGGTACAAGGCGAGCGGCTATCGCGTCGCGAGGCTCAAGCCCGGCGGCCACGAGACGTTCGAGGGCTCGGGCGACGCCGTCTGGCACCCGGGCAAGCGCCTGATCTGGGGCGGCCACGGCTTCCGCACCGATCCGGCCATGTTCGAGCAGGTCGCCGAGACTTTCAAGACGCCCGTGATCCTGCTCAAGCTCGTCAACGAGCGCTTCTACCACCTCGACACGTGCTTCTGCCCGCTCACGCCCGAGGCCGTGCTGATCTACCCGTCGGCTTTCGACGCCGCGAGCCTCGAGCTGATCCTCAAGATCTTCCCGATCGTCGTCACGAGCTCCGAATCCGACGCGGTGCAGCGCATGGCCTGCAACGCGGCGGTCTGGCGCTCGAAGACCGCGATCGTCCAGAAAGGAGCGACCGCGGCGATCGGCCACATGAAGGCGCTCGGCCTCGCCGTCGTCGAGGTCGACACCTCCGAGTTCGTGAAGTCCGGCGGCAGCGTCTACTGCATGAAGCAGTTCCTCTTCGGATGACCGCGCTCCTCCTGGCCCTCGCGCTGAGCGCCTCCGCCGCGACGCCCGAGACGGCCCCGTCGCCCGCGACGGCCCGCGAGCTCGCGCGCCTCGAGGCCTCGGCGTCGTCGAGCGCCGCCGCGCGCCGCCTGTTCGCCGCGACGCAGAAGGTGCCGCGCCGCGAGACGCGCGGCTCCGGTTACTTCGACGCGATCGCCGCCAAGCCCGGAGCCAAGCCCGAGATCGTGCTCGACGCGTCGCGCCTCGGCTCGACGACCGAGGTCGAGGCCGAGATCATGCTGATCCTCGCGCTCGCGCGCGCCGACCTCGCGTTCCCTCTGCCCGTCGTCGAGGCGGAGCAGGCCGCGTGGCAGCGGACTTTGCTGTTCTGCGTCGAGCGCGGCGCGGCGGACCCGAAGGTCTTCGGCGCGCGCCTCGCGGCGGCCGTCCGCGAGCAGGGCAAGCGGGCCGAGTCGCTCGAGTCCTCCGTCCTGCCGGCCCGCTCGCCGTGGGCGCCGAGCGAGATCCCCGCGCTCAGGCTCCCCGACTCCGCGCTCGCGCGCGCGGGCCTGCTGCTCGCGCTCGCCGAGAAGGATCCGCAGCGGTTCTACTGGGCCGTCGAGGCCGGCGCGCCGTGGCCCGCGGGGTCCGCGCGGCTCTCCGAGCTCGAGGATCTCTACGCGCTGCGCTCCAAGGAGCTCGCGGAGATGAAAGCCCCGCCCGCCGGCCCCTACGCGACGCTCGGCGGCCGCCGCTATCAGTCCGATCTCGTCGCGGCCGCGTGGCGCCTGCGCGGCACGGGCGAGCTCGAGCGCCTGCGCGAGTCGCTCGAGAGCTACGACACGACGGGCCTCGCGGCTTTGCGCGTCGCGATCAACCGCTGGCGCCGCGAAGTCGGGATGAAGTGAGCGACCTCCACGTCTGCCAGCCGGGCTACGAGCCGTTCCTGATAAAGGAATTGGGGTCGTGCTCGGAACGGGGGACGGGGTGGCTTGTCGGCCCATCCACTCAGTCGGAGTCGTGCTTCTC
>CAYVFO010000107.1:5361-9536 GCA_964450975.1 uncultured Elusimicrobia bacterium | reverse complement strand
CAGCTGCGCGAGCTCCTGCGCCGGACCGTCGTCTCAGCCGGCCCGCAGGCCGCGGTCTAGAACGCAGGACGCGGCGCGCGCCGCCGCCGCCGCGGCGTCCGGGCGTCCCGCGGCGCGCGCGCGGTCCGCGAGCGCCGAAAGCCGCGTCCGGTCGCCCAGGAGCTCCGCCGCCAGCTCCCCGGCCAGCTCCGGCGTCTCGGCGAGGACGGCCGCGCCGAGAGCCGTCAGCCGCGCGGCGTTGCCCGTCTCCTGCCCGGGCAGCGGGCGCGCGAGGACCATCGGCAGGCCCATGGCGAGGCTCTCGGCGGCCGAGAGGCCGCCCGGCTTGCCGACGTGGACGTCGGCGGCGGCCGTCAGCGACGCGACGACCGCCGGCGGCTGCGGCCCGAACACGCGCAGCCTCTCGCCCGCGTCGGCTCGGCGCGCGAGCGAGGCCCGCAGGCGGTCGTTCGCCCCGCAGAGGACGAGCAGCCGAGCGCGCGGGCTCGCGGAGAGCAGGGCCGACGCGGCGCGATCGAGGCCCCCCAGGCCCTTCCCCCCTCCCGAGAGCAGGGCGACGGGCGCCGACTCCGGCAGCGCCAAGGCGCGGCGCGCCTCGGCGCGCGAGGGCGGCTTCGCGAAGGCAGGATGGACCGGGATGCCCGTGACGAGCACGGCGGGGGCGCCGAGCCGGCGCAGCTCGGCCGCGGCCTCCTCGTCGGGCGCCAAGACGAGGTCGGCGGGCGGGTCCGCCCAGAACGGGTGCACGGCCCAGTCCGTCAGCACCGAGACGACGGGGATCTCGAGATCTCCGCGCCGGCGCGCCTCGGAGAGCACGGCGGCGACCGATGCCTGCGGGCAGACGACGACCCCCGCGCCCGACCGGCGCACGCCGCGCTTCATCCGCGCGGCCCCGCCCAGATTCAGGTACGCCGAGCGGACGCCGCGCAGGACGGCGCGCGCCCAGGGCGCCCGGTAAAGCTCGCCCCAGAGGCCCGGCGATGCCCGCAGCAGGGCATGATAGGCGCGCGCGACGGCCAGCCCCGCGGCGGGGTGATGCTCGCCCGCGATCTCCACCCGGGAAAAGAAAAGGCCGGCCTTTCGGCCGGCCTCTTCGATCGCCAGCGCCGCCGCGGAGTGCCCGCTCGGCTGATAGCCGTAGGCGAGCAGCGCCCGCGAGGCGCCGTCCAGGTTAGAGATCCTTGGCTTCGGCGAGCTCCTTGTAGCGCGCCGGCTTCTCTTTCTTGAGCTTCTCGACGAGCGCCTTGCGGTGCTCGGCCCACTTCGCCGCGTTCGCGCCGGTCTTGCGCGCGACCGAGTCGTAGGCGAGGAACTCGTAGATCGCCTTGCCGTCGGCCTTCTGGATGCCGCAGCCGGGCTTGTTCATCATGCGCTTGACGTAGCGGCTCCAGACCTTGACCTCGACCTGCCAGATCGAGCCGTCCTTGAAGAGCTCGGGCTGCGACTTCTTGAGCTCGGCCAGCGCGGCCTCCTGCTTCTTGTCGTCGATGCCGCCGGAGGGCTCGACGAAGCGGGAGTTGAGCGGGCGCGCCGCGGAGTGGCACTGCGCGCAGCCGTTCTTGTTGCTCGTGAGCTTCTTGTAGCCGGCCTGCACGTTCGCGGGGTAGGACTTGAGCGTCGCCTCGTCGAGCGTCTCGGGACCGTAGTCGTTCGGGTACGGGTGCGCCAGCGCCTTCTCCTTCTCGGTCTCGGCGCGGACGACGGACGGAACGGCCGCGAAAGCGAACAGGGCGGCGAAAACGGCGAGAGTCAGTTTGCGGTTCATTGTCTTCCCCCTATATTAGAAGCCGGAATCGTCCTTCACGGCTATGCTCTTGAGCCACGTCGCCAGCGCGTCGAGCTCCTGCTTCGAGATCTTCTCCTTCCACGCCGGCATGAACACCATCGGCATCGGCCCCTTCGGGCTCCACTTCTTCGCCTCGGCGGCCGGCACGCCCGACTGGATCTTCTTGACGAGCTCCTCGTGCGTGTAGGTCCCGACGAGCTTCGGAAGCGTCGGCTCGACGCCGAGCTTCATCTGCTCGTGCTGCTCGGCCTCGGTCATCTTCTCGTCGTACTCCTTCTGACCGTCGGCGGCCGCGTTGTAGCGGCGGCGGCCTTCCTTCGCGTCGATGCCGTGGCAGCCTTGGCAGCCGTACTTCTGATAGACGTACTTGCCGCGGGCTTCCACGGAGGAGAACGACGGCTCCGAAGGCTTGGGGCCGGGCCGGTAGTAGCGATGAGGGATGAGCTCCTCTTTCGTGAGGCCCGACAGGTAGGCCGTGATCGCGTCGGCCTGCGGACGCGTGAGCTCCTTGGAGAAGTCCGGCATGCCCGACGGAGGGATCGGCTCCGTGTTGTAGTGCATGAACGGATCGTTCGGAGTCACTTCCGCCGGATCCTGGACCAAGTGCGCGAGGATCCAATTCTGGAGGTTCCACTCGGTGTGGTGGTGGTCGTTCGGCAGCTCCTTGCCGTCGATGCGGACCTTCTTGAAGTTGTAGCCCGCGATGCGCTCGAAGGGCTTGTCGGCGATGTCGCCCAAGTCCACCGAGATCACGCCGCCCCAGCCGTTGACCGCGTGGCAGCCCTGGCAGCCGCTCTTGGTGAAGAGCTTCTTGCCCTCGGCCGCGACTTCCGCGCCCTTGAGCGTCTCGAAGTCGCCGTGGCACTTCACGCATGAGCCCTGGATGTGGACGCCTTTGAGCATGGGCTTTTCCCAGTGCTTGACCCAGCCGTGCGCGCCGTCCTTCGTGGTCGCCAGGCCCTGGCCGGAGTGGCAGGAGGTGCAGCCGAACTTCTGGAACCCGTGCTTCTTGACGAGCGCTTCGTCCACCTTCGGATGCGCCTTGTACGGGTTCTCCTTGAACTCGTTCTTGAGCGTGGGGTTGGTGTACTCGTCCATGCCCACGTGGCAGGTCACGCAGCGGTCATAGCGCCCGAGATCGGCGACGATGATCTGCTTGATCTCGACCGGCGCGCGGCGCATCTTCTTGGCCTCCGCGCGCAGATCGCCGGCCTTCTTGGCGTCCTTCTCGGCGGCCGCGCGCTTCTCGAGCGACTCCGCGGCCATCTTGTAGTACGCCTTCTGGTAGGGCTTCCATTCGGCGAAGAAGTCCACGGCCAGAGCCCAGACGAAGACTCCGAGCATCAGCGCGTTCGCGGCGTAGAAGAGTTTTCGGTAGCTCATGGCCTTAGATGTTCATGCTGATCGACGGGATCGTCAGCACGTACTTGATGTTGAACGCCAGACGAGCGCACATCTTGAGGAGAACGCTCATCGTGCTGATCACCAGGACCATCGTCGTCAGGTAGCGAGCCCAATCGAGGGTCCGGATGTGCCGCTGCGGCAGGACGAAGCCGTAATAGAAGGAAGCGCCGACCAGGAACAGCATGAACACCGCCTGGATCGCGTCCATCTTGCCGAGCGCCATGCCGATCGCCGCGAAGAGGGCGAGGACGCCGAGGAAAGCGCCCATCGTCTTCTTGCCGTCGAGCTCCTTCTGGATGAGCTTCGGCAGCAGCAGCCACGCCGCCGAGAAGGCGCCGAGCAGCGGGATGCCGAGCAGCATCGAGTACGCGCCGTCGCCCTTCGGGCCGAAGACGCTCCAAGTCGGCGGCGGCGCCGGCTTGTTGATGTACCAGGACTCCCACGGCCAGTACCACGCGTAGTTCGGGCCGCGGCAGGCGTAGCCGATGTAGATCAGCGCGAACCACATGACGACGCCGAGCATGAAGAGCGTGTTCGCGAACGGGCGCTCCTTCCAGGCGTAGTAGCCGATGCCCTTGGGGTTCGTGTCGATGTAGGGGATCGCGATGAGGCCGACGATGATCAGGCCGGGCATCACGACGCCGGCGATCCACGGATCGAAGTACACCAGGAGCTCCTGGAGGCCGACGAAGTACCACGGCGCCTTCGACGGGTTCGTGGTGACGTTCGGGTTGGCGATCGCCTCGAGCGGGGCGTTCTGCAGGATCGACCAGATCATGATGAAGAGGACGGTCGCCGCGGCGCCGATGTACTCGCGCTTGACGAGGTGGGGCCAGACGTCGACCTTCTCCTCGTTCGCCTGGTAGGGCGCCGCCGAGAAGGAGTCCTTGCGGATGCGCCAGAAGTGCAGGATCAGCAGGATGCCGACGACGAGCGGGACCGCCACGCAGTGCATGACGTAGAAGCGCAGCAGCGTGTTCTCGCC
>CAYVFO010000107.1:2154-5351 GCA_964450975.1 uncultured Elusimicrobia bacterium | reverse complement strand
CCGAGCGGGCCCGCGTTGCCGAGGACGGGAGTCGCGCCGGCCATGTTCGTGCCGACGGTTACGGCCCAGATCGCCAGCTGGTCCCACGGGAGCAGGTAGCCGGTGAACGAGAGGAACAAAGTGAGGGTCAGCAGGAGGACGCCGACGCCCCAGTTGAACTCGCGCGGCTTCTTGTACGCGCCGGTCAGGAACACGCGCACCATGTGCGCGATGACGGCGACGACCATCGCCTGCGCGGCCCAGCGGTGGGCGTTCCGCAGGAAAATGCCGAGCGTCACCGCGAACTCGAGGTCCTTGATGTCGCGGTAGGCGAGGCCGATCGTCGGGCGGTAGTAGAACATCAGCAGCACGCCGGTGAGCGTGAGGATCAGGTAGAGCGCGAAGGAGATTCCGCCCATGCCCCAGCTGTAAGCCCACTCGAGGGCGCGAGGGCGCACCTTGACGGGGTGAAGGTGCAGCCAGACGTTGCCGATGATGTGGGCGGCGCGGTCGCGAGGCGTGTCCTTCCAGATTCCGCCGCGGAAGACGGAGCGCCAAATCTGGGAGTCGATGACCTCTTTCTTGATCGTCTCGATGTCGAGCGTGGGCATGTTCTCGTTTTCCTTAGGCCGCCGCGTAGTTGACGAAGAAGGGCGCGTTCTCGCGCTTGTCGGGCTTGTTCTCGAGGATCGCCTTGTCGACGATCAGGTCGCCGGTCGCGGCGAGCTCGATCTTGGTGCGCCAGAGCGGCATCGGCGCGGGGCCGGCGATGACGTCGCCGCCGAGCGTGTAGTTCGAGCCGTGGCACGGGCACTTGAAGCGGTTCTGGTCGCCCCACCAGTTCGGGGTGCAGCCGAGGTGGGTGCAGCGCGCCCACATCGCGTAGAAGCCGCTCTCGGTGCGCACGATCCAGACGCGCTGCTCGTTGAGCCACTTCGTCGAGACGCCCATGTCGAAGCCGGCCGCCGGGCCCGCGTTGAACTTCTGCGAGGGCTCGTAGATGACGTTCGGGAACATGAAGCGCGCGCTCGCGGCGGAGCAGGCGCCGATGAAGCCGGCGAGCATCGCCCACGAGGTCCAGAGGAAGTCGCCGCGCGAGATCGGCTTCGCGGGCGCGGCCGCGGGCTTGGCGGCGACGGGCGCGGGGGCCGCGGCGGACTGCGCCGGCGTCGACTGGGGTTCGGGATTCGGATTGGTTTCGCTCATTATTTTATGTTCTTACCTATATTAGTATCGGCGAAAGACGGCACCAAGCGTCACAAAATAACAATTCATGCGCGGCGGTGTCAAACCTACGGCTTACTCGCCCAATCGGCCGTTTTGGCCCGTTCGAGCACGAACCCGTCGAATCCGTCGTGCGGCATCAACGTCTTTCCGTCCCAGGCGTAATCGAGCCCGTCGAGATCCTTGACGATCTTCTTCTCGATGCCGCCGCGCGCGATCAGGACGGGAAGGACGACCGCCCTCCCCTTCCCCTCTTTCGCGCGGGCGACGGCTTCACGCAATCGCTTCACGGCCGCGGCGCGGATTTCAGGCGCCGCGTCGTCGCGCAGCAGCACGGAGGTGCAGTCGAGGAACTTGTTGCCCTTGCCCGCCATGACGCACAGCTCCATCAAGGAGGCGTTCCAGGCGGAGACGGCCGCGTCATCGACGGGGCCGTGCGCGACGAGAACGAGGCGCTCCGTTCCGTCTCCGCGGCTCAGCGCCTTCGCGCGCTCGGCCAAAATCTTTCCGACGAGCTCGTGGTCGTCCAGCGCGCGGGACATCGCGATCGGCGCGCGGGACTTCACGCGCTCAAGCGAGAACTCCATGCTGTGACCGTGATGCCCGCCGGGCTTCGCTCCGTGCGCCGCGTGACCGGCGTGGCCCGCGCGCTCCTTCGCGCGCGCGGCGTGCTCGCGGCCGATTCTCTCGTAGGCCAGGCGCAGCGGCTCGGAGGGCTTGTCGGCGAGGCCGAGCGCGTAGCGCGTCTGATCGAGGACCTCGGAGCGCGTCTGCACGAACAGCGGCACCGCGACGATGCGCTCGACGCCGCGCTTCTCGAGGCGCGTCACCGCCTCCTGCAGGGACTTCGGATCCGCCATGCCGAGCGCGATCTCCGTCGGCGCCTTCTTGTTCACGCGGCCGCGAAGCTTCTCGATCTCCGCGTTCCACGACGGGTCTCCGCCGTGGGCGAGGAGCAGGATTCCGAGAGCGGCCGATTTCATCGCGCCTCCGCGTGCTTGAGGCTCAATTCGCGCTCGGTGCCGATCGAGCCGGCCCACGCCGAGAACTCGGCGGCCTTGGCCTCGACGAGGCCGCGCGCGGCGGCGACGGACTCAGCGCGCGAGGCCATGTTCTTGGCGACGATCGCCTCGAGGTCCTCGAGCCGGTAGAGATAGACGCCGTCGATCTCGTGGACGCTCTCCTCGACGTCGCGCGGCATCGCGATGTCGATGAGGAACAGCGAGCGCCCGCCGCGGCGCTTGGCGGCGGCCTCGACGAGCTCGCGCGTGATCACCGCGGACGGCGCGCCGGTCGAGCAGACCACGACGTCGGCGCGCTCGAGCTCGCGCGGGAAGTCCTCCCAGCGGACGGGATCTCCCTGGTAGCGCGCGGCGAGCGCGTAGGCGCGCTCCCACGTGCGGTTGGCGACCGCGAGGCGCGCGGTCCCGCGCGAGGCGAGGTGCTTGGCGGCGAGCTCGGACATCGCGCCCGCGCCGAGGATCAGCGCGGACTTCCCCTCCAGGCGGCCGAAGATCGTCTCGGCGAGCTGCACGGCGACCGAAGGCACGGAGGAGGAGCCGCTCGCGATGGTCGTCTCGGTGCGGACCTTCTTGCCGACGTAGAGCGCGCGCTGGAACAGCACGTTGAGGCGCTTGCCGGTCATGCCGGCGGATTTCGCCGTCTCGTAGCCGGTCTTCACCTGGCCGAGGATCTCGGTCTCGCCGACGACGAGCGAGTCGAGGCCGGAGGCGACGGCGAAGAGGTGCGAGACGGCCTGCTCGTCCTCGCGCGCCTCGGCGGCGGCGCCGAGCTCGGCGCCGGCGAGCTCCTCGAGCGCGGCGATCAGCGGCGCGGGCTGGGCGCCGGCGGCGTAGAGCTCGAAGCGGTTGCAGGTCGAGAGCGCCGCGGCCTCGGAGACGCCGCGCGCCTTGAGCTCGGAGAGGACGCGCTCGACGGGCACCGCCGCGAGGGCCTCGCGCGCGGCGGCGACGCGCGCGCGGTGGCTCCACGAC
>CAYVFO010000107.1:0-2144 GCA_964450975.1 uncultured Elusimicrobia bacterium | reverse complement strand
GAGGAAGTCGTGGCGGCCCGAGGACATCTCGGCGCCGAAGAAAGTCGCGAGGAGGCAGAAGAAGCCGACCATCGACACGTACACGGGCGTGCGGCCGCGCTGGCCCGAGGCGTACCGCATCCACAGGAATTCCCCGTAGAACGCGGCCGTGATCACGGCCATGATCTCCTTCGGGTCCCACGACCACGCCGAGCCCCAATGCTCGTGCGCCCAGACCATCCCCATCGCGAGCCCGGCGATCAGCACCGGCAACGCCGTAGCAATGATCTTGCCGTTCAGCCTGTCGAGGTCGTCAATCGGCGGCAGGCGGAACGAGAGCTCGGTCGGCTTGCGCGACTTGAGCTGGCGCTCCTGCACGAGGAGAGCGATCGACACGCCGAAGGCGTTGGAGAACGCGGCGTAGGCGGTCATGAGGAGCGTCGGGTGGATGTTGAGCCAGTAGCTGCGCAGCTCGGGCGCGAGCGGGCCGACGGACGGGTCGGCCTTGAGCACGGCGAGGCCGAGCATGCCGGCGCACAGAGGCAGGATGAACGCGCCCAGGATGCCGAGCTTCTTGCGCGCCTCGATCACGAAGAACGCGAACGCGAGCGCGAGCGCCATGTACGACAGCGCGCCGTAGAACGAGTTCATCGGCAAAAACCAATGATTCTCGGGATAGGCCCAGAACGCCGCGAGGCGGATGAGGAAGGAGAGGATGTGGCAGACGAGGCCGATGCCGAGGAGCGAGAGCATCGTCTTCCGCACGGCCTCGCTCTTGGCGACGAGATAGAAGAAGGCGGCGGAGCTCGCCGCCGCGTAAAGGAGGAAGGCCGTCCACGACAAGACCGGCTGAGCCGTCATCGCGCGGCTATTCTACCAGTTTTTAGTCGCCGGACCAGGGGTTGAAGCGGCCGCCGATGACCGGGGCCTCCGCGCAGAGCTTCTCGTACAGCGCGAGCTGGCGCTTCGTCGCGCCGCGCGTCTTGAGGCTCTCGTAGACGTTCGAGTAGCCCATGTTGTACTCGGTCTGGGACCAGATTCCCCCCTTCGAGGAAACCACGGACTTGACCGCGGCGCGCACGTCGTCGTCGGTGATCTTGGGCTTCGGCGTTCCCTTCTTGCCGGACTTGAGCGTGCCGGCCGCGAGCATCATGCCCGCCGCGCCGCCCATCCAAGTGATCGCGCCCGCGGCCGCCAGAGCGAGCAGGGCGACGGCCGTCACGATCAGGACGCCCTTGACCCACTGCGCCGTCGTGTAGTGGCGAGGGCCGACGGCCGGCTGCTCCATGCGGATCTCGCCGGACTGCGCCTGCACGGCCGCGACGCCGCCGTAGCTGTCGTAGAAGACGTACCAGAGATTGCCGTCGTTGGAGCCGGCCTCGCGCCGGAGTTCGAGCTTGACGCTCGCCGACGGGCCGAAGTTCGGCTCCTGCTTGCGCACGAAGCCGAGAGCGAGCTCGGGGTTCAAGCGGACGCCCTTCGGCAGGAGGTCGGCGCGCAGCGACTCCGACGTGACGACCTTCGGGTCGACGCCCTCGTAGACCGCGGTGCGCCACTCCATGCCCGTGCCTCCGAGCTGGCGCTCCATGTCGACGTAGACGAGAGAGGTCTTGCCGTCCTTCGCGTACGTGAACGTGTAGCTCCAGTGCTTGCCCTGGAAGACCGGGATGTTCGACGCCGCCTGGACGAAGCGGACCTGATCGGCGGAGACGCCGCGCGCCTTCGCAGCCTCGGAAGCGGCCTTGAAGGCGTCCGCGTAGTTGTCCGTCGGGTAGCCGAGCATGTCCGGCACCATCATCATCGAGCCCGCGAAGCCGAGGCCCAGCGCGCCGAGCATGCCGCCGAACATCTGCTCCCAGCTCGGCATCGGGCCGTAGTACTCCGGGTTCGCCGGCGTCGCCGCGGGGGCGTGCGTCGCGGCCCAGTACAGCGCGCCGTAGATCAGCGCGACGAGTCCGGCGCCGAGCAGCCAGAGGCCGAACGCCTTGAGGCCGTCGCCCTTCTCCGGCGCCTGGTAGACCTTCGCCTCGCCGGTGCGGGCGTTGACGATCGCGGCTTCGTCGCCGCGCATATCCTGCAGGGAGTACCACAGATCCTTGTCGCCGCTGACCTTGTCGATCTTCGGCAGGAGCGTCACGCGGCCGACGGGGCGGTTCGCGGCCTTG
>CAYVFO010000106.1:0-9650 GCA_964450975.1 uncultured Elusimicrobia bacterium | reverse complement strand
TGCACGAGTCCGCGACGTTGAACACCGGCCAGTAGTGTATGTGCAGGAAGTCCACGACGTAGCCCTGGACGAAGCGGTCGTAGAGGTTGCCGACCGCGCCCGTCACGACGAGCAGACTCCCCCACTGCAGCCAGACGTCGTCCTGCGGCCACTTGCGGCGCAGATGGATGAGGACGCCGATCAGCGCGACGGAGACGAGGCCGAGCAGGCGGGAGGCGCCTCGGCCCATGCCGAACGCGGCGCCCGTGTTCTCGACGTACGTCAGGTCGAAGAACGGGATCACGTCGATGGTGCCCCTCGGCCGGAGCCAAGAGACGGCCCAGAGCTTCGTCGCGCGGTCGAGCGCGAGCAGGACGGCTACAGCTGCCGCGCGCAGCGGCCGCATAGCTCGGGATAGCCCTTTTCGGCGCCGATGTCGGGCTGGACGCGCCAGCAGCGCGGACACTTCGCGCCCTCGGCGACGAGGACCGTCGGCTCGGAGCCCGCGCCCCACTCGACGCGCGAGACGATGAACAGCTCCTCGAGGTCGATGCCCTCGTAGGGCGCGCGGTCGCCGGGCAGGACGACCTTCGCCTGAAGCGACTTGCCGACGAGCTTCTGCGCCCGGGCTTCCTCGATCTTCTTGAGCACGCGCTCGCGGAGCTCGAGAGCCTTGTCCCACTTCGACGCGAGCGCGGCGTCCGTCCACTTCGCGCCCACGGGCGGCAGATCGGACAGGAACACGCTCTCGGAGGGCTTCGCCTCCCAGTACGTCCACGCCTCCTCGGCGGTGAACGAGAGGACCGGCGCGAGCAGCGCGCACAGCCGCGAGAAGGTCTCGGCCATCACGGTCTGCGCGGCGCGGCGCTCGGGCGAGTCCTCCTTGAAGGTGTACATGCGGTCCTTCGTGCAGTCGAGGTAGACGGCCGAGAGGTCGAAGGAGCAGAAGTCCACGAGGCGGCGCGCGGCGCCGCGGTAGTGATGCGCCTCGTAGTCGGCGAGCACGTCCTTCTGCAGCGCGGCGAGCCGGTGCAGGAAGAAGCGCTCCATCTCCGGGAGCTTCTCGTACGGCACGGCCTTCGAGGCGTCGAAGCCGGAGAGGTTGCCGAGCAGATACTTGAGCGTGTTGCGCACGCGGCGGTACGCCTCGCCGGGGCCCGCGAGGAGCTTCTCGGAGATGCGCGTGTCCTCGTGCACGTCGGCGAGCGCGACCCAGAGGCGCAGCACGTCGGCGCCCCACTTCGCGATCACTTCCTGCGGCGCGACGACGTTGCCCGCGCTCTTGTGCATCGCGTGGCCCTTCTCGTCGAGCACGAAGCCGTGCGTGAGCACCGCCTTGTACGGCGCCTTGCCGCGCAGCGCCGTGGACATCACGAGCGAGGACTGGAACCAGCCTCGGTGCTGGTCGGAGCCCTCGAGATAGAGGTCGGCGACCGCGTCCTCGCCGAGGACGCCGCGCCAGGACACGCCGGAGTCGAGCCAGACGTCGAGGATGTCGGTCTCGCGCTTGAAGCCGTCCGCGAGGTCGGGATGCTTCGGCAGCCACGGCCAGTCGGAGGGGCTCAGCGGCTGGCCGAACTTCTCGAACCAGAAGTCGATGCCGTCGGCCTCGGCCTTGGCGAGGATCGCCTCCATGACCTTCGCGTCGCGCACGACGGCGCCGGTCTTCGCGGAGTAGAGGACGGGGATCGGCGTTCCCCAGACGCGCTGGCGCGAAAGGCACCAGTCGGGCCGGTTCTGCACCATCGAGCCGATGCGGTTTTTGCCTTCGGCGGGGATCCACTTCGTCGCGTCGATCTCGCGGACGAGCGCGCCGCGCAGTTCCTCGTTGAGGCGCAAGAACCACTGCTCGGTCGTGCGGAACACGACGGGGTTCTTGCAGCGCCAGCAGTGCGGGTACGAGTGCTGGATGTCCTTTTTGACGAGCAGCAGGCCTCTGGCCTTGAGGTCCTCGAGGACCGCGGGGTTCGCGTCCTTGAGGATGCTCTTGCCGCGCAGGAGCTCGGGAACCGTGTCGTCGTAGGCGCCGTTGCCGCCGACGGGATTGTAGATCTCCAGCTTCTCGCGCATGCCGGTCGCGAAGTCGTCCTCGCCGTGGCCGGGAGCGGTGTGGACGAGGCCGGTGCCGTCGTCGGCCGTGACGTACTCCGCCAAGACTACGCGGCAAGTCTCCCCATCCTTCTTCGGATAGGGCGGAGTGTAGAGGATGCCATGAAGATTATCCCCTCGGTACTCCTTAACGAGCTTGGCCCCGGGAAGAACAGCTTCCAAGCGCGCCTTGCCAACGACGTACTTCCGTCCCTCAGACTCGACCAGAGCGTAATCGAGCTTGGGGTGCGCAGCAATCGCGCGATTGGCAGGAAGCGTCCACGGCGTCGTCGTCCAAATGATCAGCGACGCGCCCTTCAAAGCCGGATCGTCGGCTCTGACTATCGGCAGGGCAACATAGACGGACGGAGAGGTCTTGTCCTTGTACTCGACCTCCGCGTCGGCCAAGGCGGTCTCGCACGTCGGGCACCAGAGCACGGGCTTGAGGCCGCGGTAGACGTGGTCCTTGGCGAGGAGGTCGGCGAAGGAGCGCAGGATCGCCGCCTCGTAGCGCTTCGTGAGAGTCTTGTAGGGGTTGTCCCAGTCGGCGAAGACGCCGAGGCGCTTGAACTCGGCGCGCTGGATGTCGATGAAGCGCTCGGCGAAGGCGGCCGCGTCCTTGCGGAACTTGGGGATGTCGGTCACGCCGCGCTTGCTCATCTTCATTTCCTTGAGCAAGGCGGTTTCGATCGGCAGGCCGTGGCAGTCCCACCCCGGGATGAACGGCGTCGAGAAGCCCATGAGCGCGCGGGTCTTCACGGCCATGTCCTTGAGAATCTTGTTCTGCGCGTGGCCGATGTGGATGTGGCCGTTGGCGTAGGGCGGGCCGTCGTGGAACAGGAACTCGGGGCGGCCCTTCTGGCGCGCGCGCAGCTTCGAATAGAGGCCGGCCTTCTCCCACGCGGCGAGCCGCTCGGGCTCGCGGACGGCGAGATCGCCCTTCATGGGGAAATCGGTCTTGGGCAGGCGGATCGTCGCCGACCAGTCGGTGCGCGCTTCGGGCATTGTCGTATCCTACAAAATCGGCTAGGATGCCCTCCATGGACACCTTCATCGCCGTATGCCTCGCTTTGATCGTTCTCGAGCTCGGGATCATGATCGGCGTCTTCACTTTCGCGATGCTCCGCCTCAAGGACGCCGCCCAGGCCGTCGAAGTGGCGGCGTACCGCGTCGACCAGGAAGTCCTCTCCATCGGCTCCTCGATGCGCTCGGGCTGGGGCGAGACCCTGAAGACTTTGCTCTCCGCCGGCCTCGCGATCTGGCGCCGCTGACCCGACTTCGATGAGCTCCCCCCTCAAGGCGATCAAGCGCTGGTTCATCGATCCCACGTTCGCGCGCAAGAAGCACTTCCTGCGCTCGCTCGACATCTTCAAGGACCTGCGCGACCGCGAGCTCGGCCATCTGGTCTCGGCCCTGCACTCTCGCTCCTACCGCGAGGGCGAGGTCGTCTTCGTCGAGGGCGACATCGGCCGCGCGCTCTTCATCCTCGAGTCCGGCGCCGTCGAGCTGACGCGCGCGGGCGAGAGCAAGCCGCTTTACTCGCTCAAGCCCGGCGACTTCTTCGGCGAGATGGCGCTGCTCGAGTCGCTGCCGCGCACGGCGACCGCGACCGCCACGGAGCGCACGCACCTGCATCTGCTCTACCGCTCGAAGCTCGACGCGCTGCTCTACGCCGAGCCCCGGATCGGCGTGACGATCATGGGCCACCTCGCGCGCCTGCTCTCCGCTCGCCTGCGGCGCATGACCACCGACACGAAGTTCATTCCCGCGTCCAAGCATGGCTGACGAGCGCCGCGAGCTGCCGTTCCTCACGGGCTTCATCGTCGTCGGCGTCTTCCTGTACGCCTTCTTCCGCCTCCACCACGCGCTGACGCCTTTCCTGCTCGCCGCCGCCTTCGCGTACGTCCTCAATCCGGTCGCGACGTACTTCGAGGGGATGGGCCTGCGCCGCGCGCAGCTCATCGTGCTCGGCTACCTCGGCGCGTTCGCGATCGGCTTCGCCGTCTACGCCGGCTTCAAGACGATCATCCTCTCCGAGGCCGAGCTGATCCAGGCGCGCGCCCCCGCCTACCTCGCGCAGACGCAGCGCACGATCCTGCGGCAGCAGGCCGAATTGACGAAGAAGCTGCCGCTGCCTCCGAAGGTCGCCGAGCACGCGCTCGAGTCGGCGCTCGGCGGCGCGCTCAACTTCCTGCAGGAGCTGCCGTCGAAGGTCTTCGGGCTGATCCCGCTGCTCGCGCACGGCCTGCTCATCCCGTTCATCGGCTTCTTCTTCCTGCTCGACGGCCGCTCGGGAGTGGACGGGCTCATCCAGGCCTGCCCGAGCCGCTTCGTCGAGCAGGCGATCCACCTGCTCTCCGAGATCGACACGGCGCTCGGCAACTACCTGCGCGGCATTCTCATCGTCGCGGCGGCGATCACGCTCGCCTCGACGATCGGCCTCTTCGCGATGGGCGTCGACAACGCGGTGCTGATCGCCGTGATCTCCGGCGCTTCGTCGTTCGTGCCGTACTTGGGCGCCGTCATGGGCGCGCTCGTCGGCGGCGGCATGGCCTTCTACCAGTTCGGCACCCTCTCCGCGGGCCTCAAGGTCGTCGCGCTGTTCGTCGGCATCCGCCTCGCCGACGAGATTTTCCTTCAGCCCGTGATCGCCAAGCACTCGGTGCACCTGCATCCGATGGTCTTCCTCGCCGCTCTCGTGATCGGCGGCGAGCTCTTCGGCTTCCTCGGCCTCGTCTTCGCGGTCCCCGCCGCGTGCATCATCAAGGCGCTGGTCAAGGTCGGCTGGTCCTGGTACACGAGCGAGAAGGGCCTCACGCTCGGCGCGTCCGACGGCGCGGGAATCCCCTACACCTGATGCAGTGGGGCTGGGGCGGCTCCTGGACGCTCGAAGGCTTCTGGGAGAAGCTCGCGCTCGTCTGGGGCCTCGACTGGAAAGGCATCGCCCTCTTCGCCGGCGCCGCGATCTGGCTCGCGGTCAAGATCTTCCAGACGCGCTGCCCCTCTTGCGGGACCTTCTTCGCCGCGATGGAGCGGGACTGGCGGGAGGTCTCGCGCTCCCCCGACGGCTCCGAGCACGTCCGCGTCACGCTCGCCGTGAGCTGCAAGTGCGCCAGCTGCGGGCACGAGTGGACGCAGGAGCGCGCGCACAAGACGCGCCGCACGTCCACGATGACGCTCTAGAGCGGAAGCTCGAGCTGCGGCGACGGAGGCCGCGGCGGAGGACCCGGCGGCTCGGGATGCGGGACGATCCCGTCGAGAATCTCCCACGCCGCGCGATCGAGCAGCTCGAGATATTTTTCCGCGTCGTACTCGAGCCCGCCTTCGAGCATCGTCAGCGGCCGCGAGCGCCACTCCTTGACCGCGTCCTTCGCGCTCGTGATCACGTAGCGCACCGTCTCGCCGACGTGGAGCTCGACGCCCGCCGCCGCGAGCTGCTTGGCCGCCAGCGAGGACGCCGTGTCGTGGACGTAGTCCTCCGGCGCCCGCGACAGCTGGAAGGCGATCGCGAGCTCCTCCGCGCTCACCTGCCCCGTCTTGAGGCGGTCGCGGCGCTCCTCGACGATCGAGAGGAGCGCCGGCGCCAGCGCGCGCAGGTCGCCGCCCGGCTCGACGCCGGCGAGAGCGCCGAGCAGGTCGCGCTGAAGCGCCTTGAGAAAAGCGGGCGTGTCGCGGCGGCGCAGCGCGATGCCGCGCGTCTTGAGCTCGCCGTGCTTGAACGCGCCGAAATAGCGCCCCGGAACGCCCGAGCGCGCGTCCCGCCTCGACGGGCAGTAGCGTATCCACTCGTAGACGCCCTCCAGGGCGAGCGGGCATTCCGCCTCCGTCTCGATCGCGCGCCGGAGCTCCTCGAGATCGGCGCCGGGCTCGGCCTCGATCCAGACGGCGTCGACGAGCGCGTGCAGGAGCCGGCAGCCGCGCCGCTCGACGGCGTCCTTCGCGCGCAGCAGCACCTCCCGGCCCCAGGCGGTCACGCACTCGTGCGCCTCGATCTTGCCGAAGCGCGCGTTCTTGAAGCCGAGGTAGCCGAAGCAGGTGACGAGGCACCACTTGTGCGCCGCCGCCCGCGCCTTGTACGAGGCGGCCTCCGGCCCCCCCGCCTTCGCGAGCGCCTTGTACCGCGCGCGCTTGAGCAGGATCGGCTCGAGCACCGAAGGGACGAGCCCGCGCCGCCGCGCGCAAAGCCGGTGCCCGATCTCGGGCACGAGAGCGTCCGGGCAGCAGGCGCAGTTGACCGTCTCGGGCGAGATGTTGCGCCGCACCATCATCTCCGGGTACATCGAAGCGAAGTCGAACTCGACGACGTCGCGGTGCCATCCGACGACCGGCTCGTAGACGAGGCCGCCCTTGTCGGCGACGAGCAGCTCGTCGGCCGGACGGAAGTCCTCGGCCTGCTGCTTCTCCATCGGGACGAGCACGCCGCGCGTCCACGCCCAGCCCATCTGCATCGAGCTCAGGCTCGTGCCGATCGTGACGCGCGCGGCGCGCTGGACGGGAATCTGCGCGATGCGCGCGATCTCGTAGAGCCCCGCCCCGCCGGCTTCGCGCAGCATGAAGCTGTTGCGAGCGTCGAGGTGCCAGCGGCCGAAGAAATAGCGCGCGCCGCCCTGGTACACGGCGCGCCCGTAGGCGAGGAAGGTGCGCTCGGCGCGTCCGGCCGTGCCGCGCGCCGGATCGCGCGAGAACGCGAGCGGCACGCGCCAGCGCCGCGACCACGCGAGCAGGCGCGGGATCACCACGCTGTCGCCCCAGTCCGTCGTGATCACGTCGGGATCGACCGACTTGAGGCGCGCGGCCAGCGTCTCGAGCTGCTCGCGCGGGCTCCCCTCGAGCTCGGAGACGCGCCCGTCGACGCCGACGCACAGCCGCCCGCCCTCGGTGTGATTCGGGTCGACGACGCCCGCGATCTCGAGCCCGGCCAGCGAGAGATGCAGCTCGCGCAGCGGCGGCAGCTCGTAATCCGTCGCCCAGCGGTCGTCGCGGAGCTCGCAGGACAGCAGGACGCCGTCCTCGTGCGCGAAGCGGCACGACGCGAGCGGGAAGTGGCCGCGGTCGTAGTGCCACGCCTGGACGAGGTGGATGTCGCCGTCGTAGAGCGGCAGCTCGAGCGCCGAGAGCCGCCGCACGAGCGCGTCGCGCTCGAGCGGCTCCGCGTCCACGCGCAGGACGCGGCGCGTCTCGCCCGAGAACAGCTCGAGGCGCTCGGCCGCGCGGACGTCCGCGCCCGGGACGCGCAGGGCGAGCTTGGCGGCGCGCCTCAGTGCGCGCTCGTCGCCTCCGACGTGAAACGGGACGCGCCACGGATCGAGGACGCTGAAGCGCCGGCCGTCGCGCGCGGCGATCCACGCGCGCATGCCGCCCTCGTCCGGGTACGCGTCAAACAGCCATCCGTCCGTCTCCGCCACGGCGCGACTCCTTCTCGAGCTCGATCAACTGGCGCTCCAGGGCGACGAGCATCGCCATCAGGGCCGCCTCGAACGGCATCGGCCGGCTCGCCATAGACGCCGGGGCGGCGTGATAGCGGGCGAACCGCCACAGCGCGTCGAACGCTTCCTGGTCCTCCTTACGCAAAGCGCGGCGGAAGTGCTTCCAGCACTCCTCTTCCGCCTGCAAGACCTGCACGATCGTCGGAAGCGTTCGTCCCATAGAACCTCAACGCCGCGCGCGCGCCGCGGCTCAGAAAATCTTCCCAGTCCTCGCGCCCTTCCGGGGCGGGCCGGTCCTGCGTCACGATGATCCACGGCGCGGGCAGCGCGTCGATCCCCTCGAGCACGCGCCCGAGCACCCGGCGCGCGGCCGAGGCGGGCACGTCGAGGTCGTAGAACAGCGGCATCGGGTCGGAGATGACGATCGGCTCCCCCCGCCAGCTCAACGGCGCCTTGACCTTGACCATCGTCTCGAGCTGGAAGAGATTGAACGGGCGCGCGAGGACGATGCGCTTGAGCGCCGCGCGCGCGTCCGCGCCGAGGACGCGCGAGGCGTACCCGGCGCCGTACGCGTTGAACGAGTTGCCCGCGTCGAGCCACATCGCCGTGTTGCCGCGCAGCAGCGCGGGGCACAGCGCGGTGAGGAACCGTCCGGTCACGTCTCCCGGGCCCGAGACGACGTAGCGTCCGGGCTCGGGCCTGCGGCTGTCGAGGAGGTCGCGGAGGTCTTGGTCGACGGGAGGTGGCGTCATGCCCCCAGTATAATCGAACATCTGTTCGATGTCAAGGGCGGCCGAAAAAACCATGAAAGGCGCGTCAGCTTTGGACGTAGGGCGCAAGGAGGACGCGCAGGTCGGGCGGGACGCGCGTCGGGCGGTAGAGGTCGTTGACGATCGCGTGGCGCGAGCGCACCCGCGCGACGACCTTCCCCCCGAGCTCCTTGTCGACGACCTCGCACTCGAAGGCGATCGAGGCGCGGCCGAGCTCGGAGATCCACGTGCGGATCGTGAGGAGGTCGTCGTAGCGCGACGGGGCGAGGTACTCGCACTCCGCCTTCACCGCGGGCAGGAACATCTTGCGCTGTATCTCGAGGTCGCGGTAGCGCACGCCGAGCGAGCGCATGAGCTCCGTGCGGCCGAGCTCGAGATACTTGAGATAGTTCGCGTAGTAGATGATGCCGGCCTTGTCGGTGTCGGCGTACGTCACGCGCACCTGGTACTCGTGGAACTTGGCTTTCCTCTCCGCGGCGGCCGGAACGGCCGGTGGCGCCGAAGGCGTCTGCGTCTCGGTCCTGGGCGCCTGCGTGCCCGTGTTCGCGGGCAAAGTGACGCTCTGGATCGCCTGACGGTCCTCGCCGAGCACCTGGTTGACGACCGAGAGGATTCCCGCGAAGCCGACCGGCTTGCGCAGGAAGAAGGTCTTCGGGCCCGGCTTGACCTTGCCCTTGAGCTCCTCGAGCGTCAGGCCCGTCGAGAAGATGACGGGGACCGATGAGGTCGCGGGCGAGGCGCGCAGGCGGTCGTAGGCGCCGCCGCCGTCGCCCCCGGGCATGTAGAAGTCGAGGATGATGAGGTCGGGCTTGGCCTCGTGCGCGAGGAGCAGGCCCTGCGCGGCGTCGAAGGCGACGGCGACCTTGTAGCCCGCGGACTCGAGCCCGTCCTTGAGCGGGGCGACGAGCGTGACGTCGTCGTCTACGACCAGGATCGTGCGGGCCATGGGGCCGACAGCTTACGAAACTTTTACTGGCCCGTGAAGGTCGCGACGACGCGGCGGTTGGACGCGCGGCCCTCGGCCGTGTCGTTGGAGGCGCGGGGCTTCTCGAGGCCGTAGCCGTTCGCCGTCAGGCGCGCGGAGTCCGCGCCGAAGCGGTCGATGAGCGCCTGGCGCACCGCGGACGCGCGGCGCTGCGAGAGGCTCTTGTTGTAGGAGGCGTCGCCGTGCGAGTCGGTGTGGCCCTCGATCTCGGCGCGCGTCTCGGGGTGCGCCTTGAGGAAGTCGGCGACCTTCTGGAGCTGGCCGTCGTACTCGGGCTTGACCACGTCCTTGGCGGTGTCGAACTTCACCTCGAGCTCGATCGTGATCTTCTCGCCGGCGGCGACGCGAGGCGCGGGCGCGGGCGGCGGGGCGGGCTGCTCGCGCTTGAGGACGTTGATCGCC
>CAYVFO010000105.1:0-9754 GCA_964450975.1 uncultured Elusimicrobia bacterium | reverse complement strand
GTGCAGGAGATCTACACGCGCATCCTCCGCGTCAAGAAGGAGAAGAAGATCCCGTTTGTCGCCCTGTTCGGCGACGTCTCGGCCTCCGGCGGCTACTACCTCGGCGCGGCGTGCGACAAGATCGTCGCGCACCCGGGCACGCTCACGGGCTCGATCGGCGTGATCTTCTCCGTATCGAACCTCGAGGGACTGTTCCAGAAGATCGGCTACAAGGCCGACCCGATCAAGAGCGGCAAGCACAAGGACATCGGCTCGCCCGCGCGGCCCATGACCGCCGAGGAGCGCAAGATTCTCCAGGATCTCATCGACGACGCGTACGGACAGTTCGTGCAGGCCGTCGCCGACGGCCGCAAGATGACCGTCGACGAGGTCAAGCCGCTCGCCGACGGCCGCATCTATTCGGGCCGGCAGGCGCTCGAGCTGAAGCTGGTGGACCAGCTCGGCGACTCCGTCGACGCCGCGAAGCTCGCCGGCCAGCTCGGCGGCATCAAGGACGAGAAGCCGCGCATCCGCCGCGACGCCGAGAAGCTCGAGGGCATCTTCGAGCTGCTCGAGACGCGCACGCGCCTCGTGCTCGGCATGGGGCCGTCGGGCGTCACGCTGAACTCCGCGCCGCCGAAGCCGTTCGGCCTGCTCTACGCCTGGTCCGGAGGCTGGCAGTGAGCGGAGTCGAGCTCGTCTACGACTACTTCGAGGACCGCGCCCACGCGTCGGCCCTGATCCGCCAGCGCCGCCCCGCGGCGCTCGGCCTGCTCGGCGTCCTTCTCGGCGCGGCGAGCCTCTACGTCGCGCAAGCGCTCGCGGGCCGCTCCGCCCTGCCGTTCGGCTGGCCGGCGTTCGCGTTCGCTCTGCTCTGGCAGTGCGGCATCACCTTCGTCTCGACGGCCGTGCTCCACCTCGTCCTCGACCTCGGCGGCGCGAAGGGCGACGCGAAGGCGCTGTTCGTCCACATGGGCCTCTCCGAGCTCGCCTGGGTCTCGGCCGCTCCGCTCGTCCTGCTCTGCCAGGCCGCCTTCGAGAAGCCGTCGTGGAGCCTTCGCGCCGTGTTCTTCCTCGTCGGCCTGTGGTCGCTGTCCTACAAGGCGCGCGGCATCCGCGACGAGTACGGCGTCGGCGGCGGGCGCGCGTGGCTGACCCTCGGCGTGCCCTATCTCGCGCTCGTCGTGTTCATCCTGCTCGCCGCGTTCCTGCTCGCCGTGGGCGCCGTGCTCGCCCTCCTCGGCGGCGGCTTCAAGTGAAGGAGCCGATCCCGGACGTCTGGGAGGGGCTGCCCGTCGTCGGCGCCGCCGCGATGCGCGCGCTCGACGCGGCCGCGACCTCCAAGTACGGGATCAAGGCGCTCGATCTCATGGAGAACGCGGGCAAGGCCGTGGCCGCCGAGGCCGAGGCCCTGCTCGCGACGAAGGCGCTCAAGGTCTCCCAGTCGACGATCGTCGTCTGCTGCGGCCGCGGCGCCAACGGCGGCGACGGGCTCGTCGCCGCGCGGCTGCTCAAGGAGGGCGGCGCGAACGTCTCCGTCTTCCTCTGCCCCGCGAAGGCCGACGCCTCCGGCGCGTACCCGCCGCTCGTCGCCGAGAACCTCGAGAAGGCGAAGGCCGCCGGCGTCCGCGTCTCGACGGCCGGCTCCGGCGCGGGCCTGGCGCAGGCGCTCGCGGGAGCGCACCTCGCGATCGACGCTCTCCTCGGCACCGGCGCCAACGGCAAGCCCGCCGGCGCGATCCACCACATGATCCAGGAGCTGACGCGCGCCAAGAAGCCCGTGCTCGCGGTCGACCTCCCGTCGGGGGTCCATCCCGACACCGGCCACCACAGCGGCGTCTTCGTCACGGCCGACGTCACGGTGACCTTCGGCCTCGCCAAGCGCGGCCTGCTCGCGCCGCACGCGAAGAAGAACGTGGGCGTCCTCAAGGTCGCGGCCATCGGCTACCCCGAGGCGCTCCTCAAGGCGGCGAAATGAGGCGTCTTCTCCTCGCGGCCGCGCTGCTCGCGGCGGCCTGCGGCGCGAAGGAAGGGCCGTACATGGTCCTCGAGACGTCGAAGGGCCGCATCGTCGCGGTTCTCGACGCGAAGGCGGCGCCCAAGACCGTCGCCCACCTGACGGCGCTCGCGGCCCGCGAGAAGCCGTACTTCGACGGCCTGATCTTCCACCGCGTGCACCCGGGCTTCCTCATCCAGACCGGCGACGCGACGGGGACCGGCAAGGGCGACCCGAAGCTTCCCGTTCCCGACGAACTCGGCGCGTCCAAGTTCGACGAGCCCGGCCGGCTCGGCATGGCGAGCTGGGGCCCGGGCACGTCTCAGACGCAGTTCTTCATCACGCTCGGCAAGGCGCCGGACCTCGACGGCCTGCACACGCGCTTCGGAACGGTGATCGAGGGCCTCGACGTCGCCAAGGCGATCTCCTCCGTCCCGCGCACGACGACCGACGGCGCGGACCGCCCGCTCGACCCGCCGGTCCTCAAGACCCTGCGGATCGTCTCCGCGAAGCCCTGACCTTCGCGCGGCACACAGGGCAGCGGCGCGCGCGGCCGCGCCGGCGGCGGCGTCCCAACGGCTCGAAGAAATCCCCCAGTTTGCTCATGGGGAGAATACGCCCGGAAGGAAGCGGAGCTTACAGCCTGCCCGTCGCGGCTCGGACCTTCGCGGCGATCGCCGAAATCCGCGCCTTCGCTCCCGGCGCCTTCTTCTCGAGGAGGGGGAGGACCTTCGCGCGCACCCAGTTGCGCGTGAACTCGGGCGAGCGGTTGCTCGCGTCCTCGCGCCACTCGAGGCCGTGGACTTCGCAGTAGGCGAGGACCTCCGCGCGCGTCAGCGGCAGCAGCGGCCGGATCAGCGCGATCTTCGGGGCGAGAGGTCGGCGCGGAGCGATGCCGCCGAGGCCCTCGAGGCTCGTTCCGCGCAGCAGGTGGAGGAGAACGGTCTCGGCCTGGTCGTCGAGCTGGTGGCCCGTCGCGACCGCGGCGAAGCGGCCGCTCCTCGCGCGGGCGGCGAGCGCGGCGTAGCGCGCTTTGCGCCCGGCCTCCTCGAGCCCGAGCCCGCGCGCCTTCGCGGACGCGCGCACCGGAGCGCGGACGACCGTGACGGGAACGCCGAGCTTGCGGCCGAGCGCCTCCACGGAGCGGGCGTCGCCGTCCGCCGCGCGGCCGCGCAGGCCGTGGTGGACGTGCAGGAGCTCGACGCGGAGGCTCTTCCTTCGCGCCTGGACGCTCAGCCAGTGCGCCAGGCAGACCGAATCGGGGCCGCCGGAGACCGCGGCGAGCACGCCCGTCCCCGGGCGCAGGAGGCCGTGCTCCGCCTCGAAGGCGACGAGCTTCGACCAGACTTTCGCGGCGAATTCCTTGCGGCGCACGACCCTCAGGATGCCTTTATGCCCATTGACAAATCAAGGGTCGGGGGCTAACCTTTGGAAGACGCAAGGAGAACCCCCCATGAAGCTCCCGCTCCTGGCCGTCCTGGCCTGCCTCGCCGCCCCGTCCTTCGCCGCGGAGGCCAAAGCCCCGCCCACCGACGCCGATCGCGCCGCCAAGCTCCTGCTCGCCGAGGAAGACGGCAAGCGCCTGTACGCGGCCGAATCTCTCGACGCCGCGGGCCTCAAGGCCGCCGCGAAGACCTGGGCGGAAAAGAACCCGAGCCAGGCTCTGGCGCTCGCCTCCGTCACGGCCTCCCCGAAGGCCGGACGCCGTCTCGCCGAGCTGCTGAGGCCTTGGCGGGCCAAGCGCGCCTCCGACGTCGCCGGGGTCGGCGCCTTCTTCTGGGACGCGGCGGGTCACGCGACGAAGCTGCTCGAGGACAGGACGGTCCAGGACGAGACCACCGCCGACATGGTCGCGGCGGACGAGAGCCTCAATCGGAATTTCCATATCGTTCCGGAAGGAGTCCGCGCCGTCAACCGCGCCAAGAAGATCACGGACGGCGCCCCGAAGGGCGTCGAGTTCGAGGGCGGCGACCGCGCGCCGGAAGGCGAGGGCGGCGGTCAGCCCGGCAACGATTCGGGCGACGCGGACCAGAACGAGGAAGGCCAGCTCCGCACGTCGAGCACGGTCGATCCCAACGCGAAGATCAACTCTCAGCTTCCTCAGGGCTTCACGCGCAGGACCGGAGACGTTCCGACTCCGGGCAAAGTGACGATCGTCTTGCAGACGCGCCGCGTCGAGGCCTCCGGCTGGAACTCGCTTTGGAAGACGGACGAGGAGGTGCACGAGGTCGTCGAAGTTGACGAGCGCGGCCAGCGCCGCCTGGTGACCGGCGCCGGCGGCCTCTCCGAGTCCGGACGCGCCCAGGTCGACGCGATCGTTCTCTCGCGACGCCGCGAGGCCCTGCAGAAGCAGGGGATCACAGAGAAACGAGCTCCCGACGCCTATAATACGGCGATGGATGCCGCGATCACCGACGAGGATCGAAACGAGCTCTTCTTCGCGAGGCGGTCCATCGAAGGCTCGAGCATCCTCGGCCAAGCCGGCAATAGCGTCAACGGCGTTCCCGTCGTCCGCCAGACTTTGGGAATCGGCGACTATGCGTGGGGCCTGACCGACGCCATGCTCAATCCGCTGATGTACGTCATCCCGGGAGCCGGCACGGTGTTCGCGCGCACGGGACGGACGAACACGACCGGGGCCGGGGCGACCATCAAGGCCACCAGGATTCCCGAGAAAGTCGAGCCTCAGCCCGAGAAGAAGTAGCCCCGCTTTTCATAGAATCCGGGCATGGCCGCGATCCGCGCGGCGGCGGAGCGCGATCTCCCCGCCATCACCGAGATTTACAACCAGGCCGTGCTCCGGAGCACGGGCACCTTCGACACCGAGCCCAAGACGCTCGCGCAGCAGAAGGAGTGGTTCGCCAAGCACGGGGCGTCCCATCCGGTCGTCGTCGCCGATGAAAGCGGCGCCGTGCTCGGCTGGGCGTCCGTCTCCGCCTACTCCGACCGCTGCGCCTACGCCGCGACCGCCGAGGTCTCCGTCTACATCGACGAGAAGGCGCGCGGCAAGGGCCTGGGCGGCGCGCTGCTCGACGGCGTGCTGACTGCGGCCAAGAAGGCCGGCATCAAGCAGATCCTCGCGCGCATCACCGAGGACAACGCGGTGAGCCTCAAGCTCCACGCCAAGCGCGGCTTCTTCGAGGCCGGACGCCTGCGCGCGGTCGGCGAGAAGTTCGGCAAGACGCTCGACGTCTTCATTCTCCAGAAGAGCCTCGCGCTGGCGCTCCTGATCCTCGCCGCGCCCGCGTACGCCGGCGTCGAGGACGCGCTGCGCGACTCCGCGGTCCGCCTGAGCGCGGGCGACGTCGCGGGCGCGCGCGCCAAAGCCGCCGAGGCCGCGTCGGCCGCGCCGAGGGATCCGCGCGGCCACGAGATGGAGGCGCGCGCGGCGCTCGCCGCGCTCGACTACGGCGCCGCGCTCAAGGCCGCCTCGCGCGCTCTCGCCCTCGGCGAGAACACCGCGCGCCTCGCGCTGCGCTCCGAGGCGCGCGCGGGCCTCGGCGACTTCAACGCGGCGCTGGCCGACGCCGAGCGCGCGGTCAAGCTCTCGCCCGGAAGCGGTCCCGCGCGCCTGCGCCTGGCCGCCGCGAAGGAAGGCCTCGGCCGGCCCGCGTCCGAGACGCTCGCCGACTATCGCCGCGCCGCCGAGCTCGACGCCTCGCTCGACTCCGCCGCCTACGCGGCCGAGGAGCGCCTCTCGCCGCCGCCGGCGCGTCACGCGGGCGCCCAGCTCGGCCCGATCCTCGTCATTCTCGTCGTCTCGGCGCTCATCGGCTGGGTCTGGGGTCGCGCGAACCGCGCGCCCGAAGAGCTCGCCGCCGAGTCCGGCTCCGAGGGGCCGGCGCCGCTTCTTCCCGGCTCGGGCAAGCTCTCGCCTCGCGCGGCGATGTCCGCCGTCGCGGCGGCCGCGCGGCGGTCTCCGGACTCGCGCGAGCTCGGCGAGGCGCTGTACCGCCGGCTCACCGGCCGCCCGGCGTTCCCGCGCGACACCGACCGCGCGCTGGGACGCTACATCCCCGCGTCGGAGCTCGCCAAAGGGCTGCCCGCGGGGATCGACACGTTCTTCGCGCGCGCCCTCGATCCGGACGCCGCGCGCCGCTTCCAGTCCGCGTCGGAGCTGGCGGGCGCGTTCCGGTCCTTGGTCGACCCGGCTATTTTGTAGGCGCGCCGGGCGGGGGGAAGGGCCGCGGCACCGACGGGTGGGTGCGCCATTCGTCGCGGTTCCGCGGCACGCGCAGGAAGTAGTCCATGACGCCGCCCGCGGGGTCGCGGCCGTAGTCGCGGCTCGACGGGAGCTGCGGCAGGCGCAGGAACAGGATCGCTTCCACGTCCTCGCGGATCTGCGTCTCGAGCGGCGACAGCTCGCGGCCGAGCGGCTCGGCGCCGAACGCGCCGGCCAAAGAGAGCGCGTCGCCCGCCGCCGCGTTGAAGCCCGCGCGCGGGAAGGAGCGCGTCGGCTCCTCGCGCAGGCGCTGGTAGATGTTCTCGCCGACCGCGGGATCCTTCGCGGCCAGGCCGACGGCCTTCGAGATCAGCTTCGCGAGCGGCTTGGGCGTCTTCCCCGTCTCGGGGAAGTTCCAGCCCTCGGAACGCACGGGATCGGAGATCAGCGCGGTGCAGTTCATGCTCGTGTTGTCGTACTTGAGCTTCTGCGCGTAGTAGTCGGCGTACTGCGCCTTGAAGCGCTCCTGCAGCTTGAGCGGCACGCGCGCGTCCTTCATCACCATCACGAAGACGTACGTCGGGCGGTACCATGACTGGCCGCTGTTGAGGTCGGCCATGTACTTGTCCATCGGGACCATCGAGGCGACGATGCCCTTCTCGCTGGCCGTGTTCATGTCGTAGAAGTTGTCGAACATCCAGTCGGCCATGGAGCCGCCGGGGCCGAAGCGGCCGGTGAACAGGCTCGAGTGGCCGGCGAGCGCCTCGTGGTCGTCGCCCTGCGCGCCGTTGAGCATGAGGCCCATGACGGCCTTGCCTTCCCACGCGCGGCCCGCGCCCGGCTTCTCCCAGAGCAGGCGGGCCATGAACGGCTTCTGGGCGCCGCCCTTGTCGGCGGCGACGAGCGCGTCGATGTCGGACGCCGTGACGGCGTCGCCCGTCTCGACGCTCGCCGCGTCGATGCGCCAGTCCTCGGGCCAGACGGTGCGCGCGACCAAAGTCTTCACGCCGTCCTTCACGACGAGCTCCCCGCGCACGCGGATCGTGCGGCCGGCCATGTACGCGAAGCTCGACGCGTCCCAGTAGGAGCGGTTCGTCGCGATCTTCTCGACGAGGCCGAACGCGACTTTCGTGCCGTCCTTGAGCGTCGCGGTGCCGTCGCCGTTGAGGCGCACGCCGTCGTGCATCTCCTTCGAGCCGATCCAGACGAGCCCCGCGGGGCCGGACTTCGGCGTCGCGATGACGTCGTCCAGGAAGTACCACTTGCCCTCTTCCGGGGCGCGGCACATCACGCAGCGGCCGGTTCCGAGGTCGAACTCCGCCTCGGGGTACAGGCCGAGGAAGCCGCTCGTGAGCTTGCCGGCGGAAGGCGATGCTTCGACGATCCGCGGCGCGGGCTTTTCCTGAAGGGCGACGACCGAGCCATAAGGCGAGGAAGTGTCCCTTCCGAGCGTCGTTAGGGAGGGACCGGCGGCTTTGGGAACGCCGGCGCGAACGGGCGCGGCGACGGCCGAGAAGGCCCGGGCTCCGTCGAAAACCGCGTCGGGGGCGGCGAAGGCCTGGAGGGGAGCCAGCAGGAGGAGGGCGAGCATTCTCATGACTCCTATTATATGTACAATCCGGCGCATGGCGGACATCGAAAAGCTGATCGGCGCGTTCAAGGATCCGAAAGTCGTCGAGCTGATGATCAATCCCGACGGCTCGGCCTACGCGGAGACCGCGGAGAACGGCGTCGAGCGCCTGCTCGCCGCGCCGACCCAGCAGGACGTCGCCGAGTTCGTCAACGGCGTCGTCGGCTCTCCCGAGGCCTTCGGCCCCGCCCGCCCCTACGCCGACCTCTCCGCGATCGACGGCTCGCGCGTGCACGTGATCGCGCCGCCGCTCGCCGCGGGCCTCACGGTCACGATCCGCAAGCGCCCCTCGCGGCGCCCGACGCTCGAGGAGATCGTCGCGGCCGGCACTTTGACGCCGAACTGCGCCGCGTTCCTCCGATTCCTCGTCGAGCAGAAGCAGAACGTGCTCGTCGTCGGCGGCGCGAGCTCCGGCAAGACGACCTTGATGTCGGCGCTCGCCGCGTTCGCGGGGGAGAAGGAGCGCATCGTCGTGCTCGAGGACACCCCCGAGCTGACCTTGCCGCAGCGCCACGTCCTCTACCTGCGCACGCGCCAGCGCGACGCGACGAGCGCGGGCGCGACTTTGCGCGAATTGGTGGTCAACACCTTGCGCATGCGTCCGGACCGCGTGATCGTCGGCGAGACCCGCGGCCCCGAGGCCGCCGACATGCTCCAGGCGATGAACGTCGGCATGGACGGCATGCTGAGCACGCTCCACGCGAGCTCCGCGCGCGAGGCGCTGCAGCGCCTGGAGACGCTCGTGCTCCAGGCCGGCGTCGACATGCCGCTCAAGGCCGTGCGCTCCAACATCGCGACCGCCGTCGACTTCATCGTCTTCATGTCCCGGCTCGCCGACGGCACGCGCCGCGTCATCGAGGTCGCCGAGCTCACCGGCATGGAGTTGGACACGATCACGATGACGAAGACGTTCTCCATGGAAGTGCGCAAGACGCCGCAGGGCCTGGCGGGAACGCTCGCGCCGGGCGGCGTGCCGCGCCTCTTCGACCGCCTCAAGGCGGCCGGCGGGACGCCGCCGATCGAGCTCTTCCGCGCCGGGTAGGCGTTGACGCCCTCCGAGGGGAATTGATACTTTAGCGCCCATGGCCAAGAAAGTCCTCGTGATCGACGACGAGCCGGAAATGCTCAGCCTCGTCAAGTACACTCTCGAGCACGGCGGCTTCGAGGTCCACACCTGCGACAACGGGCGCCACGCCTGGGACGAGATCGCCAAGGTGAAGCCCGATGTCCTCGTCCTCGACGTCATGCTCCCGGGCATCGACGGCTACTCGTTGCAGCTCAAGATCGCGGCGGAGCCCACCACGAAGGACCTCCCGATCGTCGTGCTCACGGCGCTCGAGCCCTCCAAGACCCTCTTCCAGAAGTTCCCTCAGGTCGTCGGCTTCATGACGAAGCCCTTCAAGACCGAGGAGCTCCTCAAGACCGTGCAGGACGCCGCCGCGAAGGTGGCCGGCTGACGTGGCCGAGGAACCCGGCTTCGACGCGATCGTCGTAGGCGCGGGCCCCGCGGGCCTCGCCGCCGCCATCACGATGGCGCGCGCCGGCCTCAAGGTCGTCGTCCTCGAGCGCGGCGAGTACCCCGGCGCCAAGAACGTCCAGGGCGCCGTCCTGTACTCGAAAATGCTGCACGAGCTCGTCCCCGAGTTCTGGAAGGCCGCCGACGCCCCCGTCGAGCGCCCGATCGTCGAGCAGAAGACCTGCATCACGACCGAGGACAGCTACGTGACGGTCGGCTACAAGTCCCAGAAGTTCCTCGAGGGCATCTCGAACTGCTACTCGATCATCCGCGTCCACTTCGACCAGTGGTTCGCCAAGCAGGCCGAGGCCGCGGGCGCCGAAGTGTACTGCGGCATGATGGTCAGCGACGTGCTCAAGGACGCCTCCGGCAAGGTCATCGGCATCAAGACCGCCGAGGGCGACGAGCTCACCGCGAACGTCGTCATCGCCTGCGACGGCGTCAACTCGATCATCGCGCAGAAGGCCGGCT
>CAYVFO010000104.1:0-9757 GCA_964450975.1 uncultured Elusimicrobia bacterium | reverse complement strand
TTCGAGAGCTTCGCGTTCTCGAGCGTCTGGCGCGTCAGGTACTTGTTGCGCGCGTGGGCGCTCATCAAGGGCCACTCCGACCTCGAGAAGGCCGCCGCGCGCATCGGCTTTCCGCTCGTGCTCAAGCCCGCGTGGGGCGTGAAGTCGCAGTTCGTCGTCAAGCTCGAGAGCCTCGACGAGGCGAAGAAGGCGCTCGACTACATCAAGACGAACATGACGCCCGCGTTCGACCCGATCTACAAATACGGAACCGACATCCTGGCCGAGGAGTACATGGACGGCGCGGAGATCGACCTCGACCTGCTCGTGCAGAACGGCGAGGTGAAGTTCCACGCGTTCAACGACAACTTCCCGACGAAGGAGCCGTTCTTCGTCGAGACCGGCGACGCGATGCCCTCGCGCCACGAGGACAAGGACCTCTCCGACGTCCTCAAGATGGCCAAGGACGTCGTGAAGACTCTCGGCCTGACGAGCGGCGCGCTGCACCTCGAGGCGAAGATCACGCCGGGCGGCCCCAAGCTCGTCGAGCTCAACGCGCGCATGGGCGGCGACTACCTCTACGACTGGATCAAGACCGTCTGGGAAGTGGACCTCATCGAGGAGGCCTCGCGCATCGCCGTCGGCCAGAACATCCACCCCAAGCGCCTCAAGGAGCCGCGCTGCCACCTCGTCGGAAAGTACCTGATGCCCGAGTACTCCGGCGTCGTCACCGGCGTGAAGCTGCCGCAGGCCAGGATCGACCCCGCGAAGGTCCACGAGATCGCCGTGCAGAAGGAGCCCGGCGACGCCGTGCTCGTCCCGCCGGAAGGCTTCGAGACGCTCGGCTGGGTCGTCGGCCGCGGCGACACCTACTCCGAGGCCGAGGAAAACCTCGACGAGGCGCTCCACCAGGTCTCGATCAACATCGCCCGCTTCGACTCGACGTCGTCGCTCGGCAAGACGCGCCGCAAGAACCGCTTCGGCGCCGCGCAGGTCTCGCGCCGCCGCATCCTGCAGTCCGCGCGCATCGAGAAGGTCCGCGGCTCGGGCTTCGACAAGAAGAGCCTGCACGTCGGCATCCTGTGCAACATCTTCGACGCCGAGGGCGGCGAGGAGAGCGCCGTCCACGCCGATCTCACGTCCGTCGGCCGCAACATCAAGAAGGCCGTCGAGTCGAAGGGCCACAAGGTCACGTTCTTCGACATGAACGAGACGCCGCTGCCGTTCGAGAAGATCGCCAACGCGAACGTCGACATGATCTTCAACGTCTGCGAGCGCATCAACAACTCCTCGCTGCTCGAGCCGCACGCCGCCGCGATCCTCGACTGCCTCGGCATCCCGTACACGGGCAGCAACCCGCTGACGCTCGCCCTCTGCATCGACAAGATCAAGGTCAAGAAGATCCTCGAGCAGCACGGCCTGCCGACGCCGAAGTTCGACTACGTCTTCGAGAAGAACGAGCCCATCCGCGAGGACCTGCGCTACCCGCTCATGGTCAAGCTCGCGAACATGGACAACTCGATCGGCATCTCCAACTCCTCGGTCGTCACGAGCCTCAAGGCGCTCAAAGACCAGGTCGCGATGCTGCTCGACAAGTACAACCGCCCCGTCCTCATCGAGGAGTTCATCGAGGGCGACGAGGTGGACGTCTCGATCATGGGCAACGAGGAGCGCGTGAAGGTCCTTCCGCTCTCCCGCTCGATCTTCGACGAGCTTCCGAAGGGCACGTGGGGCATCTACCCGTTCCAGGCGAAGTGGGAGGACAACTCGGTCTACTCCAAGATCAAGGTCGAGCGTCCCGCGAAGTATTCGCAGAAGCTCTCCGCGCTGATCTCGGAGATCTGCCTCGACGCCTACCGCATCTTCGACTGCCACGACTACGCGCGCATCGAGGTCCGCATCGACAAGTCGGGCAACCCGTACATCCTCGAGATCAACCCGAACCCGTCGATCAACGACGGCGACTGCGTGCCCGCGTGCGCCGAGGTGATCGGCCAGAAATACGCCGACTTCATCGAGGAGATCATGAAGGAGTGCATCTCGCGCTACCGCGCGCGGCCGCCCTACTACCATCTCCAGTCGGCGATGGCGCCCTTCTAGTGAAGGTCCTCGTCACCGGCGGCGCCGGCTACATCGGCAGCCACGCCGTCCTCGAGCTGCTCAAGGCGGGCCATACGGCCGTCAGCCTCGACAACCTCGGCAACAGCTCCGCCGAGTCCCTTAAGCGCGTCTCCGGGCTCGCGGGCAAGCCCGCGCCGCTCATCGTCGGCGACATCCGCGACCGCGCCTTGCTCGACAAGACCTTCTCGGAAGGAAAGTTCGACGCGGTGATGCACTTCGCCGCGCTCAAGGCCGTCGGTGAGTCCGTCGAGAAGCCCGACCTCTACCACGACAACAACGTCGGCGGCTCGGCGAACCTGCTCGAGGCGATGACCGACGCGGGCGTGCGCCGGCTCGTGTTCTCCTCCTCGTGCACGGTGTACGGCGCGGTCGAGAAGAACCCCGTCGGCGAGCGCCACCCCCGTTCCGCCGTGAACCCCTACGGCCAGACGAAGCTCGACGTGGAAGACATGTGCTACGAGCTCGCCGCCGAGGACAAATCCTGGAAGATCGCGCTGCTGCGCTACTTCAACCCGGTCGGCGCGCACGAGAGCGGCAAGATCGGCGAGGACCCGCGGGGCATCCCGAACAATCTCATGCCGTACGTCATGCAGACCGCCGTCGGCCGCCGCGAGTTCGTCAACGTCTGGGGCTCCGACTACCCGACGCACGACGGCACCGGCGTGCGCGACTACATCCACGTCGTCGACCTCGTCCTCGGCCACGTCGCCGCGATCGAGAAGCTGGACGAGTTCAAGGGCGCGCAGGCCGTGAACCTGGGCGCCGGGCGCGGCTACTCCGTGCTCGAGGTCATCGCCGCCGCCGCGAAGGCCGTCGGCAAGCCGATCCCGCACAAGATGATGCCGCGCCGCGCCGGCGACTCCGCCGCGATCTGGGCCGACGCCTCTCTCGCCGAAAAGAAGCTCGGCTGGAAGACGACGCGCGACCTCGACGCGATGGTCGCCGACCACTGGCGCTGGCAGAAGGACAACCCCGAGGGCTACGCGAAGTGAGCGCGCCGGCCTGTCCGCTGTGCGGCGGGTCCTCGACGTTCGTCGAGCCGTGGCGCGACCCCGTCGAGCCGCGCGAGTACACGATCAACCGGTGCACGAAGTGCGGCGTCGAGCACGCCGATCCCTTCCGCTTTCCCGGCGGCCCGTGGTACGAGAAGTACAACGACGCCGCGGGCTATGAAGAGGGCACCGGCGGCCCGTCTCCCGCGCGCTTCCACTTCGTCCTCAGCCGTCTCGAGAAGGGCGCGCGCGTGCTCGACGTCGGCACCGCCGCCGGCGGCTTCCTCAAGGTCGCGCGCGAGTACGGCGTTGAGGCCGAGGGCCTCGAGCTCGACCGCCGCATGATCGTCGCCGCCCACCGCGAGGGCCTGCCCGTCAAGGAAGGCATCCTCGACGAGAAGTTCGCGGCCGAGAACGCCGGGAAGTTCGATGCTCTCACGATGTTCGACGTGCTCGAGCATCTCGACGACCCGCGCGGCATCCTCAAGCTCGCGCGGAAAGTCCTCAAGCCCGGCGGCCGCATCGGCCTCTCGACGCCGAACGCCCTTCGCCCCGGCCCCTTCGGCCGCGACTCCTGGGATTACCCGCCGCATCATCTCACGCGCTGGACGCCCGACGCGATGAAGAGCTTCCTCGAGCGCGAGGGCTGGACGATCGAGGCGCTCGACACGGGAACCTTGCCCGCCTGGGAGTTCTCGCGCGTCTTCGCCGACAGAAGCGCGCGCTGGCTGCTGCGCACCTACAAGACCATCCGCTACGGCGCCGGAAAAGCCGACGTCCCGATGGCCGCCCTTTCCCCGTCCTCCGGTCCGGCGGACGCGCCCGATCCCGCGCGCGGCTTCCGCCGCCGCCTCGTCGCGTTCTATCACGAGGCCTTCAACGTGATCCTCTTCCCGATCTTCGGCGTGCTCGCCTTCGTCCACCGCCTCGAGACGCCGGGCGCGGGCACGACGCTCACCGTCGTCGCGCGCGCGTGAGCGCGCTGCCGATCGCGCCGTTCAAGGACAAGATCGCCTCCGAGCTCGCGCGCGCGGGCGAGCTCATCTTGACCGCCCCGACCGGAAGCGGCAAGTCGACGCAAACGCCCCGCTTCCTGCTCGGCAAGACGAAGGGCCGCATCCTGATCCTCGAGCCGCGCCGTCTCTCGGCGAGAAGCCTCGCCGCGCGCGTCGCCTCCGAGGAGAAGACGCCCCTCGGCGGCCGCGTCGGCTATCAGGTCCGCTTCGACTCCAAGGCGGGCCCGACGACCGAGGCCGTCTTCCAGACCTACGGCGTCTTCGTCGCGCAGATGATGAAGGACCCGGCCTTGCCCGGCGTCGGCGCCGTGCTGCTCGACGAGTTCCACGAGCGCGCGCTCGACGCCGATCTCGCGCTCGCGTGGCTCAAGTCCCTCCGGAAAACGCGGCACGATCTGAAATTCGCGGCGATGTCGGCCACGCTCGACGCCGGCGCGCTCGCGAGGCTCCTGCCGAACGCCGCGAAGGTGGACGTCCCCGGACGGATCCATCCCGTCGACATCCAGCACCGCCCGACGGGCTCGCGCGAGCGCATCGAGGACGCCGCGCTCGCCGCGCTCAAGGACCTCGCGAAGCAGGGGCTCGACGGCTCCGTGCTGATCTTCATGCCCGGCGCCGCCGAGATCAGACGAACCGCGGGCGCGCTCGCCACGTACGCGCGCGAGCAGGACCTCGAGGTGCTCTCACTCCACGGCAGCATGGAGCTCGACGAGCAGCAGCGCGTCATGGACCCCGGCCAGAAGCGCCGGGTGATCATCGCCACCAACGTCGCCGAGACCGGCCTCACGATTCCCGGCGTCACCGCCGTGATCGACTCCGGCCTCCATCGCGTCGCCGCGCACGACGCGGCGCGCGGCATCAACACGCTCTATCTCTCGCGCATCTCCCGCGCCAACGCCGACCAGCGCGCCGGCCGCGCGGGCCGCACGGCGCCCGGACGCTGCGTCCGCCTCTGGTCGAAAGCGGATGAGGCGGGCATGTCGCCGTCGCTCAAGCCCGAGATATCGCGCCTCGAATTGAGCTCTCTCCGCCTCCAGGCGTCGTCTCTGCCCGAGGCCGTCGAGTGGCTCACGCCCCCGCCGGCCGAGGCGTGGGAGGCGGCCGGGAAGTCGCTGACCTCCCTCGGCGCGCTCGACGAGAAAGGCCGCGCGACCGCGCGCGGCCGCGACCTGCTGCGCTATCCCGCGCCGCCGAAGGTGGCCGCGGTGCTCGACGACGCCCGCGCCCTCGGCCCCGACGCCTACGAGCGCGCCTGCGCGATGGCCGCCGTCTTCGAGACGGCCGGCGAGGCGCCGAACCGCGCCGCCGACCTGCAGGAGCTGTCCTCGGCGCTGCTCGCGGGCGCGCGCGACGAGGTGACGCGCGAGGCGGTCGAGGCCTTCCGCCAGCTCAAGCGCATCGGCGACACCGACGACACGCCGCGCCGCGAGGGAAGCCTCGCGGATCTGTGGCTGTCGGCGTTCACCGACCGCCTGGCCGTCCGCGACGGAGCGGGAAGCTACTACCGGCTCGCCGACGGACGCGGCGTGACCTTGCCCGTCGAGAAGAATCCGCCGCCTTTGATCCTCGCGCTCGAAGTGCGCGAGCGCGCGGGCGGCGGCAAGGCGCGCCAAGTGACCGCGTCCCTCTATTTGCCTCTCGATACGGGCGCCATCGAGCGCGTGTTCCCCGGCGAGACCGACCGCGTGAAGGTCGCCGAGTTCGACGACAAGAAGGGCCGCGTCGTCAGCGAGGAGCGCCTCGTCTTCCGCGGCCTCGTGCTCGAAAGAAAGGAAGCGATGCCCGAGCGCGGCGACAAGAAGACCGCGTCGGGCCTTTGGGCCGAGAAGTTCGCCTCCGGCGAGCTCAGCCATCCCGGCATGGACGAGAAGGCGAAGCAGTGGCTGGTGCGCGTCGCGATCGCCCGCCGCCTCTACCCCGACATGGGCTTCCCGAAGATGGACGCCGACGACTGGCGCCTCGTCTACGAGGAGGTCTGCGCCGGCAAGAACTCGCTCAAGGACATCGAGCGCGTCGAGCTGCTCCCGAAGCTCGACGACTACTTGGGCCCCGCGCTCGCGTCGTTCCTGAACCGCCAGCTCCCGACGAGCAAGAAGCTCCCGTCCGGCAAGAACGGCCGCTTCACCTACTTCGAGAACCAGCCCGCCGAGCTCGACGCCCGCCTGGGCGACTTCGTCGGCATGAACGGCACGATGTCTCTCTGCGAGGGCCGCCTGCCCGTCATCTTCGATGTGCTCGCGCCGAACTTCCGCACCGTGCAGAAGACGGCGGACCTCTCCTCCTTCTGGAAGAACGCCTACCCCACCATCAAGAAGGAAATGCAGCGCCGCTACCCGCGGCATCCTTGGCCGTAGTGGAAATATCTTCGTTTTCGCACCATAATTCCACTCGATGAAAGACTGGCCCAAATTCGCGGATGGGCACATCGCGATAGCGCGTTGGATCGACGCCGAGAAGCGTCATGCCGCTTTCCTGATCGACCGATCCGACGGAATGTTCAGCATGTGGTCGGAACGCTTCGACGATCATTACTGCGACTACTGCGGACCCAGTTGGACTCAGGAATTAAACGGCAGCCTATACGACTCTGAGGCCACTGCTATCGCGGAAATCCATGCCGCGCTTCCTTGGACGCGAGACATCCAGCCAGAACGGCGAACAACAAAATGAGGGACCGCCGAACGAAGCGGGACCTGCACGCCCTCGATGAGAACGGCATGGTCGCGTGCAACCCGCGAGATAAAGAAGCCGCCCATCGCGCTCAGATGGAAGGCATCGCGAGTCTCGATCCCGAAGCCGCGACCTGTCGAAAGTGCCGAGAGGCGCTGCGGACCAAGAAAAAATAGAACAATTCACCCGAAACTCGGGTCCAATTCCCATGGCCGACGAATCCACTCCTTCCGCCGTACGCGCGATCGCCGCTCTCGCGGGCGGCGCCGTTCTTTCCTTCCTCGCCTTCGGCGTTCTCTGGATCGGGACTCCCTGGCATCTGCAGGTGCTCATGGGAATCGCGTTCTTCATCCTCACCTGGGTTTTGACGCGCGGCGTTCCCGCCGCGGCGAACAGCCTCTTCGGCCTGGTGATGGTGGGCGCCTCGCCCCTCGGGCTGTTGATGATGCGCTTCCGGGACAAGAACGACTCGCATCTCTTTCCCATTCTCATCGTCTGCTCGTGGGTCGCCGGCGCCGCGCTCGGCTGGTTCCTCAACAGAAGGCAGGAGCGAATATGAAGCGACTTCGATTGATGTTGGCCGCGGCCGTCGTGCTCGCGGCGGCGGGCGTGCACGCCGTCGACGACACGCTGGACGACTCGAAGCTCGCGGCGGCGCTGACGCAGGAGCGCGAGAAGCGCATCGCCGACCTCTACGAATACGCCGAGAAGGGCGTCTTCCCCCACAATCACGGGCATCCGGATCAGCGAATCCCGTACTTCATGGACCGTCACGGCCGGCTGTGCGCAGTCGGATTTCTGATCGCGAAGTCCGTGACCGGAAACGAGTGGAGCTACGAGCGCTTCATGGGCATGAAGCAGGTCGCGACGTCGTATCAGAGCATGAGCGTTCGAATGCCCGGCGACGACGAGCGAATGAAGAAGTCGCGCGAGGCGAAAGAGCGGCTGACGAAGGCGCTCGGGTTCTTCAACGACATCGCGAAGGCGAACGTGAACGTGCGCGTCATGGACATCAAGGACGGCCCCGTCCACGACTGGATCCTCAAGTCCGGCCTCACGCAGGAGGAGGCGGCGCTCATCCAGCCCGGCTACTCTTATCTCGCCTGCGACGCGTGCATCGCCGGCTCCGAGGCGAAGAAGGTCGGATTCGGCAAGCCGACCGAAGAGGCGAAGAACGTCGAGGACGAGGACCGGCGCCGCATTCGCGTCCACCTGCAGAAGGTCATCATGAAGCTCCGCGTCGAGACGCCGAAGAGCGTCAAGACGGCTTCGGCGCGGCTCAAGGCGCGCGGGCCGGTCCATCCGTGGAAGCTCGAACGCTCGCCTCTCTAGCGCGATCCTAAAAAGCTAAAGTCCGGTCCATGCTCCGGATCGCACTCGCGGCGCTGCTCCTGCTGCCGCCTTTCGCGCGCGCTTCGTCCGTCGATCTGCACGCCCACTTGTTCATGGGCTGGAAGGACGAGGTGAGGCTCGCCGACCTCGAGATGGCCGACGTGCGCATCCTCGTCGCCAACGCCTACGCGCCTGCGGTGCTTTCCCACCTGACCGGCGGCTACAACCGCTCGATCCTGCGTCAGCTCGGGAAGATCGAGAAGTGGGCGGCGAAAGACCCGCGCGTCTCTATCGTGCGCACGCCGGATGAGGCGCAGGCCGTTCTCGACTCGAAGGAGTGGCGGCTCGGCGTCGTGCTGGCCGTGGAAGGCGCGGGCGGAGCGGACACGCCCGAGAAGCTCGAGAAGCTCTGGGCGAAAGGTCTGCGCATGATCACGATCGCGCACTTCGTCGACACGCGATGGGGCGGCGCGGCCGACGTGCGCTACTGGCCCAAGTCCTCGTGCGTTCCGGGCGGCGAGCCCAACAAGCGGCGCGGCGAGCTGGGGCTGCGGCCCGAAGGCGAGAAGCTGCTCGACTGGGCGATCTCGAAAGGCATGATGGTCGACCTCGCGCACGCGAGCGACAAGACCGTCAAAGACGTCGTCCTGAAGCGCCCGGAGCTGCCGCTGTTGTTCTCGCACACCGCCGCGCGCGAGCTCACGCCGTGCGAGCGGACGATCTCCGCCGAGCTGCTGCGGGAGGTGAAGCGCAGCGGCGGGCTCGTCGGCGCGGTCGCCGTGGCCTCCTACGCGGGCAGGACGGTCGCCGACTTCGGCCGGCACGCGGCCGTCCTCGTGCGCGAGGCGGGGGCCGAGCACGTCGCGCTGGGCTCGGACTTCAACAGCCCGACGCCGTACGTCGAGGGCGCGGGCTACGAGACCCTGATAAAAGAGCTCGGCGCCGCGGGGGCTTCCCGCGGCGCCGAGTCTTTCGTGAGCTTCTGGAAGCGGACTTTAGCGGCTAGTGCCGCTCGTAGTAGAACCCGACGTCCTTAGCGTCGTCGACGTTGATGAGCATGAGCTCATCCGTCGTGAAGAAGGGCTTCCAGTTCACGATGTCGATGAACACCGCGATGCGCGTGAGGACCTTGTCCGCGCCCTTCTCGATGTTCCCCTTCGCCTTGAAGGTGAAGATCTTCGGCGCGGCCTCGGTCATCTCGAACTTGCCCTTGATCTCGGTCTGGAAGAAGTCGGCGATCTTGTCCTCGCCCAGGCGCGTGTTGACGCGCTTGTGGAGATAGTCGCCGCCGGTGGCGTCCTTGGAGCCGAAGTAATCGCCGGGCACGTAGTTCTCCCACGTGGAGGAGATCTTGTTGCGCAGGTTGATGACCTCGTCTTCCTTGCCGTTCTCCTTGCGCGCGAGCACGGCGCCGATGAGCGTTCCCTTCTCGGCGAGCGTGAGCTCGCTCGCGGGCTTGCTCTCGTCGGCTTCGACGCCGCCGCCGGCGCCGACCTTGACCGGCTTCAGCGAGAAGCTCAGCTTGCCCGTCTGGCCGACGCGGTAGAGGTACATACGCGGCACCCAGTTGGCGACGCGCAGGCGCTCGGGCAGGAGACCCGTCAGGACCGGAACGTGGAGGCGCGTGTACTCGGCGAGGACCGCCCA
>CAYVFO010000103.1:0-9903 GCA_964450975.1 uncultured Elusimicrobia bacterium | reverse complement strand
ACGATCTGACCGGCCTCTACAATCAGCGCCACTTCCACGACCGCCTGCGCGAGGAGGCCGCGCGCTCGCGCCGCCAGAACGACCCGCTCTCGATGGTCGTCTTCGATCTCGACGGCTTCAAGCAGGTCAACGACAAGCGCGGCCATCTCGAGGGCGACCGCATCCTCCAGGGCTTCGCCGCCGCGATCTCCGATTCCGTCCGCCGCGAGGTCGACCTCGCCTTCCGCTACGGCGGAGACGAGTTCGTCCTGCTGCTCCCGGGCACGACCGCGCAGAAGGCCGTGACCGTCGCCAAACGCATCGTCAAGGCCGCCGAGCCGCTCGCCAAGGACGGCGTGACCGCCTCCTGGGGAGTCGCGCGCCTGCCCCCTTCCGGCGACGCCTCCGAGTTCGTCCGCGCCGCCGACGCCGCGATGTTCAAGATGAAGTCCGGCAAGTCGGGCGTCCGCCGCCGCGGCACCGATCTCGCCCGCGCGTACGCTTCCCGCGCCAAAGCCCCCAAGCGCATCTAGCGGGCTTTTAAGTATGATGGGCGCGTGGCCCGCGTCCTCATCATCGACGACGATTTCGAGATCGTCTCCATCCTGACCGAGATTCTCAAGCTCGAGGGGCACGACATCGACTCCGCCCCGGAGCCCGTCGAGGGCATGCAGAAGTCGCGCAAGCTCAAGCCGGACCTCATCATCCTCGACTACCACATGCCCGGCAACACGGGCGCGCATCTCTTCGAATCGCTGCGGCGCAACAACGCGACGAAGACCACCCCTATCCTGTTCATGAGCGGCGAGGCCGACCCCGAGCTCATCATGAGCGAGATCTCTGACTCCGCCGGCTCGCGCTTCCTCCCGAAGCCCGTGAAGCTCGAGGAGTTCCGCCGCACGATCCGCGAGATGCTCGCGGCCCCCAAGTAAGGAGAACCGACCGCATGGGCAAGCTCGTCCTCGTCCGCCACGGACAGTCGCAGTGGAATCTCGAGAACCGCTTCACGGGCTGGGTGGACGTTCCGATCACCGCGCTCGGCGAGCAGGAGGCGCACCGCGCCGGAAAGGAGCTCAAGGCCGCGGGCCTCAAGTTCGACTTGGGCTTCGTCTCCGAGCTCAAGCGCGCCAACCAGACGCTCCAGATCATCCTGGGAGAGCTCGGCCAGCAGACGCTGCCGGTCAAGACGGACAAAGCCCTCAACGAGCGACATTACGGCGACCTTCAGGGCCTCGACAAGGCGGAGACCGCGAAGAAGTACGGCGAGGCGCAGGTCCACATCTGGCGCCGCTCCTTCGACGTCGCCCCGCCCGGCGCCGGCGGCGAGAGCCTCAAGGACACCGCCGACCGCACCCTCCCGTATTTCCGCAAGTTCGTCCTGCCCGCGGCCGCCGCGGGGCAGAGCGTGCTGGTCTCGGCGCACGGAAACTCCCTGCGCGCGATCATCATGGACCTCGAGAAGCTCACCCCCGAAGGAATCATGAAAGTCGAAATCGGAACCTGCCGTCCGATCGTCTACGACATCGGCCCCAAGGGCGAGGTCCTCTCCAAAATTAGTATGATCCCCGCATGAGAAATACGATTTTGACGATCGTCGCGGTCGCCATGCTCGGAGCCTGCGCCACGCCCAAGTCGTCCACCGGAAACAAGGGCGGCAAGGGCGGCAAGAACGGCGCGGCCGGCGGCTCCGCCGAAGCCGCGCCGCTTCCTCCCGGGTCCGAGGTGACCGAGGTCAGCCTGCGCGGCACCGGCTTCGAGGTCGACGCCGATCTCGCGCCCGTGCGCTTCGACTACGACAGCGCCCAGCTCTCCGGCGACGCGCTCGACGCGCTCAAAGCCAACGCCGCGATCATCAAGGGCAAGAAAGGGATGGAGTTCCTCGTCTCCGGCCACTGCGACGAGCGCGGCACGATCGCCTACAACCTCGCGCTCGGTCAGAAGCGCGCGAAGGAAGTCCGCGACTACTACATCCGCTTGGGCGTCGACGGCCGCAAGGTCGCCACGATCTCCTTCGGCAAGGAGCAGCCGGAGTGCTCCGACTCGACCGAGGAGTGCTGGTCGAGGAACCGCCGCGCCGTGACCGGCGTCCGCAAGGCGGGCGCGGCCAAGAAGTGAGGCGCGCGGCGCCGCTCGCCGCGGCCGCTTTCCTGCTCGCGTCCTGCGTCGCCACGCAGAAGGACGTGCTCGATCTCTCGCAGCAGAGCGACGAGGTCAAGGAGCAGGTCGAGGAGCTCAAGAAGTCGGTGAGCTCGCTCCAGGCCAACCAGGCCGACCTCTCCGTCTCGATCAAGCAGCTGCGCGAGGAGCTCTCCGCCTACACCGAGACCGTCAAGGACTCGCAGGGCGACATGAGCAAGCTCTCGACGAAGCTCGACGAGCTCGGCGCGCAGCTCGCCGGCAAGGTCGCGGCGCTCGGGCAGACTCTCGGCCAGGCGCAGCAGAAGAACGCCGACGAGCAGCGCGCGGCGCTCGAGGCCGCGCAGAAGCAGGGCGGCGCGACGGACGTGTTCGTGACCGCCGAGAAGCGCCTGCAGAACCGCGACTACGCGGCCGCGGCGAAGGGCTTCGAGGCGTACCTGCGCGACTTCCCGAAGGGCGACTTGATCGACGTCGCGGCCTACGATCTCGGCCTCGCGTACTACGGGCTCAAGCAGTGGGAAAAGGCGGGGCGCCAGTTCGCGCTCGTGCTCGACAAGCACCCGAAGTCGAACCAGACGCCGGGGGCGCGCCTGCACTACGCGCTGTGCCTGATCAACCTCAAGAAGAGCGGCGAGGAAGCCCGCGCATACCTCGAGTCCGTTCAGGCCGACTTCCCGAAGAGCCCCGAGGCGAAGGACGCCGCGGCCGCGCTCAAGAAGCTCTCCGCGCCCGCGAAGAAGAAGGGATGATCCTCCTCGCGCTGGCCGTCCTCCTCGCCGTTCCCGCGTCCGCCCAGACGGAGGTGAAGCTCAACCTCGCGGGCTCGACGGGACAGCCCAATCCGGGCTTGGCCCTCCCGCCGTTCGAGGCGGAGAACGCCTCCTCCGGCGACGACGCGCTGCAGGCCAAGGCCCTGCGCGACATCGTGCGCCAGGACCTGTTCCTCTCCCGCCGCTTCGACGTCAAGGACGAGGAAATCGCGGCGCAGCCCGTCCAAGGCGCCACGTGGCGCCTGACCGCGAAGGTCTCGCGCAACGCGGACAAGATCACGGCGCGGGTGAAGCTCGCGAACGCCGCCGGCGGCGAGGCCGTCTTCGAGCGCTACTACAAGCAGGACGCCGCGTGGCTCCGCGCGCTCGCGCACCGCATCGCCGACGACATCGTCAAGGCGGCGACCGGGCGCGACGGCATCGCGCGCACGCGCATCGCGTTCGCCAACAACAAGAGCGGCCACAAGGAAGTCTGGGTCATGGACTACGACGGCGAGAACGTCAAGCGCCTGACCGACGACCGCTCGATCGCGCTCCTGCCCCGCTTCTCGCCCGACGGCCGCCGCCTCGCCTACACGAGCTACAAGGACGGCAATCCCGACCTGCTCATGCTCGACCTCGAGACCGGCCGCGCGAAGGCCTTCTCCGACGAGCAGGGCCTCAACATCGCCGGAGGCTTCTCGCCGGACGGCACGCGCCTCTTGATGACGCTCTCGCGCGGCAAGAGCCCGAACCTCTACGTGAAGAACGTCGACGGCTCCGGCCCCGCGGAGCGCCTGACGAGCCATTTCGGCGCGGACAGCACGCCGACGTTCTCGCCCGACGCGCGTCAGGTCGCGTTCGTCTCCGACCGCTCGGGCAACCCGCAGATCCACGTCCTCGACATTCCGACGAAGAAGATCACGCGCCTGACGAGCATGAACTGGTGCGACGCCCCCGCGTGGTCGCCGACGGGCGAGTGGATCGCGTTCTCGGGGCGCCTGCACAACAAGGACAAGATGGACATCTTCCTCGTCGACATCACGGGCGGCCAGCTCCGTCAGCTCACGAAGGGCGAGGGCTCCAACGAGGACCCGGCGTGGTCGCCCGACGGCCGCTTCCTCGCGTTCTCCTCGACGCGCGGCAAGCGCTCGCAGATCTGGGTCATGGACGCCGACGGCTCCGCGCCGCGCCTCATGGCCGACGTGCCGGGCTCGAGCGTGACGCCGCACTGGTCGCCGGTGGGCCGCTGACGTGATCCCGCTGGTCCTGGCCGGCTTCCTCGCCGTTCCCGCTCCCGCGACGATGCAGCGCGGCTGGAGACAGTCGATCGAAGGCGCGTTTTCGCTGCTCCTCCCGCCGGCGGTCCGACGCGTCGGCCCGAAGAAGTTCGACGCGATCGCCGGCGAGTTCGCGTCCGACGAGCTGCGCGTCTCCTACGACTGGGGCTACTACGTCCCGACCTGCCCGGACGGCGACAAGACGAAGATCGGCGGCCGCTCCGTCGAGCTTCTGCGCACGGCGGGCGAGGGCGGCGCGACCGTGCTCACCGCCTGCTTCTCGGCGCCGCGCGGCTCCAAGCGCCTGACGATCCGCTTCGAGGCCGCCGGCGAGGACGCCGCGTCCGTCGCGGAGACGGTCCTCGAGTCGATCCGCTTCGCGAAGCCCTAGAAGGGCCGCAGCGCCTTCAAATCGCCGTTCGCGGGATTGAATTGGTGCACGCCGCCCCGCTGGTCGACGAAAAGAATCTCGATGAGGCCGCCCACCGGCCGCCGTCTCAGCTCGGCGGCGACCTGCGCCGGAGTGAAAGTGACGCCGGCGAGGGTCACGACCTGCCGGGACTTCCCGTCCGCGTTCTTGTTCACGATTCCCTGGCGGATGTGATCGAGATTGTCGGACACGGACGCGCGGCAATCGAATCCGACACGCTCGCCCCGGGCATCGCGGATCATGTAGTCGAACACGGCCTGATCCGCTCCTCCGAGGCGGTCGACGTCGAAGCCGTGGCGGACGAGAGCGTCGGCCGCCCGGTTCTGCCGCTCCAAATCGAGCTCCTTGGCCAGTTGCTGCGCCCGATACGCCGCCTGCTCGGCGGCCGGCTGCATCGCTACTTTCTCGTCCAGCGAGATCGTTTCCTTCACCTTCTCGCTCTTCCCGGTCTTCGGGTCCTTTACGGTGATCTCGCGCGTATAGACCTGCCTCGCGGGCTGGCCGGTCAATTGGCCGCGGCGATTCATGGGCTGGGTGAGAGCTTTGACGCCGGCGTACCTGTTGCGACCTCCCTCGGCGCCGGCGGGAACGGGCCGCGCCGCCGCCTCCGCGGCGGCGAGCTCCGCGGCCGTCGGGATCGGGATCTCGGCGCCGGTCCTCGCGCCGCCGGCGGCGTCCTGCTCCTCGAAGAGCTTCGCGATCTCGCCCATCAGCCGCGAGCGCGCCGGGGCGCTGCGGTTGCCGACGTTCGGGTCCTTGCCGCCGAGCGCCGCCGTCGGGCTCATCAGCGACTCGCGCGCGTAGACCGCCTCCAGCAGCCTCGCCTTGGGGCCGTCGAGATTGAGGCGGGCGAAGTAGGCGGCGTCGTACTTGCCGTCGCGGATGCCTTTCATCATCTCGGCCGGCCCCGCCTCGAGCGGGTCCTGACCCCAGACCTGCCGGCCCCAGTTCGTCCGCTCCGCCGTCGTCTGCACCGCCCTGAAGATCGCGCCGGCATCGTTGGGGTTCGCCGGCACGCCGAGTTCGGTGGCGAGGGCGACGATTTTGCCGTAGAGCTCGCGCTCGCGCGCCGCGGCGCGCCGCGCGAGTTCCGGGTTCTTGTATCGCGAGCCCCACTTCTCCGGCGTCGCGACGACGTCGAACTCGCCCAGCAGCTCCATCGCGCGCGCGCGGGTGCCGTCGGGGCCGCGCGCCGCGGGCCCGCGCGCCATGCGCTCGAGGCTCGGCATCATGTCGAAGACCGTGACGCCGAGAATCTTGAGGTCGGCCCAGGAGAACAGGTACGGGGTCGGCTTGTGCGGGTCTCGCACGACGAACTTCCACTCGCCGTCCTCCTTGAAGGCGCCCTCGACGACGACGGCGTGGCGGCCGCCGGCGCCGGTCTCGCCGGCGTCTCGCCAGGCTATGGAGGCGCGCACGCCCATGTTCTCGAACTCCAGGCGGCGCGCGAGGTCGGCGCCGGACTGAACGTCGGTCGCCTCGCTGACCAGGAAGCCGAACTCCGCGGCGATCTTCTCCTGCTCCTCGGGGAAGAGACCGTCGTCGATCGTCTCGATGCCGAGCTTCTTCTTGGCGACGGCGGCGACGAGATCGTGGAAGGTCCGATACGACATCGCCTGCCGGATGCCCTCCGAGAGAGGGTGATTGTAGAGCGACCGCGTCGCGCAGTCGCCCTGCGCGCCCTGCGTCGGCGTCTTCTCGTCCTTCGCGAAGCCGCGCTGATCGGAGCCGCGGAGGTAGCGCTTGACGAGCTCCTTGATCGATGGACGGCGGCTGTGCGCGCCGCGGATCTCGCGCGCCCGGTCCGGGTCGGCGGGAATGCGCGAGCCGCGCTTGACCGGCGCCTCGCCGCCTCGCATCTTGGCGCGCTCGACCGCGAGGTCCATGCCCGCGAGCCCGTCCCACACCGCGTTGAACGCGTCTCCCATCGGCTTTCCGCCTCGGCCGCCGCCCCAGCCGAGAAGGTGGAAGTGCGTGCGGCCGTTGACCTGGCGCAGGAAGATGTTGCCCGGCTCGAGCGCGTTCGTCATCCCGGCCTTGTGCAGCCCCCGAATCGCGTTCTGGAGCCCCTGGAGGTCGGCCGCGTCGACCGCCTCGATCTTCGCCTTGCCGCTGAGCACGTCGCGCAGGGAGACCGCGTCGTCGGGCAGCCGCTCCGAGATCACGGTCTCGGCGTCGGTGTAGTCGCCGAGCGTCTCGCCGCCGATTTTGGCGAACGCGCCGCCGTCGTCCGGGGCGGCGGCGATCGCCTTGTCGAGGAAGAGGTCGGTCGGACCGCCGCGCAGGACGAGCGGCACGTGCACGTTGTCGGCACCCATCGCGGCGAGCTCGGTCCGAGCGCGCTGCTGGTTGGCCATCTCCGTCGCGGTCGCGTTGAGCTTCACGACCACGGGAACCCCGTCGAACGTCCCCGTGACGACGTTCGCATGCATCGGGTCGGGGTCTAGGGACAGCCGCCCGCGCGGCGCGTCGGGAGACGCCCCGTCGCGGACGGGCGCGGGCGATCGCTCGCGCAGGTCCGGCGACGCGGGCGCCGGCGACGGAGCGATCTCGGGAGCGGCGGAGACGCCGTCCGCCGCGTCCGGCCGCCCCGGCGCCGCGGGCGAGCGGACGCGGCCCGGATCGACGGCGTTGCGGGCGTGGCCCATGACGTCGCCGACGCCCTCGAGGTCGACGAGCGCCATGGTGAGCGCGGCGACCGAGTCCGGGTTCTTGAGGTTCAGCGCGAGCACGTGCGCCGGCAGCTGCGCCAGGCCCTGCGCGGTGTCGGCCAAGTCGGCCCCTTCCATCCCGATGCCGAGGACGCGTCCGAACGTCGGCAGCAGCTTGCCGACGCCCTGGACCATTCCTCCCGCAGCGAAGGAGCCGAGGAAGCTCTCGCCGACCTGGGCGCCGACGGCGACGCCCGTGAAGGCGAACGCGGCGGCCTGGTCCCACTTGGAGCCCGTGGCGTTCGCGCGCGCCTGCGCCTGCCGCGCGAGCGCCATGTTCTGCTCGGCCGGCGTGCCCGCGTTCCGGTACTCGAGGTAGGCCGCGTGCGGCCCGGTCAGGCCTTTGCGCGCCGCGCGATCCGCGTAGATGTCGCGCTGCGCCTTGCTCATCATGCTCCACTGATCGGCGGCGTAGTTGAGGCCCGTCTGCTTCTGCAGCCACCGGTTCAGCGGCGTGTTGTTGTGGTTCGACTCCGAGTCGAGCATCACGCGGTTGAAGCCGGTCCAGCCGTCTCCCGTGACTCCGACGACCACCGCCGCGAGCGGGTCGACCGCGACGTAGCGGACCTGGGCGCCGAGCTCCTGCATGATCGTGCCGACCGTCTCGAGTCCCGCGCCCGCGACGTCGACCCAGAGGCGATTGACGTCGGTGTGAGGCTTGAACGGCCCGATCATCGGCGGGCCCGACGGCCCGGTCTCCCTGCCTCCGTCGAGCTTGAAGCGCTCGGTCATGGCGCGCGTGCCCATCTGCAGGCTGATCGGGTTCGACTCCTCGTAGTTCGCGTCCATCGTCCGCTCGTAGATTCCGCGCTGGTAGGCGAGCTGCGCGGTGCGGCGAGCGTCCCGCCCCCCGGGCCCGGCCAAGGTCAGCGTGCCCTCGATGCGCTCGGGCGACTTCGCCTCGTGCCACATCGCGAGCAGGCGCATGTGCCCGCCCGGCTCCTCGAAGCGGAGGTCGATCTCCGCGCCGCCTCTATTGCGCTGCCGCTGAACGACCAGCGAGGGCTTGCCGCGCGGCTCCGTCAGCTGATGGAGCAGAAAGGACTCCATCGCGGCGGCGTCGTTCGAGCCGAGGAAGGAGGAGAGCTCGCGCGCGAGCTCGGAGATCGCGGCGCGTCGGTCGCCCGCGTCGGTCGCGGTCTCGAGGTGAGAGAGGTCCACCCAGGCGTGAGGCTCGCGCGAGCGGTCGCCGCGGCCGAGCAGAACGACGTGCGGATGGTCGGGATCGGAGCTCTCGAGCTTCGGGTCCTTGCCCGTCTTCTTGACGAGCGAGCCCGCGAAGCGCCCGTCGAGCTGGAAACGCTGCGTCTCCCCGTCCGCGCTCTCCTCGACGACGATCCGCAGCCTCCCGTCGTGGGAACGGAACTCGCGGCGCCCGGGCGAGAGCTGGTGCCAGCCGCTCACGCGGCCGTGCACCGACTGCAGGTACTCATCGAGCGGGAACGGCGCGTCGGGCCAGCCGAGCTCGTCGCGCGGCCCGAAGGCCCACGGGCCCGCGCGCGCCTCGACGCGGCCGCTCGGGCCGTCGATCGTCGCGACCGTGCCGTCCGGCGCGTCGCCCGAGCGCACGAATTCGAGCGAAGCCGCGTCGGCGCGCAGCGCGGCGTCCATCAGCGCCCCGAGCTCGGGATGCGCGGCGTGAACCTCGGCCGCGCGCAGCTCGATGCCCGCCAGCTCTTCGCGCAGTCCGCGCGAGGCCGCGAGAACCGTCTCGAGCGCGGCGGCGTCCCGTTCGCCGAGGCTCGCGCGCAGCTCCTCCATCGCGGCCGCGCGGCCGCCGGGAGGCGCTTGGGCGAGCCGGGCCAGGCCGTCGCGCGCGTCGGCCGATTCGGAGAGCGTCTTCGACGCGTCCTCGACCTTCGCTTCGTAAGCGCGCCGCGCCTCGAGCGCCAGGCGCGGCGCGTCGAGCGCGGGCGCCAACTCCGGGTTCGCGCGCGCGGCTTCGAGCGCGCGATCGACGACGGCCCCGACGCGCTCGGCGCGCAGCGCGGAGTCCTTGATCGCGAGCGCCTCGGCGCGGTCGCGCTCGAGCGCGGCCCGCGACGCCGCGGGGACCAGAGCGAGAACGGGGTCGGCCGCCGCGGCGGTCTCGCCGCTCGCTGCGTCGAGCCGCTCGCCGGCCGCGGCGCGCCGAGCGACGGCGGACGTCAACGGAAAGAACGAGAGCGACTCCGCGAAAGCCATCGTCAGCGCCCGCTCCGGCGCGCCGGAGGCCTGCGGGCGCCCCGGCTCCCTCGCCTTCCCGCCGACGAAGCCCGCGAGCTTCGCGTCGAAGATGTCGATCACGGGCGCCCAGTCCGCCTGCCCCGCGTCGCGCGTCAGCAGCTCGCGCGCGCCGTGCATCTTGAAGAGGAACTCGTAGAGCGCCTGCGGATCGTCGCGCTCCCAGGCGGCGAGGGCGTCCCCCGACTTGGCGAAAATGTCGCGCAGCCGCGCGGCGGCCGCCGCGTCGCGCGGGTTCGAGCGGTACGCCGCGAGCGCCGCCTCGAGGCGCGTGACCGCGTCCTGCGCCTCGAGCCCCGGACGCCCGCCGCCGCTCTGCAGGTATTTCGCCATCGCCGCGCGGTACTCGGACTCCGGCGGCTTGAGCGAGCGGTCGCCGTCGGCGTAGATCT
>CAYVFO010000102.1:7581-9926 GCA_964450975.1 uncultured Elusimicrobia bacterium | reverse complement strand
AGCTCGGAGCCGGCCACCTGTCGGCCGGCCCGGACAACCTCGTTCTCCGCGCCGCGAACGCCTTCTATCGCGCCTTCGGCGTCGGCCTCGGGGTCAAGATCATCCTCTACAAGCGCGTGCCGATGGGCGCCGGGCTCGGCGGCGGCTCTTCGGACGCCGCGGGCACCCTTCTCGGATTAGCCAGGCTTTTAAAGATCAATTTGACCGCCAAGCGGAAGAAAAAGCTGCACGACATCGGGGTCAAGCTGGGCGCCGACGTGCCGTTCTTCCTCAAGGACGCCAACTTCTGCCGCGCGACCGGCATCGGCGACCGCCTCAAGCCCGTGAAATTCAATAAATCCCTGCCTTTCATGGTCCTGGCGTGGCCGGGTTTCGGCTCGCCGACCGGCCCGGTGTACACGTCTTTGCCTCCCCGGCGGCGGGCGGAAATCTTGAAAAACCTCTCCCAATTAGATAAACTGCTCCGCTGTCTGAAAAGAGGCCGTCCCGTCGGAGAATGGGGGGGTCTTCTCTTCAACCGCCTGGAGCAGGCGGAGCTGCCGGTGATGAAGGAAATCGCGCAGGCCAGACGCATCCTCGAAGCCGCGGGTGCGAAGGGCGTGCGGATGTCGGGATCGGGTTCCTCGGTGTTCGGTTTCGTCGGTTCGCACGCCGAAGGCCAGAAAGTCGTCCGGCGGCTCCAGGCTTACCCCTGGAAAGTCTATTTGACGAGCTGTCACGGCTGACTCTTGGAGATCACGGAAATCCGCGTCCATCTGCGCAAAGAGGATAAGCTCAAGGCGTTCGCCACCGTCACGTTCGATCACTGCTTCGTGATCCGCAACATGAAGGTGATCGAGAGCGACAAGGGCTTGATCCTCTGCATGCCGTCCAGGAAGATGCCCGACGGCACCTTCAAGGACGTCGCGCATCCGATCACCGTCGATTTCCGCACGCTCCTGGAGACCAAAGTTTTCGCTTGTTACGAGCAGGAGCTGAGCAGGGCCGCCGCGTCGTCGAGCGGCGTAGGCTCCCGGGTGGTGTAATGGTAACACAGCGGACTTTGAATCCGTTATTCCTGGTTCGAATCCAGGCCTGGGAATGGATTTCGTCGTCGGTTAAGGATAATCAATGAGCACGAACCACAAGAAGGGTCAGAACCAGCTCTGCGTCCTCGTCCTCGCCGCCGGTCAGGGCACGCGGATGGAATCGTCCATTCCCAAGGTCCTCCACCACGTCGGCGGCCGCCCGATGCTCTTCTACGTGCTCCGCATCGCCAACGCGCTCAAACCCGGCGCGATCGGCGTCGTCGTCGGCCACGAGGCCGACGCCGTCAAGTCCGCGACCGTCGAGATGTCGAAGTCCGTCGGCATGAACCGCCCGATCTCGGTCATCCACCAGAAGAAGCAGCTCGGAAGCGGCAACGCCGTCCTCGAGGCGCTCCCGTTCCTGAAGAAGTTCAAGACCGCGATGGTCATGTGCGGCGACACCCCGCTGCTCACCTACGAGTCGACCTACAATCTCTGCCTCACTCACGAGCAGCTCAAGGGCCAGGCGACTCTCCTGACCGCGCGCCTGGCGAACCCGAAGGGCTACGGCCGCATCGTCCGCGGCGCGCTCGGCGAGGTCCAGCGCATCGTCGAGGAGTCGGTCGCGTCCCCGAAGGAGCTCGCGCTCACCGAGGTCAACTCGGGCGCCTACGTCTTCGAGGTCGAGGCGCTCGTCAACGGCCTCAAGGACATCCAGGCGAAGGGCCCCAAGAAGGAGCACTTCCTGACCGACGTCATGGAGGCGATCCGCGCGAAAGGCGGCCGCATCCACGCCTACGCGTCCTCCAATTCCGAGGAGATCCAGGGCGTCAACAACCGCGCCCAGCTCTCCGCCGCCGAGCGCGTCCTCAACAAGCGCATGCTCGAGCGCCTCATGATCTCCGGCGTCACCATCCGCGACCCGCAGTCGACGCACGTCGACGCGGACGTCGAGATCGGCCAGGACACCGTGATCTACCCCGGCACCATCCTGCGCGGCCACACGAAGATCGGACGCATGTGCCGCATCGGGCCCTTCACCCACATCGAGGACACGACGATCGGCAACGAGTGCGAGGTCCGCTTCTCGTACGTGCTGCAGTCGCGCCTGCTCGAGAAGACCTCCGTCGGCCCGTTCGCGCACATCCGCCCCGAGTCGTGCATCGGTCCGCGCGCGCGCATCGGCAACTTCACCGAGGTCAAGGCGTCGAAGATCGGCTTCGGCTCGAAGGTGAACCATCTCTCCTACATCGGCGACGCCGAGATCGCCGAGGACGTCAACATCGGCGCGGGCACCATCACCTGCAACTACGACGGCAAGGAAAAGCACAAGACGAC
>CAYVFO010000102.1:5606-7571 GCA_964450975.1 uncultured Elusimicrobia bacterium | reverse complement strand
GCTCGACCGTGACCGAGGACGTCCCCGACGACGCGCTCGCGATCGCGCGCGCGCGCCAGGTGAACAAAACCTGATCCCATGGCCAAGACCCTCGAGCGCCCGGAGACCCGCATGCCCTCCCACAAGATCGTCGAGAAGCCCCTTCCGATGGAAGGCGTGAAGACCCTCCGCGGCCTGAAGGTGTTCGCCGGCAACGCGAACCGCCCTCTCGCCGAGGCGATCGCCAAGTACCTCGGCGTCGGCCTGGGCAAGACGCACGTCGGCCGCTTCGCCGACGGCGAGATCAACGTCCAGATCGAGGAGAACGTCCGCGGCGCCGACTGCTACGTCATCCAGCCCACGTGCCGCCCGACCAACGAGAACCTGATGGAGCTCCTGATCATGATCGACGCGCTCCGGCGCGCGTCGGCGGGGCGCATCACGGCCGTCATGCCCTACTACGGCTACGCGCGCGCCGACCGCAAGACCGCGCCGCGCATGCCGATCACCTCGAAGCTCGTGGCCAACCTCATCGTCGAGGCCGGCGCGAACCGCGTGATCACGATGGATCTCCACGCCGCCCAGATCCAGGGCTTCTTCGACATTCCCGTCGACCACCTCTACGCCGCGCCGGTCATCCTCGACTACTTCAAGAAGAAGGCGCTCAAGAACCTCGTCGTCGTGTCGCCGGACGTCGGCGGCGTCGAGCGCGCCCGCGCGTTCGCCAAGCGCCTCAACGCGCAGCTCGTCATCATCGACAAGCGCCGCCCGCGCCCGAACGAGGCTTCGGTCTACAACATCATCGGCGACGTGAAGGGAAAGACCTGCGTCATTCTCGACGACATGGTCGACACCGGCGGCACCCTGTGCAAGGTCGCGGACAAGATCCGCGAGCAGGGCGCCTCGAAGGTGTACGCCGCGTGCATCCACGGCGTGCTGTCCGGCGCCGCGCACGACCTCATCGCCAAGTCGTCCCTCGAGGAGATGATCCTCACCGATTCGATCCCGGTCCACGCGCTGGCCGGGGGAAAGCTGACGGTTCTGTCGATCGCGCCCCTTCTGGGCGAGGCGATCGCCCGCAATCATCAGGGCAAGTCCATCAGCGCTTTGTTCGTCTAGACACCAGGAGAGTAAAGAGTCATGGAAATCACGTTGAACGTCGAAGTCCGCGAGGGCAAGGGGACCAAGAAGGTCCTGAGCACCCTGCGCGCCGAGTCTAAGATCCCCGCCGTCGTCTACGGCGCGGGGAAGGCCCCGATCACGGTTTCGCTGTCGGAGAAGGAGCTGATGGCGGCCCGCAAGAAGGGCGGCGTGAACGCGATTCTCCGCCTCAAGCACTCCAAGGGCGAGGAGACCGTCGTCGTCAAGGAGCTCCAGCGCCACCCCGTCACGGACCGCCCGGTCCACGCGGACTTCCAGCGCATCTCGCTGACCCAGAAGATCGAGGCGAAGGTTCCCCTCAACCTCGTCGGCGAGTCTCCGGGCGTCAAGACGCACGGCGGCGCGCTCACCATCGAGCTGCGCGAGCTCCGCATCAAGGCGCTCCCGACCGCGATCCCTCAGCACATCGACGCGGACATCTCGCACCTCGAGCTGCACCAGAACCTGCTCGTCAAGGAACTGAAGCTCGCGGCCGGAATCGAAGTCCTCGACGGCGCCGAGCAGGTGATCGTTCGCTGCGTCATCGCCAAGGAAATCGAGATCGCCGCTCCCGCGGCGGCCGTCTCGGGCGCGGAAGGCGCGGCCGCGGCGGTCGAGCCCGAGAGCTCGTCCACGAAGGGCAAGAAGGACGAGGAAGGCAAGCTCACGAAGGAAGCCGCGAAGCCCGGAGCCGCTCCGGCCGCGGACGCCAAGAAGGAGCCGGCCAAGAAGGACGCGAAGTAAGCTTTACCCGCTACAGTGGCGCTCAAGCTCGTCGTCGGCCTGGGGAATCCGGGCGAGAAGTACGAGCGGACGCGCCACAACGTGGGCTTCCGCCTCGCCGAC
>CAYVFO010000102.1:0-5596 GCA_964450975.1 uncultured Elusimicrobia bacterium | reverse complement strand
CGACCGATTGGTCGGCGAGGCGGATTCTTTTTGGAAGGACTTCAAGGGGCTCGGGATCGCCGCGAAGCGGGGGGACCTTTGGGTCGCCAAGCCGATGACGTACATGAACCTTTCCGGCGAGTTTGTGAAGGCCTTCGCGGCCTATCACAACGTCGAGCGGCCGGACATTCTCGTCGTCTACGACGAGCTCGCGCTGCCCTTGGGCAAGCTCCGCATCCGCAAGACGGGGTCCGCGGGGGGGCAGAACGGCATGAAGTCGATCATCCAGCACTTCGGAACGGAAGAGGTCGCGCGCATGCGCATCGGCATCGGGCCTCAGCCCGAGAAGATGGATTCCGCGGCCTTCGTGCTCCAGAAATTCGGGTCCTCCGAGGAGAAGGAGCTCGACTCCGTTCTCGACCGCGCCGTGCAGGCGGTGGAGTGCGCGGTCGAGAACGGAGTCGACGCTGCGATGAACAAGTATAATCCCGCCCCGTGAGCCCGAACCTCAAGATCCTCATCGGCATCGTCAGCGGCCTGCTCGGCTGCGGCTATCTCTACCGCCCCGACTTGATCGAGAGGATGAACGCCGTCCTGCGCGACTATCTGCTCAACGACGCCCACATCGCCCTCGAGCGCCGCAAGTGGGGCATGTTCTTCCTGCTCGTCTCCTTCCTTTTCCTCTACATGGGCTGGGCCGCCCAGGCGCGGTAGCGTGAGCGACGACGAGCTCGAGCGCCTCGCGCGCGACGCCGCCGCCTGGATGAAGGCCGAGTCGGCCGCGACGCAGGCCGAGGTCTATCTCTCGCGCGGCGAGGACCGCCTGCTCGCGCGCCGGGAGGGCGTCCGCGACGGCGTCGAGGCCAACGAGTCCTCCGGCGCCGCCGTGCGCGTCGCCCGCGGCGGCCGCGTCGGCTTCGCCTCCGCCGGCGGCGCGGGGCTCGAGGGGATCAAGGAGCTCTACCGCCGCGCGCTCGAGCAACTCCCGCACGCCGAGGCGCTCGAGGAGCGCGCGCTGCCGGGGCCGCGCGACGACTCCGGGGACGGCGGCCTCGCCGCGACTCTTTGGGACGACTCGCTCTTCACGAAGACGTGGGACGCGGTCGACGCGGAGCTCGCCGCTTCCGAGAAAGCCGCCGTCGCCGCCGGCGCCTCGCGCGTCGTGCGCGCCGAGTACTCCGAGTCGCGCGGTACCGCGATCATCGCGGGCACGAGCGGCCTCTTCGCGCGCGAGCGCGGCTCCTCGGCGAGCGTTTCGCTGACCGCCGCCGCCGAGAAAGGCGCGGAGATCCAGCTCGGCGAGGGCTGGCGCGGCGCGCGCCGCTCCTCCGGCGTCGACTTCGCGGCCGCCGGCGACGAGGCCGGGCGCCGCGCGCGCGCCTTGCTCGGCGGCCGCCGTCCGAAAGCCGGCCGCCGTGCCGTGCTCTTCGAGCCGTGGGTCGCGGGGGAGTTCCTCGAGCTGCTCGCCGACCTCCTGTCGGCCGAGGAGATCCAGGCGGGCCGCTCTTTGCTCGCCGGGAAGCTCGGGAAGGCGGTCGCCTCGCCGCTCGTCGTCCTCCGCGACGACCCGCGCCTGCCGGGCGGCCTCGGCTCGTCGCGGTACGACGACGAGGGCCTGCCGACCAAGGACAAGGCGATGATCGACAAGGGCGTCCTGCGCGCGCTCCTCCACGACGCCGAGACGGCCGCGCGCGCCGGCGAGCAGCCCAACGGCTGCGGCTACCGCGGCTCCTATCGCGGCCTGCCGTCGCCCGGCGCGTCGAACCTCTACCTGGCGCCCGGCGCGCTCTCGCGCGAGGCGCTCATCGAGGACACCAAGGACGGCGTCATCGTCTCCGAGATCCTGGGCCTGCACATGGCCGATCCGGTGACCGGCGCCTTCTCCGTCGGCGTCGCGGGCTCCTCGATCGAGAAGGGCCGCGTCGCGGGCGCGGTGAAGGGCGCGATGCTCTCCGGCGACATCCTGACTTTGCTCGGACGCGTGGACGGAGTCGCCTCCGACCTGTCCTTCCAGGGCCCGCTCGGCTCGCCCACGTTCCGCGTCTCGGCCCTCGACGTCGCGTGACGGTGTCAGGCCTCCCGGTAGTCGCGGTATTGGTCGTTTTGGCCACGAAATGGGCCCGTAACCGCCGCCGCGCATCCTTATCCTGATGGACTTCTCGAAGCGCGCCCACGCCCGCTACCCCGCCGACCTGAAGGTCGAGGTCTTCACCGGCGTCGTGGGCGGCCTGCGCCTTGCCGACGGCGTCATCATCGACCTGAGCCTCTCCGGGTGCCTGCTGCGCACGACGGCGGCTCTCAAGGTCGGCTCGGCGTACCGCCTTCGCGCGAAATGGGGCGAAGTCGCCCTCGATCTCCCCTGCCGGATGGCGCGCGAAGCCGGCCGCGCCGCCAAGGATCCCGCCCAGCGCCACTACGGCATGGCCTTCAACCTGACCTACGACCAGGAAAAGGCCCTGATGCGCCTCATCGACGTCGTCCGCGCCCAGCAGTCAAAGGGCGGCGGCGGCTTCATGAGCAACTACTGGTAGGCCCTTTTAGGCCTGGACAAACCCCGGGGCCGTCTGTTACTATTGAGACAGGATTTCAATTGAGACCCCGTCTCAATAGGGATCCCATCGAATGGGAACTCAAGACACCGCGAGCGAGATCGTCTGCCAGTGCCTCGGCATCACCGAGGCGCAGGTCGTTTCCGCTATCCGCGACGGGGAACTCACGACGCTCAAGCAGGTGACGTCGAGCACCGACGCGGGGGCGGGCTGCCGCTCGTGCCATCCGGCGCTCCATGAATACCTCGCGCGCGAGACGAAGATGCGCGCTCTGCGGTCCGCGGGAATCCCCGCGCCGAGCCCCGTCGGGGCTCCTTCCTACCTGTCGCGCTAGGCGCGCTTACTTGCCGGTCTCGCCGAGCTGCTGAGTCAGGTAGTTCTGCAGGCCGAGCGACTTGATAAGGCCCAGCTGCGTCTCGAGCCAGTCCACGTGCTCCTCGGAGGAGACGAGGATGCCCTCGAGGAGCTCGCGCGTGCCGTTGTCCTGCGACTTCGCGGCGAGGGTGATCGCCTCGTTGTAGGCCTTCACGCCGCTCGTCTCGAGCTTGAGGTCGTTCTCGAGCTGCTCGGGGACGTCGGAGCCGACGCGGATCACGTCGTAGCGCGCGATATTGGGAATGCCCTCGAGGAACAGGATGCGCTCGATGAGCTTGTCGGCGTGCTTCATTTCGCCCATCGACTCTTCCCACATCTTCTTGGCCAGGGCGTTGTAGCCCCAGTTCTTCAGCATCTTCGCCTGGACGAAGTACTGGTTGATGGCCGTGAGCTCGATGGTCAGGGCCTTGTTGAGGGAGTCGATGATCGCTTTGTCGCCTTTCATGACCCCATCCTAGCAAATGGATTCGTGGCCAAAAAGTCCAATACCGCGACGAGCGGGAAGCCTGACACCTAGCTCGAGCTGGAGGTGTAGCGCGCGACCGAGCCGCGCCAGAACAGGTACGAGAGCGGGAGGGCCGCCGCCGTGAGCGCGAACGCGTAGAGGATCCACGCTCCCGAGAGGCGGCCGAGGAGCGCCTTCGCGGGGAAAGTCGTCATCACCGCGACCGGGATTCCGATCGTCAGCGCCCAGCGCACCGCCGGCGCGTAGACGTCGACCGGGAACTTGCCCATGAACATCACGTCGCGGTAGATCCAGATCGCGCTCTCGAGCTCCTGCGTGCGGACCGCGAGGCCGGCGACGAGCACGTGGATCGAGAAGATCAGCGCCACGCCGTTGAGCATCAGGGCGGCGTACGCCGCGTAGGCGTGCCACGGCAGCGGCGGCAGGCGCGCGAACACGACGCCGGTCGCGAAGATCACGGGCACGATCGTGATGATGTCGAGGAAATCCACGCTCGAGCACGTCATGCGGAACAGCGGCGAGCACGGCTGGACGAGGTAGAAGTCGAAGTCGCCCTCGCTGACCGTGCGGCGAGCGCCGTAGACGCCGCGGAAGAGGATCTGCGCGGTCATGTCGACGAGGTTGTAGGTCATGAAGAACAGCGCGGTCTCGACGAGCGTGTAGCCGGCGACGGTCTCGACGTGGTTGAACACGGCCGCCATGAACAGGAAGAAGAACACGAGCCGGAACATCTTGCCGAGCAGGAAGCCCGCGGAGCCCAGGCGGTAGGTCAGCTGCGCCTGCATCGCCATCGCGGCGGTGCGCAGCCAGATGCGCCAGTACTTCCTCAATATCTCCACGTCAGCCGCCCTCCGCGGCGTAGGACTTCACGCCGCGGTCCCAGACCGCGAGCGCGGCCGCCATGATCGCGACGAGCCACACGGCCTCGATCGAGAGCAGGCGCATCGCCTCCTGCGGGGGGACCTTCTCGAGGAACACGCGCACGGGAACGTAGACCATGTACGGGAAAGGGGTCGTCTCGAGAGCCTGCCGCAGGGCCGCGGGCAGCACGTCGAGCGGGAAGAACGCGCCCGCGGCGAACTGCATGAACAGCTCGAAGCAGAACAGCGGCCCGCCCGACTCCGAGGTCCAGAACGCGAGCGAGGCGATCATGAACTCGAGGAAGAAGAACAAGAGCGACGACATGACCGCCGAGACGGCGAGCAGCAGCCACGTCTCGGGGTTCGAGGGGAGGAAGATCTTCCCGCCCGCGAGCCAGGCCAAGAGAGCGACCTCGAGGATCGCGGAGGCGACGTGGACCGTCTTCTGGGCCAAGTCGAGCGCGAGGGCGTAGCCGTGGTAGCTCACGGGCCGCACGAGGTAGGAGGAGATGCGGCCCGAAGAGATCTCGCCGACGAGATACCAGCCGCGGCCCGTGAAGACGAACGAGCGCAGGACGTTGAGCGCGAGGACGTACGTCAGCATCTCCTCGCGCGTGTAGCCGAGAAAGTCCGGCTTGTCGCCGATGAGCGCCGTCCAGAACGAGTACAGCGAGATCACGATGGCGAACCCGCCGACTCTGTCCATGATGAGGGACGAGCGCCGCTGCAAAGTCTCCTGGAGCGCGATGGAGTAGGCGGTCCAGTATTTCTTCATCAGGTGTGGGTGAAGTGGCGGCGGACGATGTCGTCGATCGCGACTTCCTCGACGTTGAGGTCGGCGACGGGGTAAGTGCGCAGCAGCGCGCCCGCGCTCGCTGCCATTTGGGCACGGGGAACCTCAAGAACCACGGACAAGCCGTCCGAAGAGATGACCGTGCCCAAATTCTTGAGATCCGCCGCTTCAACGGCGGCGGTGAAACGCGCTTTCAAAATCTTGTGGCTCGCATACCGCTCGACGAGCTTGTCGAGCGATCCGTCGTAGAGCAGGCGCCCCTTCTCGATGACGATGACGCGCTTGCAGAGCTCGACGACGTCGGTCATGTTGTGGCTCGTGAGCATGATCGTCGCGCCGGTGCGCTTGTTGTACTCCTTGATGAACTCGCGGGTCTTATTCTGCATGACGACGTCGAGGCCGATCGTCGGCTCGTCGAGCAGCAGCAGTCGCGGGCGATGAAGCAGCGCCGCGGCGAGCTCGGCGCGCATGCGCTGGCCGAGCGAGAGCTTCTTGACGGGCACGGCGAGGTGCTCGCCGAGCTCGAGCAGATCGACGAGCTCGTCCAAGTGGCGCTTGAAGTCCGCTTCGGCGA
>CAYVFO010000101.1:0-10016 GCA_964450975.1 uncultured Elusimicrobia bacterium | reverse complement strand
AGCCGCCGCCGCCCGCGCCGCCGCCGCCGTTCGAGTCCCGCCCGCGCGTGTTCGAGCCGATGTTGCCCGCGGCGTACTGATCGTCGCCGAAGGAGCCGGGGTTCGTCGCCCGGCCGTCCGCCGAGTCCGCGCGGTTGGAGCCGCCGGAGGCCAGGGCCGAGTTGCCCTTCGAGGCCAAAGTGCGGCTGATGCCGCGGCCGCCCTTGAGGCCGCGGAAGCCCGCGGTCCCGCTGACGCGCTGCATGCCGCGCATGCTGACGTTGCCGGCGAGCTTCGGAGCGGCCGCCGCTCCGCCGCCGTTCTCGCCGCCGCCCGGGACGCCGCCGTGCTGGTTGACCTGGAGCGAAGGCGCGCCGCCCGCCGAGCCGACGCCGGTCTTGCCCGCGCCGCTCGCGATGTCGTAGTTGAGCCCGCCGGGGCCGGCTTCCTGCGCGGCCGTCATCGCGTCGTTGGCCGCCTTGATGGCGTCCGGCGTCTTGACGAGGCCGAGGCGGTTCTCCGCCGCGGCCTCGGGATCCTCGAGCTTCTGGAACATCTGGGAGCTGTCGCGCCCCATGAGCTTGCGGAGCTTGACGCTCGAGGCGACTCCGCCGAGCGTCGTGCCCTCGTCTCCGCCCTTGACGGCCATCAGGCCGAACCCGAGTCCGGCCAGCAGGAAAAGAACGATGCCGCCGATGACGATCGAACGCTCCCTGAGCGCGGCCTGAAGCTTGTCGCCGAAGCTGGGCGGCGGCAGGCGCTGCACCGAGGTCGCGGCGCTCGCCGCGGTCCACGCGAACCCGGCCGGTTTGGCATCCTGCTGCTTCTTCAGGTCGGGAACATCGGGATTATCGGGCAAATTTGGAAGCGTAGCCCCGCCGTCGGGGTTTGTCAAGGAAGGGCTAAACGGCTAAAATGCCCTCCATGAAGCGCCTGCTCCCCCTCGTTTTCCTCCTGTCCGCCTGCGGCAAATCCGAGCCGTCGGCCCCGCCGTCCGCGAACGCGGCCGGCCGCGCGTATTTCGTCCAGGCCGGCTGCGCCTCGTGCCACAAAGTCGGCGAGCTCGGCGCCGCGACGGGCCCCGATCTCTCGATGGCCGGCTACCGGCACACCGCCGAATGGCTCGATCTCTTCATCAAGGATCCGACGGCGTGGAAGAAGGACACGCTCATGCCGAACAAGCGGATTCCCGACGAGGCGCGCGCCGCGATCGTCGCGTGGCTCGCCGAGCAGAAGGGGCAGGCGTGGCCCGCGGGCGCGCGCCCGTGGGACGCGGCCGCCGACCCGATCGCCAAAGGACGCCTCATCTACGCGCGCGCGGGCTGCGCCTCGTGCCACGGCCAGGGCGGCAAGGGCGGCTACCCGAACAGCAACGTCAAGGGCGGGCTCATCCCCGCGCTCGACAAGGCGTCCGAGACGTACACGAAGGCCGAGCTCGTCGAGAAGATCCGCCGCGGCGTCCCCGAGCCCGAGCGCGCCGACCCGAAGGGCCCCAAGCCGCACATCGCGATGCCCTCGTGGGGCAAGCTCCTGAGCGACGCGGAGCTCGACGCGGTCGCCTCCTACCTGCTCACGCTCAAGCCCGCCGACGGCGAAAAGCTGGATTGGTAGAATTTGTTGTAGAATTCACGCGCCGTTTACATTAAGGTAAAGGGAAAACCTAATGCAGAACTACGGCTGGAACCTGCCCGAAGCGGCCTCGAGCTACGCGAGCAGCATCGACTTCGGCATTTGGCTCATTCACGCGGCGATGGTCGGCATCTTCGTCATGTGGGGCGCCTTCTTCATCTATCTCCTCGTGAAGTACCGCGCGCGGCCCGGAGTGCCCGCGGTGCGCGAGGATCACGACGAGACGCCGGCGCACATCACCGTGCCGGACTCGATCTCGAAGTTCCCCTTCGCGCAGCTCCTCTATAAGAACCGGAGCGAGCTCAAGTCGCTGATCCCCGACATGGTCATCATGGCCTTCGAGATCGCGCTGATCGTCCTCTACGCGATCCCCGTCTGGTCGCAGATCAAGATGTCGACGCCCAAGACCGACAACCCGGTCCTCGTCGAGATCGTCGCCGAGCAGTTCGCGTGGAACGTCCACTACGCGGGGCCCGACGGCAAGCTCGGCAAGCGCAAGATCGAGCTCACGCACTTCTCGAACCCGATCGGCCTCGACCGCTCCGACCCCGCCTCCGCCGACGACGTCGTCATGGGCAACGAGCTGCGCCTGCCCGTCAACCGCGTCGCGGTCTTCAAGCTCTACTCGAAGGACGTCATCCACAGCTTCTTCGTCCCCGAGTTCCGCATCAAGCAGGACTTGATGCCGGGACTCGAGCTGCCGATGTGGGTCGAGCCCACGCGCGTCGGCAAGTTCGAGATCGCCTGCGCGCAGCTCTGCGGCTTCGCCCACGCCCTGATGCGCGGCGACGCCTACGTCCACACCCAGGAGGAGTTCGACGCCTGGTACAAGAGCCGCCTCGCCCTCAATCCCGTCGCCGCGTCCGCGCCGTCCAACCCCTCGGAGGACTTCTAGCATGAGCCACGACGCCCACGGCCACGGCCATCACGAGCTTTCGTTCTGGGAGAAGTACGTCTTCTCCGTCGACCACAAGGTGATCGGCCTCCAGTACCTGATCACCTCGTTCATCTTCCTCCTGGTCGGCTTCAGCCTCGTCGGCGCGATGCGCTGGCAGCTCGCCTACCCCGGCACGGCGCTTCCCTTTATCGGCCATCTCTTCCCGGCCGATCTCGCGCCCAACGGCGTGATGTCGGGCGAGTTCTACAACGCGCTCGGCGCCATGCACGGCACGATCATGGTCTTCCTCGGCATCGTGCCCCTCGCGGTCGGCGCCTACGGCAACTACGTCCTGCCGCTGCAGATCGGCGCGCCCGACATGGCGTTCCCGCGCATGAACATGATGTCCTACTGGACCTACCTGCCCGGCGGCATCATGATGCTCGCGTCGTTCCTCATGCCCGGCGGCGCGGCGCAGTCCGGCTGGCCCTCGTACCCGCCGCTGTCGATCATCAACCCCGGCCAGACGATGTGGCTCCTGTCGATGGTCGTCCTGATCACGTCGTCCTTGCTCGGCGCGATCAACTTCCTCGTCACGACGATCAACATGCGCGCGCCCGGCATGACGCTCTCGCGCCTGCCGATCTTCGTCCACGCGCAGTTCGTGACGTCGATCCTGCTGCTGCTCGCGTTCCCCCCGCTCGAGGCCGCGTCGGTCCTCCAGCTCATGGACCGCGTGTTCCACACGAGCTTCTACATGCCGAAGGATCTCGTCATCCTCGGCGAGGCGTTCAAGGGCTCGGGCGGCGGCCAGCCGCTCCTCTGGCAGCACCTGTTCTGGTTCCTCGCGCATCCCGAGGTCTACGTCCTCGTGCTGCCGCCGATGGGCATCGTCGCCGAGATCATCGCCAACAACACGCGCAAGCCGCTGCACGGCTACAAGACGCTCGTGTTCTCGATGAACGCGATCGGCGTGATGAGCTTCCTCGTCTGGGCGCACCACATGTTCATCTCCGGCATGAGCCCGGCGCTCGGCAACTTCTTCCTCGTGACGACGATGATCATCTCCGTCCCGTCCGTCGCGATCCTGACCTGCCTGATCTTCTCGCTCAAGGGCGGCTCGATCCGGTACAACCTGCCGATGGCCTTCGCGCTCGCCTTCCTGCCGCTGTTCGGCATCGGCGGCCTCACGGGCCTGCCGCTCGGCCTGACGGTCACGGACATCTACCTGCACGACACGTACTACGTGATCGGGCACTTCCACTTCGTCGTCGTCACGGGCTCGATCATCGCGCTCATGGGCGGCGTCTACCACTGGTTCCCGAAGTGGTACGGCCGCAAGATGAACGACAAGCTCGGCTGGATCCACTTCTGGGGCACGGTCATCTGCATGGTCGGCATCTTCGGGCCGATGCTGCCCATGGGCCTCGGCGGCGCGTCCCGCCGCCTCTACGATCCGACCGCGCAGCTGCACAACATCCCCGTGCAGTCGTGGAACGTGATCAGCACGTGGTTCGCCTACGGCCTCGCGGTCTTCCAGGTCCCGTTCATCTGGAACTTCTTCCACTCCATGTGGGCCGGCGAGAAGACGCCCGAGAATCCGTGGGGCGCGACGACGCTCGAGTGGGCTTGCCCGTCCCCGCCCCCGCACGGCAACTTCGAGAAGACTCCGACCGTCTACCGCGGACCGTACGAGTACTCCGTCCCCGGCCGCAAGACCGACTTCTGGCCGCAGAGCGAGAAGGCCTAACCCATGAGCCATCCCATGAACCCCGCCGCACTGATGAACAACGCCGACACGCACAGCGGCGTCACGAACGCGAAGCTCGGCGTCTGGCTGTTCCTCGCGTCCGAAATCATGCTGTTCGCGACTTTGTTCACGAGCTACATCGTCCTGCGCATGGGCTCGACGTCCTGGCCCTGGGGCTGGGACGCGCTGAACGTCCCCCTCGCGACGCTCAACACCGTGATCCTGATCGCGTCGTCGGTGACGATCGTGCTCGCGTACGCGGGCGCCTACGACAAGGACAAGGGCGCGTTCCGCAAGTGGATGGCGGCGACCTTGCTGCTGTCTTTCGGCTTCCTCGTCGTGAAGGCGTTCGAGTACGGCCACGAGTTCAAGCTCGGCATCGGGCCGCACACGAGCGTGTTCTACGCGATCTACTTCACGATGACCGGACTGCACGGAATCCACATCCTCGGCGGCATCCTCGTCAACGCCGGACTGCTCTTCATGAGCTTCGACGAGGAGCACTGGAACCACCCGCTGTTCCTCGGACGCGTCGAGGGCGCCGGCCTGTACTGGCACTTCGTCGACGTGGTCTGGATCTTCCTCTTCCCGGCGCTTTACCTGCTCTAACGGAGACATCATGGCCAAGAACAACGACCACGACGAGCATCGCCCGAACGTCGGGCTCTACATCAAGATCTTCGTCGCGCTGATGGTGCTCACCGGCATCACCGTCGCGATCTCGAAGGTGCACCTCCCCCGCGCGCAGGCGATCGGCCTCGGCCTCTTCGTCGCGACGATCAAGGCGACGCTCGTCGCCGCCTTCTTCATGCACCTCAAGGGCGAGAACAAGCTCATCCACAACGCCCTGCTGATCACGGTCGCGTGCGCCCTGATCCTGCTGATCCCGATGCTCGACTCCGGCCTGATCGTCAAGCACATCACCTCGCGCATGGCCGTCGCCGAGCAGCATCCCGGCGGCCACGAGGCGCACCCGGCCGAGGCCCACGACGCGAAGACTCCCGAGGCCGCGCCGGCCGCGACCCACAACCCCGCGAAGAAGGCGCACCACTGATGTCGCTCCGATCCTTCCACGGCTTCTTCATCACGCTCTGCCTCGCCCTTTTCTCCTTCACCGGCTACTGGGCGACCGGCCGCAACAACTCGGGCGTCAAGATGCCCTGGCTTCTGGGCGCGTCCCTCGCCGGCACGGCGCTGATGGCCCCCTACCTGTACTGGTACCTCAAGAAGGTCCGCCTCCCGCGCTGATGAGAAAAGCCCTCGCCGCCGTCCTCGCCTCGCCCCTGTTGCCCGCGGCCGCATCCGCGTGCGCGGTGTGCTTCGGCAAGGCCGACGGGCAGAAGGGCCTCCTCGACGGGATCTGGTGGGGCATCATCCTCCTCCTGACGGCGACGATGGCGATGGTCTCCGGCGTCTTCTACCTCCTCTGGAAGGTCGAGAAGTCGCGCGAGAACCCCCAGGAGACCGGCGCTTGATCGCCTCTCCTTCTCGTCCCGCGCGCTCGCCTCGCGCGTCCGCGCCGCGGGGCGACCGCTTCTTCGCGGGTTGGGCGAAGGCGACGGCCGCCTCCGCGTTCTTCCTCCTCTTCGCCGGCGGCATGGTCACCTCGACGGGCTCCGGCCTCGCGGTGCCCGACTGGCCCCTCTCCTACGGCACGTTGAACCCTCCGATGGTCGGCGGCATCTTCTTCGAGCACGGCCACCGCCTGATCGCGGGCGCCGTCGCGCTCATGGCGCTCGTCCTCGCGGTTCTCGCGCGCCGCCCGGGCGTCCCGGCCTCGGCGCGCAAGCTCGCGTGGACCGCCGCGGGCCTCATCCTCGTCCAGGCGCTGCTCGGCGGCCTCACGGTCCTCATGCGCCTGCCGCCCGCCGTCTCGATCTCCCACGCGTGCCTCGGCCAGGGCGTGTTCTGCCTCCTGCTCGCCGCCGCCGCGCTCGCCGTCCCGGCCGCGCCGGCCTCCGCCCCGCGGGTCGTCCGCCTCGCGGCGCTCGGCTTCGCCGCCGCGTACCTCCAGCTCGCTCTGGGCGCCATGATCCGCCACACGGGCCTCGGCCTCGCCGCCCACGTGCTCTGGGCGTTCGCGGTCGTCGTCGCCGCCGCCTTCGCCGCGTTCACGGCCTTCCGCTCCGGCCCCAAGGCCCTCGCGCCGTACGCCTCGCTCCTCTCCTTCGCGATCCCGCTGCAGCTCGGGCTCGGCCTCTTCGCGCTGCGCGTCCGCGTGGACTCGGCCTTAATCCTCGGCTTCCGCGAGGCCGCGGTGTGGCGCACGCTCCACCTCTCGGGCGGCGCCCTCGTGCTCGCCTCGTTCCTCCTGCTCGCCCTGCGCGCGCGCGAGGCGGAGGCCGCGTGAAGCCCTGGCTCCAGCTCGCCAAGCCGCGCATCGCGCTGATGGTCGCGCTGACCTCCTGGCTCGGCTGGGCGCTCGCCGGCGGAGCCGCGACCCCCTCGCTCTTCGTCATGCTCCTCGGCGTGACGCTCGCCTCGGCCGCCTGCGGCGCGCTCAACCAGCGCCTCGAGCGCGTGGAAGACGGCATCATGCACCGCACGCGCAACCGCCCGCTGCCGACGGGCGCGATCTCGCCGGACAGCGCCCTCGCCTTCGGCCTCGCCCTCGCTTTCATCGGTCCCGCGCTCGTCTGGGCGTCCTCGGGCTTCACGGCCGCCGCGCTGACCGCCGCCACGATCGTCCTCTACGTCCTCGTCTACACGCCTCTCAAGAAATTCACGCCGCAGACGACGTGGATCGGCGCCGCCGCCGGCGCGACGTCCCCCGTGATCGGCTGGGTCGCCGCGGGCGGGCCGCTCGACGCGCGCGCGGGGACCTTGTTCGCGATCCAGTTCCTCTGGCAGATCCCGCACTTCCTCGCGCTGTTTTGGATCCACCGCGAGGACTACGCGCGCGCCGGGTTCAAGGTCATGCCCGTCGTCCACCCGAGCGGCACGACGACCGCGCTGCAGATCGCGATCCACTCCTTCACCTTGCTGCCCGCGACGATCGCGCCCTCGCTCGTCGGTCTCGCGCGCCCCGGCTACGCGATCGGCGCCCTCGCCGTCTCGGGCTCGTTTTTGCTCCTGGGCCTGCGCGCGTCGTGGACGATGGCCGTCGTCGACGCCCGCCGCCTGTTCCTGGCCTCGCTTTTGTTCCTGCCGCTCATCTTCGGAATGCTGCTCCTCGGAGGCGTTTGATGAACCGCTGGATTCTTCCCGTCCTGACCGCTGTGCTCCTCGCTTCGTGCGAGACGCAGACTCAGATCACCGATCCCGTCGCCCGCGGCGAGCGCGACTTCAACGGCCTCGGCTGCGTGAAGTGCCACAAGATCGGCGACAACGGCCACGAGTGGGGCCCGAACCTCACGATGCTCGGCTTCCGCAAGTCGCCCGAGTGGATCGACCAGTGGCTCAAGAACCCGCACGACTGGAACCCCAAGACGATCATGCCGGACTTCAACCTCACCGACCAGTCCCGCTCCGACCTCGTCGCCTATCTGTCGGCGCAGAAGGGCCAGGCCTGGAAGGAAAAGCCCTGGCTGACCGCCGAAGCCAAGGCCCTCCCCGCCGCGGAGCGCGGCCGCCTCATCTTCGACAACGTCGGCTGCGTCACCTGCCACGCGCAGGACGGCTACGGCGGCTACCCGAACAACAACGTCGCGGGCGGCCTGATCCCGTCGCTGACGAAGGTCACCGAGGGCTACAACAAGTCCGAGCTCCACGAGAAGATCAAGGCGGGCGCCGTTCCGATCCCCGTCGACACGAAGGCGCCGAAGCCCATGCTCGAGATGCCGAAGTGGGGCACGCAGCTCAACAAGGCCGAGATCGACGCCGTCGTCGAGTACCTCTTCCAGGTCGGCGCCAAGAACGCGCCCAAGGGCGGGAAGCCCGCCGCGGACGACTTCTAGCCTAGGTCCACCGGACTCCGAAAAGAAGGCCTTTCGCCTCATCCGAGGCGGAAGGCCTTCTCGCTAGAATAGGGCCGTGAACGCCCCCATCGCCCTCGCCAAGACCGTCGTCGCGGCTCCCGTCACGCCGACTTTCGTTTCTCCCTCTTTGGCCGCGCCCAACCTGACGTTGGCCGCCCCCTCGCTCAACGTCGCCGGGCCGGGCCTGACCGTTTCTCCGGCTTTGACCCCGATGGCCGCGCTCCAGGGAGCCGTGCTTCCCGCGCCCGCCAAAAACATCGATACGGGCCGCGCGACGTTCGACGGCGGACTCGCCAAGACGCACGCCGAGGCCGTGCCGCTCGCCCTTCACCCCGTGAAGCCCCTCTCGGCGCCCTCCACCGCCCTCTACAAGGCCGCCGCGGCGGTTCCCGCCGCCCCGCTCGCCGCCGCGTCAGCGCCCGGCGAGGGAATCTTCATCGCGCTCGGCATCGCCGCGGTGATCCTGGTTCTCCTCAACATCCGCATGGCGCTGTCGCGTCCCGTTCGCCGCCGGCCCGTCGCCGCGATCCCGGACGGTCCCGCCGCGACCGACCTCGCGTCCTTGCGCGAGCAGACGAACGCGCTGACCGAGGAGCTGATCGCCTCGGTGGCCGTCGCGCGCGACCCGCGCAAGGCCTCGACCGCGCTGTCCGACGCCTGGTACCGCGTCCAGGCCGACGGCGGCGTCGCCGTGATCACGCCCGAGGGCACCGTGAAGGGCGTGCGCATCGCCCCCGAGGTCTTCGCCGCGATCGACCTCCCCGGCGTCCTGCGCCAGCTGTCGGGCCGCCTCGATCAGTCCGAGCGCTGGTTCGACGCCGTGCGCGACGTGTTGCGCGGCCTGCCGCTCGAGGCCGAGCGCGCGAAGGACGCGGCCGACCTCTACGAGCGCCTCGGCTGGTTCAAGCGCCACTTCGAGCAGTTCCCGCGGTAATCAACTACTGATAATCACACGCACCGGTGCGCGTGAATCGCTCCGTCAGGGAACTTTTCGCCCCTCTCGATCGTATAGAGAGTGAGGCTCCCACACGACAAGCCGAGCTCTCGGAAAAATTGACTGACGCTGGAGTCAGTCAATCCGTGAAGTTATCCACAGGACTCGCACCGGTGCGAGTTGGAGAAATTCTTTCGGCGCGACCAACGGGCGCAACCGGGCGCCACGCCTCTTAGGGTGTCTTCTTCCCGCCGGAGAGACGCGCGCGGATCGTGTCCGCGTAGGGGTTCGGCCCCAAGGCGCGAAGCTCCGGCGTGTCGAGTCGCGCGAACACCTTGCGGGCGCGGTCGAGGCGGCCCGCGGCGAGTTCGGCCTCGACGACGGCCCACTGGTCGGCGGGCCAGTCGTTGATGCCGCCGGCGACGCGGGAAACCCTCCCGTCCTTCACGAGCCGCGTCCAGACGAAGTCGAGAGTGCGGCGCGCGTGGGCCTTCTGCGCGGGCGTCGAGTACAGGGACTTGAGCACGGCGCGCGCCATGTCGGCGTTGGGTCCCGCGAAGACGCGGCGGTCGGAGAGCGGAGCGCCGGCGGCGCGGCGCCCGGCGTCGTCCTTCGCGTAGTAGGAGTACCCTTCCTCGACGCGGCCGTCGGCGAGCTCGACCTCGCCGCGCATCGACGCGGCGTAGCCGCCGCCGGGCAGCGACATGAAGTTCTCGACGAAGTAGAGCGCCGCCTTCGCGCGGACGGGGTCCCCCGCGAGCACGACCGCGGCCTGGTCGGCGAGGATCTTCGCGCGGTCCTCGGGCGAGCGGAACACGCCGCCCCAGACCGCGTCGTCGGGGCCGGCGGGCGGCTCGGAGCGCGCGCGCACGGCCTCGAAGCGGCGGCGCGCGTCGTCGGCCAGGCCCGGCGCCTTGCCCGGATCGGCCT
>CAYVFO010000100.1:0-10045 GCA_964450975.1 uncultured Elusimicrobia bacterium | reverse complement strand
GCACGCGCCGGAGCATCGGAGACTCGCGGCCGCCGCAGAAGCCGCACGCGAACGGGCAGCCGAGCTGGGCGATGAGGCTCATCGCGGGGACGTTGTCGATCGAGTAGTGGTAGCTCTTCGCGTCCACGAGGTGGCGCGCGGGGAACGGGAGCTCGTTGAGCATCTGATTCGTCAGGAACAGCGCGGACTTCGGATCGTCGCCGTCGACGATCTTGGGCGCGCCGGGCTTGATCGCCTCGAACACGGCCTCCTCGCCGTCGCCGGGGACGAGGACGTCGTAGGTCTCGAGCATCTTCTGCATCGCGGTCGCGGCGCGGCCAGGCGTCTTGCGCGCGAGCTCGCCTTTGTAGGCGGCGTTGATCAAAGTGATGTGCGGTCCGCCGAGGATGATGCGGGCGGAGGGCTTCGCGGCGCGCAGGGCCTGCGTCACGCGGAACGCGGCGGGCATCTGCGGCGTCGTCGAGGTCAGACCGTAGATCTCGGCGCGGCTCGACTTCGCGTGGAGGCGGATGACCTCCTCGTAGTTCTCGATTCCGGAGAGGTCGAGCATCTCGACCTCGTGGCCGGCGCCCTCCAAGGCGGCGGCCACCCGCAGGACGCCGAGGGTCATGAAGACTCTCTCGTCCAGGAGGAAGATGGAGGGGGGGGTGATGAGGCAGACGCGCATCTTCCTCAATTGTAACAGGGGTCTAGGGGGGCGTCAATGTCGGCTTGGTTACGCCGATTTCACACGTCTTTAAAGTGCTTTTCGACGCACTGGGGGCACACCCCGTGGGAGAACTGGGCCGGGGTCTTGTCGGAGACGTAGTCCTCGAGGCTCTGGTAGGCCCCGCGCTCGTCGCGGATGCGGCGGCAGTACGCGCACATCGGAAGGATGCCTTCGAGCGTCGCCACGCGCTCGGTCAGGGCGACGATGCGCTCGGCGACGCGCAGGCGCACGCGCAGCGCGTCGAGATCGAGGGGCTTCGTCAGGAAGTCGTCGACGCCGGTCTCCATCGCCTTCTCGTAGTGGTCGACGCCGAGCATCTTGCCGGTGAGCAGGATGAAGTAGACGTACGGGGCGTCCTTGCGGGCGCGCACGCGGCGGCAGAGCTCGAGGCCGTCGGTGTCGGGCATGACCCAGTCGCTGACGACGATGCGCGCGCCGGTGTGGCCGAGCGCTTCCCACGCCGACGCGCCGTCCTCCGCCTCGACGACGCTGTAGCCGAGCTTGAGCATGGCTCCGTGCAGCAAGGTGCGGCTCGTGCGGTCGTCTTCGGCGACGAGGACCTTCATGACGGGGACTCTAGCAAAAGCAGGAACTCGTGATTGCCTTTCGGGCCGATCACGGGCGACTCGAGGAGGCCGGTTTCTCGAAGGCCGAGCTGAACGGCCGCCTGGCGGATCTTGTCCACCGCGGAAAGACGGACTTCTGGATCGCGAACGACGCCTTGAGGGGCGAGTTTCGGGCCGACCTCGAATTGCGGCTTGACGAGCACCACGAACTGAAACGGCGCTTGGAGGCATGGAACGACGAACGGTATGACTTGAGCCGAAGAGATGAAAGACACGTCCATGACCGCCAAAGTGGGCATCGGATCGAACCACGACTTGTCGAGGAGCTTGGCGTGCGTCTGCTCGCGGCTCACGACCTTCGGGTTCGACTTGAGGCGCGAGTCGAGCTGAGCCGTCCCGACGTCGACGGCATACACTTTGGAAGCGCCGTGCTGCAAAAGACAATCGGTGAAGCCGCCGGTGGAAGCCCCGACGTCCAAGCAGACGCGGCCTTCGACGGAAATCTTGAATTCGTCGAGGGCCGCCTTCAATTTCAGGCCGCCGCGCGATACGTAAGGACACGGATCGGACTTGAGCGTGAGCTCCGCGTCCTCGGATACGGCGTCTCCCGCCTTTCCCGCGGGCTTGCCGTCGACGAGCACGAGGCCGGCCATGACGGCGGCCTGCGCCTTGGTGCGGGTCTCGAAGAGGCCGCGCTCGACGAGAAGCAGGTCGAGCCGCGCGCGCTTGGCTTTCACGGGCCATATGCTAACATAGGCCCGCGATGAGCGTCCTCTCCCTCGTCCTCTCGCTGGCCGCCGCGGCGCACGCGGCGCCGACGTTCACCGGCGACTGGGCGACGACCTACGGCGACATGACCTTGTCCGAGTCGAACGGCGCCGTGGCCGGCACCTATATAATGGAAGGCGCCGTCTGCTCGATCACGGGCTCGATCAAGGACGGCGCGCTCGAGTTCGTCTACCGCGAGCCCGAGGCCTCGGGCGAGGGACGCTTCCGTCTCGCCCCCGACGGCAACTCCTTCGCGGGCGAGTGGCGCCCCGCGGGCGCGTCGGCGTTCACGCCGTGGCGCGGCGAGCGCCGCGCGGCGGCCGCGCCGGCCGGCGGCTTCGAGGGGATCTGGGACACGAACTTCGGCCGCCTGCGCCTCTCGCGCGACGGCGCGGCCGTCGCGGGCTACTACTCCTTCGCCGGAGGGTCGATCGACGGGCGGATCGACGGCGACGTCCTCAAGTTCCGCTACTCCGACGTCAAGAAGGGCGAGGGGGAGTTCCGCCTGACCCAGAACGGCCGCGCGCTCGCCGGGAAGTGGCGCGAGGACGGGAGCAAGGAGTGGAAGGACTGGATCGGCCGCCGCGTCGAGCCCGCCGCCGGCCGCAAGTGGCTCGTCGTGCTCGAGGCGCGGTGGGAGGGAAGCATCGCCGAGCACGAGTACACCTACGGCGAGATGCTCAAGTCCTTCTTCACGCGCACGCCCAACGTCGTGGTGCGCCAGCGCTTCTACACCGACCGCGCGAGCCTGCTCAAGTGGCTGCGGGAGGCCTCGCTGCTCGCGGAGCCGGTCGTCCTCTACTTCTCCGGCCACGGCACCGCCGCCGGCCTCGAGACGGAGACCGGTCCCGCGGGGGCCGACCTCCTCGCCGGGCCGATCAAGGCCGCGGGCGACGTCGCCCTCGTCCACTTCGGCTCGTGCGACGTGATGAACGGCTCCGTGCCCGCCGATCTGCAGCGCCTGGCCGCGCCGCGGCGCTTCCCCATCTCGGGCTTCGCCCAGCCCGTCGACTGGGCCGCGAGCGCGATCACCGACTTCATGTACCTCGACTTGATCCTCTCGCGCGACCTGCCGCCCGCGAAGGCCGCCGCCGAGCTCAAGCGGCTGATGCCCTTCGCCGCGAAAAAGAGCTCGCTGACGGCCTACGACGGCGTCGACTTCCGCTACATCGCGGAGCGGCCGTGACGACGCAGCTCTTCGACTGCCGCGGAGCCGCCGCCCGCTACTTCGAGTGGGCCAAGCGGGAGTTCGCGTCCCTGCGCCGCAAGCCTCGATTGGCTACCGTCCTGTTCCGGCCGAAGCAGAATCCCGCGTCGCTCCAGTACCGCGACCTGATCCTCAAGGACGCGGCGCGCCTCGGCGTCGCCGTCGACGGACACGAGGCCGAGACCGAGGAGGAGCTCCTGGCGCTCGTCCGCAAGCTCAACCGCGACCCGCGCACGACCGGCCAGATGCTGTTCTACCCGCTCAACTGCGCGCTCAAGGACGAGGACGTCATGGACCTCGTCTCGCCGATGAAGGACGTCGAGGGCCTGCACTCGACGAATCTCGGCTACCTCATCAAGTTCAAGCGCTTCCTCGACGAGGCGAGAGGCATCAAGTGCGTCGTGCCCGCGACCGCGAAGGCCGTCGTGAAGATCCTGCAGGCCTACCCCGAGATCCGCATCGAGGGCGCCTTCGCCGTCGTCGTCAACAACTCGATGCGCGTCGGCAAGCCGCTCGGCCTGATGCTCGAGAACATCGGCGCGACGGTCGTGAAGTGCTACGACAAGACCTCGCGCGAGCTGCTCGAGGAGCAGATCCGGAGGGCCGACCTCGTCGTCTCGGCCGTCCCCGATCCGACGTTCCGCATCGACCCGGCGTGGATCAAGCCGGGCGCGGCCGTGCTCGACGTTTCGTATCAGGGCAACGTGGACGCGAAGGCCCTCGAGGGCCGCGCGTCGTTCCTCACGGCTCCCGACAACCGCGTCGGCTCGATGACGCGCGCGATGACCTTCGTGAACCTCGTCTACTGCGCGAAGAACGCCCCGCTGCGCCGCGGCGCGCGCGCCGCCGCCGCCGCGTGACCGCCCTTCCCTGGGCCGACCTCGGCCTCGTCTACTGCGCCGCGATCTGGGGCGCGACGTTCTTCATGGTCAAGGACGCGCTCGCGGGTGTCGACGCGGTCGCGATGGTCGCGCACCGCTTCCTGCTCTCCGCTCTCCTTCTCGCGCCGTGGGCGCTCGTGCGTCCCTCGCGCGGCAGGCACCTCAAAGAGGCGCTCATCCTCGCGGTGCTGCTCTTCCTCTTGTACGCGACGCAGACCGTCGGGCTCGGCTACACGAGCGCGTCGAACTCGGGCTTCATCACCGGCCTGTTCGTCATCTTCGTGCCCGTGTTCCTGCTGCTCTTCTTCCGCCAGCCTCCGACGGCCGTGCAGTGGGCGTCCTCGGGGCTCGCGCTTCTCGGCCTGTGGATGCTCACGGGCGGGATCTCGTCGGTCAACTTCGGCGACGTCATCACGCTCGTCGCCGCGGCGACCTACGCCGCGCACCTCCTCGCGACGGACAAGTACGTCCGCGCCGACGCGGACGCGGTCGTGCTCGCGTTCCACCAGTTCTGGATGACGGGCCTCATGGCCCTCGCGTACTGCCTGCTGTCGGGACGCTCCCTCGCCGTCGAGGGGGAGAAGGCCGCGGGCACGATCGCCTTTCTCGCCGCGTTCCCGACCTTGTCGGCATTCTTCATCCAGATGTGGGCGCAGAAGTTCACGGCGCCCGTGAAGGTGAGCCTGATCTTCTCGCTCGAGCCCGTGTTCGCGGCCGTGTTCGCGTGGACGCTCGGCGGCGAGCGCTTCGTCGCCGCGAGCGCGGCGGGCGGCGCGCTGATCGTCGCGGCGATGATGGCGGGCGAGCTCTCGAAGCTCGCGCTCCTCAAGGGCCGGCGGAAGGAAGTCCTCCCGAGCTAGCTCTTCTTCGGCGCGTTCGACGCGAGGAAAAGGATCAACTTCACGGTGTCGTAGGTCTCGCCGGCCTCGAGCTCGGCCGTGTTCTGCGACTTCACGACCGTGCCGTCGGGATCGAGGATCCAGAAGTGCGGGAAGCCCGCGGGCGCGGGCCAGCCCGAGGGCGGGGCGGGCATCGGCTTGTCCGCGTCGACCGCGACGTGCACGAGCACGAACCCCTCGTCGCGCGCCTTCCCCACCGTCTCGTGCGACTTGTAGAACTTGTCGAGCTTCAGGCACCACGGGCACCAGTTTCCGCCCGCCTCGACGAGGACGCGCTTGTTCGTCGCCTTCGCGAGCTCGAGGGCGGCCTTGACGTCGGCCCGCGGGTCGCGGTTCTTCTCGTAGGGGCCGGCGGACGAGGAGCCGCCGCCTCCGCACGACGACAGCAGCAGGGCGGCGCACAGAGCGAGAGTCCTCATAATCCCAATTCCCCGAGCTTCTTCTTGAGATCGGCCGCGCCGCGGTAGCGGATCGCGTGCAGGCCGGCCTTCCTGGCGCCCGCGCAGTTTTCCTCGAGATCGTCGATGAAGACCGTCTCCTCGGGCGCGGTGCCCGACAGCTTGAGCGCGGCCTCGTAGATCTCGCGCTGCGGCTTGCGGAGCTTGTGCTCGTGAGAGTAGATCGCGCCCTTCACGAGCCCCGGGAAAGCGTAGCGCTCCTTGATGTGCTCAATGTGGAGCGCGTTCGTGTTCGAGAGGAGATAGGTCGGCAGCTTGGCCGAGAGGCTCTTGAGGATCGCGAACGAGCCCCGGTCGAGCGTGAAGTGGTCGCACCAGAGCACGCGGAATTTGGCGAAGTCTCCTTTATAGCCGAGCTCATCGATGAAGAGCCGGTGGATCTCCTCGCTCGAGATCTCGCCGCGCTCGATGCGGTCGACGATGCGGCCCTTCCAGACGTGGCGGGCGACGCGGACCGGGTGGCGGCCGACCGCCCACGCGAGCTTGCGCAGGATGCGCTTCTGCGAGAAGCGCAGGAGGACGTTGCCGATGTCGAAGAAGACGGCTTTGATCGCCATGAGTGCCGTGGGATTATAGGCCGGGAGGAGGGGATTGTCCAGGCCGCCTCGTGTCGGTGTCCACATCGAAAAAGTTGTCCGGCGCCGGAACTATTCACAGGGCTCAATCGTATATATGTTATGGACCGCTATCGAAAGCTGTCGGACCATGCTCTATTGTCCGCCGCAGCCCATCTCGCCGAAGCGGAAAGACTCGCGGCTGCGGACGTCGTCGCTTGCCTGGCGGAGGTGCACCGTCGCTCCTTGGATTCGAAGTTGCCGACGGGAGATATGTTCACCTTCTGCGTAGAGAATCTCGGATTCTCACGAGGGGCCGCCTATCGGCGCATACAGGCCGTAAGAGCGATCGAAAGGTGGCCCGAGATCGGTCCGGCGCTGCGCGAAGGCAAGCAGAAGCTTTCGATCGTCGCTTTCCTCGTCGGCGAATTGGGGGTGGAATCCTTGCCCGGCGCATTGTCCGAATGCGGGGGGAAGAGCTATAGAGAAGTCGAAGCATGGGTCGCAGCTCGAAAATCTCCCGAACCCCCGCGCGATCGCGTAAAGATCCGCGCGCCGCTGCCGCCTCCCCCGACGATTCCGTCCCCGCCTCCCGAGCCGGCCTCGATGTTCGACCCGCCGGAGGCCGTCCCGCCGGTCAACGGGACCGATGATGGTCCGGCGTCTCCCGCCTACGACTACGCGTTCGTCGCCTCGGCGGAGCTGCACGCCGCCATCGAGCGGCTCAAGGACATCCTTTGGAACAAGCTGCCGTTCGGCACGCTCGATGAATTCCTCAAGGTCGCCGTGCTCGAGTACCTGGAGCGCCACGATCTCAGCCTAAAGCTCCCGAAGCCGGTTCCGGAGCCCGCCCGAGACAAGGGCGCGCTCCCGTTCTCGCGATACGTGCCGAGGAAAGTCCGGAACGCCGTCTGGGCGCGGGACGGCGGCCGGTGCGCGTTCGCGGCGGACGGCGGCCGGCGCTGCGAGGCGCGCCGCGGCCTCGAGCTCGACCATGTCGTGCCTTTCTCGGCCGGCGGGCGCTCCGACGACCCGGGCAACCTGCGGCTTCTGTGCCGGGAGCACAACCAGCTGCAGAGGCGGCTCGCGTTGGCGGAGGGGACGGCCGGCGCTAGTGCTTTCCGGTGATGAACGGCACGACGATCTCGAACGCGATGAGGAAGACGACGAGCCACTCGATGAACTCGAGGCGGGCGGTCGAGAGCTGGTGCTCCATCTTGTCGTACATGCTCTCGAGAGTGCGCAGCTTGCGCTGGATGCTCTCGTCCCACGACGCGAGGTGGTGGCGGCGCGCGGTGTTCTGGTAGAGGCGCGCGAGATACTGGTCGCCGAGCAGCTTGATCGCGTTGTAGATGCCCTCGAACAGGAGGGCGCTCTCCACCTGCAGCTCGCCGACTTCGCGGAGCTCGATGTCGGCCTTCGTGAACAGCGAGAGCGGGCCGCGCGGGCTCTTCGTGAGCGCCTCGTAGTAGCGCTCGAGCGCCGCGTCGAGCTGGTTGTCGAGATGGCGGAGCTCGAGGAGCTGGACGGTCGCGAACTCGAGGACGGCGCAGGTGTCGTCGGCCGCCTCGTCGAAGACGATCGCGGCGACCCAGTCGACGAGCGTGAGGTCGTCGGCGCCGTAGGAGACCTGGCACGACAGCGCGTCCTGGACTTCCTGGTCGCTGCGGAGATCGGCGTCGGCGCGCAGCACCTGCGCGAGCAAAGCGGGCTTCTCGGCGAGCAGGCGCGCGGGCGCGCCCTGGTCGACGAAGGCGCGCACCTGGAACACGACGTAGTCCTCGTAGAACGCCGCGATCTTCGGGCGCGCGACGCCCGGCTGGATCGCCTTGAGCAGCTCCTCGACGAGGCGGCGGCTGTCGGCGAGGAGGGACTCGTTGTCGTAGACGAGCTCGGAGAGGCGCGCGAGCGAGGAGAACGAGCCCGACAGCGGGATCTGGTAGGTCACGCTCACGGCGCCGAAGTCGAAGAGCACGGCCTCGACGGACGGCGCGGTCGTCCATGTCCCGATCTTCTGGACGCCGGTCTGCCTCGTCACGCGCAGCGGGTAGGGGTGGAACTCGAAGTACTTCGGCGCGCGGCGCTGGTGTTTGATCGGGGAGCGTTCGGTCGACGCGTTGATGAGCTTCTCGGCCTCGTCGAGCTTGATCGAGAGTCCGACGTCGTACGCGAACTGCACGTAGGCGACGCCGTCCTGGATGACGGGATCGAAGGAGCTCACGCGGGCTCTCCGGAGGGGCCGTCCGGCCTCAGCGGGAAGTCGGCGGGCAGCGGCGCCTCGAAGGACATCGTCCGGCCGTCGGCGGGATGGTTGAACGAGAGCTTCCAGGCGTGCAGGAGCTGGCGATCGGCGCCGAGCGAGTCGAGGTCGGCGCGGGATATCTCCTTGCGCACGGCCTTCATGTAGACCTCGCCGCCGCCGCAGTAGAGCTTGTCGCCGACGAGCGGATGGCCGGCGTGCGCGAGGTGCGCGCGGATCTGGTGGAGGCGGCCGGTGCGCGGCGAGCACGACACGAGCGAGAGCCGTCCGTCGGTCGCGAGACGGCGGAACGCGGTGACCGCCTCCTGGCTCCCGGCGCCTCCGACCGCGCGCTTGACGCGGATATCGCCGCCGTCGGCGCCGAGCGGCGCGTCGACGACCAGCTCCCGCCACGCGACCTCCCCGAACACGACGGCGAGATACTCCTTCCTCACGGTCCGCGCGACGAACTGGTCGTAGAGCGAGCGGGCGGCCGAGCTCGAGAGCGCGAGGACCATCGCGCCGCTCGTCTCGCGGTCGAGCCGGTGAGCGAGATGCGCCTTGCGGCCGAGCTGGCGCTCGAGCAGCCACGTCACGGTGTTGCGGCGGACCTTGTCCGTTGGGTGGCTCAGCACGCCGCCCGGCTTGGAGACGACGACGACGTGGTCGTCCCGATGGAGGACCGGCAGGGACTCGTGCTCGAGCTCCGGTTCGGCGGTCCGCGGATAGCGGATCAGGACGGTCTCTCCTTCATTGAGGCGGGCGGCGGGCTTCACGGGACGGCCGGCCCGCAGGACTTGCCCGTCGTCGATGAGCTTCTGGACCGACGCGCGCGAGTACTTGGCGCCGAGGCGGGCGGCCAGGAACGCGTCGAGGCGCCGGCCCTCGTGCTCCTTGAGGACGCGGAACGGGACCTCGACGATGTCTTCGGCCGCCATGGGGTCTCAGTATAACACGGCCCTCCGATCCCGACAAGTCGAGGAAATACCGCGCTTATAAGCGCTTTTTATATAATGCTCCGTCATGAAATGCCCGAAATGCGGGGCGGCGAATCCGGAGGGGGCGGCCGAGTGCGTCTCCTGCGGCGTCATTTTCGCCAAGCTCAAGGCCATTCAGGAGCGGGAGAAGGCGCAGGCGAAAGCCGCGCTCGAGAACCTCGAGAAGCCCGCGGCGAAGCCGGCCGCCGAGCCGGCCGAGTCCGCGGCCGTCGCAGGCCCCGAAGCCGCCGCGCCCGCCGAGCCGGCGGGGCCGGTGATCGATCTGACCGGCGGCGAGAAGCCGTCGCCGGTCCGCGACCCGTACCTGGGCCGCAAGATCGGGGCGGCCATCGTGATCGCCTGGCTCGGCGTCTTCGGCGTCTACTACTGGTACGCGGTCAAGGCGGCGCGCGCCCGCGCGCTCAAGACGCCGGTCAAGGACCGCGAGACCGTGCTCATGCGCGACCCGGTCACCGGCGAGCTCAAAGCCGTTCCGGTCGTCCTGCCCGCGTCGAAGAACGAGCGGTAGGGCGGCGTTCCCGACGGGCGCGTGGTATAATTGAGGGAGCAGTTCCCGCCCCGATGCGCACGAAAACCCTCAAGAAGAACAAGGTGTCCGTCGTCACGCTCGGATGCTCGAAGAACCTCTTCGACTCCGAAGTGCTGATGGGGCAGCTGCGCGCCAACAAGATGGAGGTCGACCACGACGCCGACGAGTCCGACGCGGCGATCGTCGTCATCAACACGTGCGGCTTCATCGACAACGCCAAGCAGGAGTCGATCGACA
>CAYVFO010000099.1:3815-10103 GCA_964450975.1 uncultured Elusimicrobia bacterium | reverse complement strand
CGCGCTCGAGCCCGCCACGAAGGGCGTCGAGGCGTGGGTCGACAAGACCGCGCCGACGCGCGCGACCGAGATCAAGGTCAAGTCCTACCGCGACCAGTACATCGACTATCTCAAGTCGCGCGCCGACCTCGGCAAGATCAAGTCCAAGATCAAGAAGCCCGTCGTCATCGACTACATGCACGGCGCGGGCTCGGGCCTCATGACCGAGTTCATCGGCAAGAACTTGGTCGAGATCCGCGGCAAGCACGACCCGCTGTTCGGCGGCGTGCACCCCGAGCCGATCGAGCAGTACCTCGGCGCGCTGTCGGAAGCCGTGAAGAAGAACAAGGCGTGCGTCGGCCTCGCGGTCGACGGCGACGCGGACCGCTTCGGCCTCGTCGACGAGAACGGAAAGTACCTGACGCCCTGCCAGGTGTTCCCGATCATCGCCCTCTACCTCATCGAGAAGAAGAAGCAGACGGGCAAGATCGTGCAGTCCGTCTCCCTCGGCTACCTGGTCGAGCGCATCTGCAAGGAGAAGAACATCCCCTTCGAGCAGCTCCCGGTCGGCTTCAAGTTCGTCGCCGAGAAGCTCGCGGCCGGAGAGGCGGTCCTCGCGGGCGAGGAGTCCGGCGGCTACGCGTGGGCGCACAAGAGCGGCATCGCGGAGCGCGACGGCGTGCTCACCTGCCTGTTGTTCCTCGAGATCATGGCCGTCACGGGCAAGACGCCCTCGCAGCTCTGGAAGGAGGTCGAGTCGCGCTACGGCGCGTCGCACTACAAGCGCATCGACTACCGCATCCACAAGGCCGTCGTCGACAAGGCCGTGTGGACGCAGAAGCTCATCAAGAAGCTCCCGAAGAAGCTCCTCAACACGCCGATCAAGGAGCTCATCTCCACGGACGGCCTCAAGATCGTCCTCGAGGACGGCCACTGGCTGCTGATGCGCCCGTCGGGCACCGAGCCCCTCATGCGCGTCTACGCCGAGAGCGACAAGGCCGAGCGCACGCAGGGCCTGCTCGATCTCGCGAAGAAGTGGGTCGCGCCGAACCTCAATACCTGAGACCATGTTCCCGAAAAAGGCGATGCTCCTGGCGGCCGGCGCGGGCACGCGCCTGCGCCCGCTGACCTACGAGACGCCGAAGCCGATGGTGCCGGTCGTAAACCGGCCCGTGATCCATCACGTCCTCGACAACCTGCTCAAGCACGGCGTCGAGGAGGTCATGATCAACCTGCACATGCTCCCCGAGCAGGTGCGCGGCTACTGCGGCGACGGCTCGAGGTGGTCGCTCAAGATCCGCTACTCGCACGAGCCCAAGCTCATGGGCACCGCCGGCTCGATCAAGAAGGTCGAGAGCTTCTTCAAGGACGGACCGTTCTTCGTGATGTCGGGCGACGGCCTCTCCGACATCGACCTGACCGCGATGTGGAAGTTCCACCAGCGCCGCGGCTCCGTCGCGACGATGGCGACCAAGCGCGTCGACGCGCGCTTCGAGTACGGCGTCACGATGACCGACGGCGGCCAGAAGATCAAGGGCTTCCTCGAGAAGCCGTCGTGGGGCGACGTGTTCTCGAACAAGGTCAACACGGGCATCTACCTCTTCGAGCCCGAGGTCCTCAAGCTCATCCCGAAGGGCCAGGTCTACGACTTCGGCCACGGCCTGTGGCCCAAGCTGCTGAAGATGAAGAAGCCGATCTACGCCTACGAGACCGACGCGTACTGGTGCGACGTCGGCAACCTGCCCGAGTACCGCCGCTGCCAGATCGACTGCCTCGACAAGAAGGCGAAGATCAACATCCCCGGCGTCGAGATCCGCAAGGGCGTGTACGTGCAGGAAGGCACGGTCGTCCACCCGAAGGCGAAGCTCCACGCTCCCGTCGTGATCGGCAAGGGCTGCAGGATCGCCGCGGACGCCGTGCTGGGCCCGCACACCGTGATCGGCGACCGCGCGAACATCGGCGCGAGCTCGACGCTCAAGAACTGCATCCTCTTCGACAACGTGACCGTCGGCGAGAAGGTGCAGCTCACGAACTGCATCATCGGGCCCAACGGCCGCGTCAAAGAGAACATCTCGGTCTACGAGGCCGCGGTGCTCAACATCCGCAACTAGCCTGCTCTACGCCCTCTTCGCCTTTCTCTTCACCCTTCCGGGCTGCCCGCGCCCGATGCCGCCCGGCGTCGAGCGCTTCGCGGCGGAGGACGGCCAGGGCTTCTCGCTCGGCGCCGGAAAGCTCGCGTTCGTCGAGGGCCGGTTCCCGCAGCGCACGAAGCTCGTCGTCCTCGAGCTCGAGAGCGGCCGCCGGACGTCGCGCCGCGTCAAAGGCTGGACGCTCGGCTCGAAGACGGCTCTCTCGCGCGACGGGCGCCGCGTCGTCGTGGAGGCCGGAAAGATCGGGAAATACGACTCGCGCCAGGAGCCGGCCGAGCGCGCGTTCCTGCTGCTCGACGCGGAGAGCGGCGCGATCCTGGCCGAGGAATCCATCGGCGGCGCCGGCGCCGTGGCGCTCGGCCATCCCGCGTGGTCGCCCGACCCGATCGTCGTGCGCAACGACCGCGGCGGCCTCCGGTGGAAGGCGATCGGCTCCGAGGCCGGCGGCCTGCTCCCGGGCCCGCCCGCGTGGGCGGGCGCCCTCTCCGACGAGCCCGTGCTATTCGCCGCGGAAAAGAAGACCGAGGGCCCGCGCCTCATCGCCTACGACATGAAGACGGGCAAGGAGCTCGCGTCGTGGCGCTCCGACCTCTCGGCGGCGCCGCTGTCGGTGCGCGCCGACGGGGCGCTCCTCGCCGCCCGCTGGGTCGCGGAGAGCGGCAGCTTCGTCCTCGAGGCGTGCCGCGCCGACGGACGCCGCGAGGCGCTGCTCGAGTCCGACGGCGAGATCGAGACCGCCGTCGAGGCCGCGGGCGCGCTGTACGCGGTCGCGAAGGACCACTCGCGCCCGAAGGCGGGCAAGGACTTCCTCGCGCCGCGCGCGCTCCTCGTGCGCGAGGCCGGCGCGCGCTGGTCGGCGCCCTGGACGTCGCGCGAAGGCCGCCTGCTCGGCTTCGCCGGCCGAAGGCTGTGGTTCGCGGTGACCGACCGCGACCGCCCGGCCGCCTACGCGATCGAGCCGCGCCGCGAGCCCCTCGAGGCGGCCGGCCCGGCCATCGACCGTTGATTTTGTACGATAAGCTCGTGAGGATCGCCCCCTTCCTGCTCGCGCTGCTCGCCGCGCGCGCCTCCGCCGCGGCCATCGAGGTGACCGTCGTCGACCTCAAGGGCAAGCCCGTCCCCGAGGCCGTGGCGTTCCTCTATAAGGTTCCCGGCAAGCACAAGGCGCCGAAAGAGCCCGTCGTGATGGACCAGATCGACCGCATGTTCGTGCCGCACGTCCTTCCCGTCGTCGCGGGCGCGAAGGTGCGCTTCCCGAACAAGGACGCGATCCACCATCACGTCTACTCGTTCTCCAAGGAGAAGAAGTTCGATCTCCCGCTCTACAAAGGAGAGCCGCCGGAGCCCGTCCTCCTCGAGACGCCGGGCGTCGTCAAGCTCGGCTGCAACATCCACGACTGGATGCTCGGCTACATCGTCGTGCTCGAAAACCCCTTCTTCGCCGTCACCGGCAAGGACGGCAAGGCCGTCATCGCGAACGTAAAGCCCGGCAAGTACAAGCTCGCGCTGTGGAGCGGCCGCCGCAAGGAGCCGGTCGAGACGACCCTGCAGGACGTCGTCGTCGACAAGAAGACGGGCGCGAAAGCGCAGTTCAAGCTCCAGTTCTCGCGCCCGTACGTCGCGTACAAGGTCGACAACTCGAAGTACCAATGAGCTTCCGACACAAGCTCCTGGCCTGCTTCGTCGGGCTGCTCTTCGTCGTGCTCGGCGCCTCGCTCGCGACGATGGAGCGCCTCGAGACCAAGCGCGCCGAGCGAGACCTCGTCGCCGAGCTCGAGATGACGCGCGGCCTCTTCAACGACCTGCTCGCGCAGCGCGACCGGGAGCTCGCCGCGAGCCTCAAGCTCCTGTCCGGCGATTTCGCCTTCAAGCAGGCGATCGCGACGGCCGACCCCGGGACGATCGCCTCCGTCGCCGGCAACCACCGCGCGCGCATGGGCGCCGACGTGCTCCTCGTGACGGACGGCGACGGCGCGCCGCTCGCCGACACGCGCGGCAAGGGCCGCGGCAAGAAGGGCGTCCCCGTCGTCGAGAAGGCTCTCGACGAGCGCTCCGCCTCGGGTCTGTACGTCCTCGACGGCGCGCCGTACCAGCTCGCCGCCGTCACGATCAACGCGCCGGACGTCATCGGCGTCGTGGCCGCCGGCTTCAAGATCGACGACCGCCTGGCCGAGTCGCTCAAGCGCACGACGCGCTCCGAGGTGACGTTCCTCGCCTCCGGCGCGGCGGCGGGCTCGACTTTGCCGCAGGACGCCCGCGCCGACATCGCCAAGGCCGCGGGGGAGCTCGGCGCCGCGCCGCGCATCATCCGGGTCGGCGGCGAGCGCTTCCTCGCGACGGGCTCGGAGGGCGGCGGCCCCGTCGGCGCGGTCGTCATGCGCTCGTGGGACAAGGCGATCGAGCCGCTGCGCGCGCTGCAGCGGCGCGTCCTCTGGATCGGCGTGATCGGCCTCGCGGCGACCGCGTTCCTCGGCTCGCTGATCGCCGCGGGCATCACCGCGTCGCTGGCGAAGCTCGCGCGCGCCGCCGGCGAGATCTCGCGCGGCCGCTACGACGTGACGGTCGACATCCCGTCTAAGGACGAGATCGGCGACCTCGGACGCGCGTTCACCTCGATGGCGCACGGCCTGCTCGAGCGCGAGAAGATCCGCTCGATCCTCAACCGGACCGTCTCCAAGGAGATCGCGGAGTCGCTCGTGGCGCAGGGCAAGATCGAGCTCGGCGGCGAGGAGCGCGAGGTCACGGTCCTGTTCTCCGACATCCGCTCGTTCACCACGATCTCCGAGTCGCTGCCCCCGAAGGAGCTCGTCAGCCAGCTCAACGCCTACTTCACCGCGGTCGCGCGGGCGATCGAGTCCGAGAAGGGCGTCATCGACAAGTACATCGGCGACGCCGTGATGGCGCTGTTCGGAGCCCCGGTCTCGACGAAGGACGACCCGGCGAACGCCCTGCGCGCCGCCCTCGCCATGTCGAAGGCCGTGGACGCTCTCAACGCGGAGCGCGAGAAGGCCGGCCTGCCGCCGATGAAGACCGGCATCGGCGTGAACACGGGCAACGTCGTCGCGGGCACGCTCGGCAGCGAGGAGCGCTGGTCCTACACCGTCATCGGCGACGCCGTGAACCTCGCGTCGCGGCTGGAGAGCTCGACGAAGGACCTCGGGGCCCGGATCGTGGTCTCCAGGCGCACCAAGGAGCTCGCCGGCCCCGGCTTCTCCTTCCGTCCCCTCGGCTCCGTCACGGTCAAAGGCAAGACCGAGGCCGTCGAGGTCTTCGAGCTGCTGGGGTAGCCCCTCCCGTCGAGAATTGCTATAATTCTCGTCTTGGCCGTCGGCGGATAATCCGCCCAAAGCACGGCCACGGAGGACTCAAGAACATGCGTAAGGGCAAGTACTTCTTCAATTCCGAGTCGGTGAGCGAAGGCCACCCCGACAAGGTCTGCGACCAGATTTCCGACGCCGTTCTCGACGCGGTCCTCGCGATCGACCCGATGAGCCGCGTCGCCTGCGAGACGTTCGTCGGCCGCGGCCTCGTGGTCGTCGGCGGCGAGATCACGACGAAGGCGATGCTCGACATCGACCAGATCGTGCGCCAGGTCGTCAAGGACATCGGCTACACCCGCCCCGAGTACGCCTTCGAGTCCAACTCCTGCGCCATCCTCAACGGCATCGGCCGCCAGTCCCCCGACATCGCCCAGGGCGTGGACACCGGCGGCGCCGGCGACCAGGGCATCATGTTCGGCTACGCGTGCCGCGAGACGGAGGAGCTCATGCCCCTCCCGATCATGCTCGCGCACAAGCTCGTCAAGAAGCTCGCCGAGGTCCGCAAGAACGGCACGCTCCCCTACCTCGGCCCCGACGGCAAGTCCCAGGTCTCCGTCGAATATTTGGACGGCCGCGCGGTCCGCGTCGACACCGTCGTCCTCTCGACGCAGCACGGCCCGGAGATCCTCGACAAGACCGGCGACCAGATCACCGAGAAGGCGCGCAAGGAGATCATCGACACGGTGATCCGCCCCGTCCTCGGCAAGCGCCTCATCGACGAGAAGACGCGCTTCCTGATCAACCCGACCGGCAAGTTCGTCGTCGGCGGCCCCGCCTCCGACACCGGCCTCACCGGCCGCAAGATCATCGTCGACACCTACGGCGGCCGCGCCCCGCAC
>CAYVFO010000099.1:2209-3805 GCA_964450975.1 uncultured Elusimicrobia bacterium | reverse complement strand
GTTCAGCTCGCGTACGCGATCGGCGTCGCCGAGCCCGTCGGCGTGTACTTCGACACGCACGGCACCGGCCAGGTGGACGAGGCCAAGATCGAGGCCGCCGTCCGCAAGCTGTTCCCGATGACGCCGAAGGGCATCATCGACACGCTCAAGCTGCGCCGCCCCATCTACCGCCAGACCGCCGCGTACGGCCACTTCGGCCGCACCGAGAAGGGTTTCGAGTGGGAGAAGACGGACAAGGCCGACGCCCTGCGCGAGCTCGTGCTCGGCAAGGGCTCCAAGAAGGCCCTGGCCGTCGCTTAAGACTCACCGAACGAACGCGGCCCGCCTCGACGAGAGGCGGGCCGCTTCTTTTGATAGAATCGGCTCGTGACGACGAGGCCCAATCCCTGGCTATTCTGGTGGTCTCTCATCTGGCGCCAGGCGCTGGTCATGGCGGCCGTCACGGTCGTCCTGGGGACGCTCGTCGCGTTCCTCAAGTGGCTGGGCGTGCCGGGCGGCTTCTTCGTCGACATCATGCCGTACCTGACGACCGCGATCGGCCTGTACGGCGGCTACGAGGCCAGCCGGCGCGTGATCGCCGTCTACGACATCAAACTTCCGGGAGCTCATCGTGAACAAGACCATCGCCACCGCCGCTGAAGCGGCCTCGCGCGTCAAGGACGGCTCGACCATCCTGCTCGGCGGCTTCGGCGTGTGCGGCATCGCCGAGAACCTCGTCGCCGCCCTCAAGGACTCGGGCGCGAAGAACCTCACTCTCGTCTCCAACAACGCCGGCCTCGACGACTTCGGCATCGGCACCTTGCTGCGCAACGGCCAGGTCCGCAAGATGATCATGTCCTACGGCGGCGAGTGCAAGGCCTTCGAGGAGATGACGCTCACGAAGACGCTCGAGGTCGAGTGGAATCCGCAGGGCACGCTCGCCGAGCGCATCCGCGCGGGCGGCGCCGGCATCGGCGGCTTCTTCACCCCGACCGGCTACGGCACTCCCGTCGCGGAAGGCAAGGAGACGCGCCAGATCGACGGCCGCTGGATGGTCTTCGAGAAGCCGCTCAAGGGCGACTTCGCGTTCATCAAGGCGTGGAAGGGCGACGTGCTCGGCAACCTCGAGTACCGCAAGACCGCGCGCAACTTCAACCAGGTCATGGCGACCGCGGCGAACTGCGTGATCGCCGAGGTCGAGCAGCTCGTCGAGGTCGGCGGGCTGCACCCCGAGCACATTCACACCCCCGGCATCTTCGTCGACGGCGTCCTCAAGGGCCCGTCGTACAAGAAGCCCATCGAGAAGCTCACCGTGAGGAAGGCCGCCGCCCATGTCTGAACCCAAAGATAGCCGCGTCGTCATCGCCAAGCAGGCCGCGACCTTGCTCAAGGACGGCTCCTACGTCAACCTCGGGATCGGCATCCCGACGCTCATTCCGAACTACCTCCCGCAGGGCGTCGAGGTCACGCTCCACACGGAGAACGGCATGCTCGGCTACGGCCCGTACCCGCACGCGGGCGAGGAAGACCCCGATCTCATCAACGCCGGCAAGGAGACCGTCACCGAGCAGCCCGGCTGCTCCTACTTCGGCTCCCACGACTCCTTCGCGATCGTGC
>CAYVFO010000099.1:0-2199 GCA_964450975.1 uncultured Elusimicrobia bacterium | reverse complement strand
CGTGCGCGGCGGCCATCTCGACGCGACCGTCCTCGGCGCGATGGAGGTCTCCGCGGACGGCGACCTCGCGAACTGGATGATCCCCGGCAAGAAGGTGAAGGGCATGGGCGGCGCGATGGACATGGTCGCCGGCGCCAAGCGCGTCATCGTCGCCATGGAGCACGCGACGAAGGACGGCAAACCCAAGATCCTGCCCAAGTGCACCTTGCCGCTGACCGGCAAGGGCGTCGTCTCGACGATCGTCACCGAGCTCGCCACGTTCGATCTCGGCCAGGACGGCCTGACGCTCACCGCCATCTCCCCCGACACGACCGTCGAGAAGGTCAAGGCGCTGACGGGCGTCCCGTTCAAGACCGCGCCCAAGGTCGAGACCTACCGCTAAAGGAACATTTACGGCCACCCCCGGGTCCAACTCGCAGGTGTCGGAAAGCGAATTCCTCGAGAAGCACGCGGAGCTCGTGTTCAACCTGGCTTTGCGGCTCACGGGGAACCGCTCCGACGCCGAGGACCTGGCTCAAGACGCTTTGATCCGGGCGCTTCGCGCCTTACCTTCATTTCGAGGCGACAGCGCGTTGTCGACGTGGGTGTACCGGATCACGGTGAACACCTGGAAGAACCGGGTGCGCGCCGAGAAGAGCCGGGGCTTCTGGAAGACGATTTCGTTCGGCGCCCTCGGCGGCGCCGACAAGGACGACGACGAGAGCGACTTCGACCCGAAGGGGAACGACAAGCCGCTCGACGAGGATCTGGAGAAGCAGGGCGAGTCCGGCGTGGTGCAGAAGGCGCTGCTCGAGCTCGACGAGGACGACCGGGCGATCGTCGTCCTCCGCGAGATCGAGGAGAAGTCGTACGAGGAGATCGGCTCCGCGCTCGGCCTGCCGGCGGGGACGGTCAAGTCGAGGCTGTTCCGGGCCCGGGCGAAGCTCAAGACCATTCTGGAGAAAGTGAAGTCATGAACGACGAGATGAGGGAGAGGCTGTCCGCCTACCTCGACGGAGCGCTGAGCGAAAGCGAGCGCTTGGCCGTCGAGGCCCAGCTCGCGCGCTCCGAGGAGCTGCGCGTCGAGCTCGAGGCGCTGCGCGCCGTCTCCAAGTCCATCAAGTCCCTGCCGCGCGAGAAGCTCCCGCCCGGCTTCATGGCCCGCCTCGAGTCGCGCCGCCGCCGCGAGGCCGCGCCCGAGGAGAAAGGCTACTGGCTCCTCCCGCCGTCCTACCGCCCGCTCGTGTTCGCGATGTCCACCGCGGTCGTCGCGCTCGTCGTCTGGGACCGCACGCAGCCGACGCAGATGCTCGACGCGACCTCCGGCTGGACGGGCGACGCCGTGCCCGTCGTGACGCAGGCCAAGGCCCCCGTCTCCCAGGTGGATCTCTCCGCCAATATCGGCGCGCTGTCCGCCGGTTCCGCGGGCTCCGGCGCCGCCGCCGACGAGCTCAGTCTGGCCCGCGAGGCCCAGCCCTCCGCTCCCGCCGCCGCGGCTCCCGCGCGCATGAACGCGCTCGGCTTCGCCGGCGCCAAAGAAGGCGCCCGCGCGCTGATCGGCCGCAAGGCCTCGGCCCCCGGCAAGCCGCTCGAGTTCGCCGAGGCTCCCCCCGCGCCCGCCGCCACGCCGAAGGCGCAGGCCGAGCCCGCGACCGAGACCGACGCCCCCGCCGCCGACTTGGGCAAGCTCGCCAAGGCGGACAAGGCCGAGTCCTTCCAGGCCCGCTCAGAGGAGGAGCGCTCCGAGATCAACGAGCGCCTCTACAAGAACTTCGAGCGGGAAAAGAAGCGCATGGGCATCGCGAGCATCATCGAGAAGGGCGCCGAAGACCGCCGCCAGGCCGCGGACGCCTCGCTCGACGACGCCGACGGCGCGGACCGCAGCGTCGCGCGCGCCCGCGCCGCCCTCGGCGCCATGCGCGGCGCCGCCTCCCGCGACTCCAAGCGCAAGGACGGCCCGGCGCCGCGCCTGCTCGTCCTGCGCGACGCGCAGGCCCTCGCCACCGCCTGGGAGGCCGCCGGCCTCGAGGGCAAGGCCCCGACCGTCGAGTTCCCGCATCAGATGGCTCTGTTCCTCGTCTGCGCCCCCGGCTGCGGCATCGTGACCGTCGAGGAGGGCCGCAAGCAGGGGACCGTCTACTACCGCGACGAGGGCTTCGAGAACGCGATCGACCGCGTCCTCCCCGTCCCCGCCTCCGCCAAGCCCTACGTGATCGTCCC
>CAYVFO010000098.1:0-10406 GCA_964450975.1 uncultured Elusimicrobia bacterium | reverse complement strand
TTGTCGCGCGCGGCGACGCCGTGCAGCAGCGTCGAGCCGTTCGCCGAAAGAGTCGCCGGGCCCGCGAACGTCCCGGGCGGGCCCTTCCAGCGGACCTTCCCGTCCACGATCCACTTCTCCTCGTCGCCGGAGGAGTCGAGGAACGCGTAGTGGTAGGCGTCGCCGGACCAGAGGATGCCGGCGCGCGGGTCGCGCCCGGCGTCGAAGATCAGGACCTCGGCGGAGGACGGCGCCGCGAGCAGGAGCGCCGCGGCGAGGAGTCGCACTACGCCGCGACGGCCTTGCGGGCCGGCTTGCGCTTCTTCGCGGCGTAATCGAGCATGTCGGCCTCGACCTCGTCGAGCAGGGAGTCCTCGATCTCGAAGACCTCGAGGCCCTTGAGGCGCGCGGTGATTCTCTTCGCCAGTGCGTCGTCGATGAACGGGACCGCCTTGCCCTTCTTGTACTCGTTCTCCTTCTCGCCGTAGAGGCCGAGGAAGGTCTTGTCGCGGAACCACGCCTCGCGGTTCGACGCGGTCTCGAGCTGCTTGAGCAGCTCGGCGCTCGGGTCGCGCTGGACGAACTCGAAGAACGTCGCGGAGGGCTTCGCCGCGCCGGGCAGCATCCACTCGCCGGAGAAGACCTGGATGAGGTCCTCCTCCGCGTCCTTGAGGATCGGAGTGATGAAGTTCACGCCGCGCTCGAGGCAGAACGCGTGGAACCCGACGAGATCGGGGGTGCGCAGCGCGATGTGCTGCCAGTGGCAGGAGCCGCCGCGGTTTTTGAGCATGGTGCGCACGTGCGAGGACTGCCCCTTGGGCTCGGTGGGCTGGACGACGGCGACGATCGTCTGCGCCGGCACGCGCGAGTCCTTCTCGACGCCGATGCGCGAGGCGAAGGTCATCGACGCCTGCTTCTTCTGCCCGGGCCAGTTCGAGCGCTTCTCGTAGATCAAATCCTCGCGCGTGACGCCGAAGATGATCCGAAACAGCGCATAGGTCGTCTTGTAGAGGTCGGGCTCGACGAGGAACGTCATGTGGTCGACGACGAAATTGTGGAAGTGCTGTTTTTTCATCATGCCTCCGGGCGCGGCAGCTCGAAGGCGTCGTCGGTCCTGGCGTACCAGGCGCCCTCCATGCGGCCGATCGCGTGAATGTCCTGGTGGCGGATCTTCCCGCCGTTGTAGATCGAATCCATGCAATGAAAGTGCACGACCCGCCCGATGACGAGGTTGCCCGCCAGCGGCCCCTCGCCGATCCGGACGATCTGGTCGAGCTCGCACTCGTAGGAGACCGGGCTCTCCGCGACGCGCGGAGGCTTGATCTTGAGCGAGGGCGCGGGCGTGGCGCCCGCCTTCTCGAACTCGGAGACGCCGTACGGGTACGGGGCCGAGGTCTGGTTCATGACCTTCGCGAGGCTCTCGCCGACGACGTTGACCGTGAACTGCTTCGTGAGCTCCACGTTGATCAAAGTGTCCTTCTTCTTGCCGTTGCGGTCGTTGACCGGCGCGAAGCAGACGGTCATCGGCTCGGCGCAGATGCCGGTGAAGAAGCTGAAGGGGGCGAGGTTCGTCTTCCCGTCCGGGGAGATCGTCCCGACCCAGGCGATGGGCCGCGGCAGGATCGTCGCGATCATCAGCTGGTAGCGCTCGCGGACCGGCAGCGACAGCGGATCGAGGTCCATCAGGCGGCCGAGATCCCCTGCGTGTCCTTGTTCCAGCTGACGGGGTAGTCCCTCTCGGCGATGCCGAGAGCCTGCTTGGCGACCGCGAGCGGCTCGTAGAACGTGTCGAGCATCACCGCGAGGTAGTCCGAGAGCTTGCCGCGCTCCTGGAACGAGCGCTTCGCGGCCATGCCGTGCGGGGAGTGGGGCAGCGAGGCCGGGTGGAACGTGAACGAGCCGGCTTCGACCGCGCCTTTGCGAGCGCCGTAGCTCGTGTTCGAGAAGAACATGACCTCGTCGGAATCGACGTTGAAGTGCGCGTACGGCGCGGGGATGTCCCGCGGGTGCCAGCCCTCGATCTGGCCCTTGAACGTGCAGATCGAGAAGCCGTCCTTGGGCGCGGTTCCGGACTGGAAGGTCTGCCGGACGGGCGGCGCGGTGTGGATGCTGCGCGCGAGGGGGTGATGGTCGTCGGTGTGGAAGGTGTAGGGGTAGAGCGCGCCCTCCCAGCCGATCAGGTCGAACGGGTGGTGGCCCAGGTACATCTCGGTGACGAAGCCGCCGCCGTGCTTCGTCCAGACGCGGAACACGCCTTCCTCGTCGCGCGCGAGCCGGAACTCGGGCAGCCCGGTCTCGGTTTCGACGATCGGCGCCGACAGGGTCGCCTGGCCGGAGGCGTTGAGGTGCTGCGGCGCGAACTGGATGTGCTGGCGCGACTCGACGATGAGAAGCCAGCATTCCTCGGTCTCGAGTTCGACGCGATAGGACGTGCCCTTCGGGATCGAGACGTAGTGTCCTTTGCGGAAGGGGAGGACGCCGTACTCGGAGGCGACGAGGCCGCTTCCTTCCTGGACGAACCAGAGCTCGTGCGCGTCGCCGTTGCGGAAGAAGCGGTCCGCCGGACACGACTTCTCGAAGCGCGCGGCGGAGACGGCCGTCGACGCGCCGTAGACGAGCGGCACGCGGCCGCTGACCATGTCGCCGTGCGGCTTGATGCGGCCCGTGCGCAGATGCCACGGCTGCAGCGGCTGGTGCGGCATCGGCTGCGGCCTCAGGTCGAGCGGCAGGCGGTGCGGGGGGAGGATCTGCTGGGTCGGGTACTTGCGATAGTGGTACTTGCGAGACCACGGGCCCGAGAAGCCCATCGAGCCGTGGATCTCCTCGAGCGCGAGGACCTCGGGCTCGGAGTAGAACTCGGTGTGCGGCGTGCGCGGAACGCGGCCGCGCGTGAGGATCACGCTCATGCGTAGGACCCGTCCTTCTTGTATTTGAGGTGAGTCTTGCCGGCCGGGCGGCCGACCTTGTTCGCGAGTACGCCGAGCGGCCCCGCGTCGAGCTCGAGGCGGTCGCCGGGCTTGATCCAGCGGGCCATGTCGAGGCCGCAGCCGGTGAAGTAGGTGCCCGAGCCGAGCAGGTCGCCGGGCAGCAGGTCCTCGCCCTGCGAGGCGTGCGAGAGCATCGTCGGGAAGTTCCAGTACGGCTGGACGCCCTTCGAGCGGCTCCACTCGCGGCCGTTGACGCGCACCTTGAGCGGGGGGACGCGGCCGTCCCACTCGTCGGCGGTCACGAGCCAAGGCCCGAGGATCGTCGCGAAATCCTTGCCCTTCGCGGGGCCCATGCGGCAGACCATCTCGTTGCGCTGGATGTCGCGCGCCGAGCAGTCGTTCATGACGACGTAGCCCGCGATGTGCTTCTTCGCGTCCTTCACCTTCACGTCGCGCCCGGCGCGGCCGACGACGGCGGCGATCTCGAACTCGAAGTCGAGCTTGCGCGTGAACGCGGGCCACGGCATGACGTCGCCGGGGCCGAGGATCGAGCGCGCGTTGCCCTTGTAGAACACGGGCTGGTCGTACCACTCGCGCTGCATCGGCTCGTTGCGGCGCTTGGCGCCGGCCTTCGCGTGGTCCTCGAAGGCGAAGAAGTCGCGCAGCGAGCGCGGGCGGGGCAGCGGGGCCTTGAGGCGGACGTCCTTCGCGGCGAACGAGGCCTCGGCCGGAGCGGACGCGAGCGCGCGGCGGGCTTCCTTCATCGCCTCCTCGCCGCCGTCGAGCAGGCCCAGCATGCACGGGGGGACGAAGAAATCGGCTCTCGCCTCGGGGCGCGGGCGCTTCTCGCGCTCATAGAGCAGGGCGGCGGCGCGGTTCAAGTCGACGATCCGCTTTCCCCGGACGGCGCCGAGGCGCTCGATGGGGCCGAGCGGGCCGTCGACCTCGAAGGTGACGAGCTTCATCGGCCCGAGTCTATCAAAAACCGCGGGCGCGGAGCATTCCAACGATGCCCACGCCGATCCAGAACACGTTGAGGAGCGTGTAGGCCTTGTCCTTGCGCAGGATCGCGCACCAGGACAGCATGACGGCGTCGGCGGTGTTGAACGCCCAGACGAAGAAGAACGGGCTCTTCGGGCCGAGCCAGCTGACGAGGGAGAAGCTGATGATGCGCATGATGACGGCGACGAGCTCGATCATCTCGCGGTGGCGCAGGATCGCGGCGTTCATGTTCTGGAGCATAGGGGGTCAGGGGCGCACGAGGGCCGCGGCCTTGGAGGCGGAGAGCTCGCGGAAGTCCGCGGCCTTGATGCGCGCGTGCTTGAACTCCTCGGCGGTGTGCGAGGTCGTGATCGCCACGACCTGCATGCCCGCGCGGCGCGCGGCCTCCTCGCCGAGCAGCGAGTCCTCGAACACCACGCAGTTCTCCGGCTTCGTCTTCAGCTTGTCGGCGAGGATCAGGAACGTCTGCGGGTCGGGCTTGCCTTTCGTCACCATGCCGCCGTCGACGACGGCGTCGAACCACGGGCGCAGCGAGAGGCCGTCGAGGATGAACGTCACGTTGTCGTCCTTCGAGCCCGTGCCGAGCCCGACGCGGTAGCCGCCCGCGCGCGCGCCCTTGAGGAACGGAAGCAGGCCCTTCGCGGGCGCGCGGTCCGGGAGGTAGAGCTCGCGGTAGAGCGTCTCCTTGACCACGGCGCACTCGTGCGCCTCCTCGGGCGGGACCTCGCGCTTGTAGTAGTAGCGCAGGACCTCGCGCGTGGGCATGCCCATCGTCTTCTCGCGGAACTCCTTGAGCTCGAGCGTGATGCCCTTGGTCTCGAAGAACCGCGCCCAGGCGAGCTCGTGGGCGGGCATGTTGTGGCAGACGACGCCGTCCATGTCGAGCAGGAAGGATATCTCGCGCTTCACCGGCTCATTCTACCGAATCCGCTATAATCGGGCCATGGGTCTTCGCGCTTACGACGTCTCCCTCTGGGGCTTCTTTCGCTTCCACGGACCGGACGCGAAGAAGTTCCTCCAGGGCCTCGTCACCGCCGATCTCGGGAAGCTCTCGCCCGGCGTCTGCCTGCCCGCGTGCGTACTCACGCCCAAGGGCCTGCTCGTCGCCGACTGCGAGCTCTATGAAGAGACGCCGGAGACGATCCTCGCCGTCACGCGCCCCGAGGCCGCGATCGGCTTCCTCGCCGCCTTCGAGAAGAAGATCATGCTCTCCGACTCGCAGGTGAAGGCGCTCCGCTCCGAGCAGGCGTGGCTGGTCGTCGGCGAGGGCTTCGACCGCGGCCTGCCGTGGACGCGCCTCGCCGAGCCCGCGCGCCTCCTGCTCGGCGTCGACCCGCCCGAGGACGCGGACTTTATGACCGACGCGGAGTTCGACGCGCTGCGCGTCGCGGCGGGCTTCCCGTGGTACGGCCGCGACATCGGCCCCGAGACTTTGCCCCTCGAGGCGCGCCAGGAGGCGGCGATCTCGATGGACAAGGGCTGCTACATGGGCCAGGAGACCGTGAGCCGCATCGTCTTCCGCGGCCACGTCAACAAGGTGCTCATGGGCGTTCGCTTCGACGGGCCCGCGCCGAAGCCCGCGGACAACCTCACGAGCGCCGCCGGCTCGACGGGCCTCGCGATGGTCAAGTACGAGGACGCGGTGCCCGGCAAGGAAGTCGAGCTCGGCGGGGCGAAGGGGAAGCTCTTCGTCTTCGACAACTGGCCTAAGCCGCTGTCGAAGAATCCATGAAGCCCGCCGACGGCCGCATCCTGGTCATCGACGACGACGACTCCCTGCGCGAGCTGCTCGAGTACACGCTCAAGAAGGCGGGCTGGCAGGTCGCGAGCGCCGAGGACGGCGAGATGGGCCTCAAGAAGGCGCTCGCCTACCGCCCGCACCTCATCATCCTCGACCTCATGATGCCGAAGCTCAACGGCTTCGAGGTGATCCACGCGCTGCAGGCGAAAGGAATGGGGGAGACGCCGATCGTCGTCATCACGGGCTACAGCGAGTCCGCCAACGAGGCGCTGATCCGCCAGGAGCCGAACGTCGTCGAGTTCCTGACGAAGCCGATCGAGTACGCGGCCTTGCCGCCGCTGATCGTCCGCCTTATCGGAGACCGGCCGTCCTGACCGCCGGCTCCGCGGTCTTCGCGAGCTCGACCGCGAACCCCGCCGCGAGCTTCGCGAACGGGACCGAGTGCGCCGCCGTGCCGCCCATGTTCGCGAGCGTGTCGTTGGCCGTGTGGATGTTCTTGTTCGAGTCGTCGAACGCCGCCTCGAAGGCCATCGAAGACGGGAAGCCCTTCTTCGTCCACGACGCGTGGTCGGAGCAGGCGTAGCCGCACTTGGTGGTGGACCACGGCACGCCCGCGTAGGCGTCGACGAGCTTCTTCGTGAACTCGGTCAGGGCCGGGTCGACGTGGTCGGTGAGCACGTAGATCTTGTCCTCGGAGCCGAGGAAGTTCGTCATGTCGAACTGGATCACGCCGATCACCTTCTTGCCGCCGGCGGCGTACTTCGCGGCGACGTCCTGCGAGCCGCGCAGGCCGACTTCCTCGGCCGCGTAGCCCATGAACTGGATCGTGCGCTTCGGGCGCCAGCCGGACTCGGCGATCACGCGGATCGTCTCGGTCAAGGTCGCGATGCCGGAGGCGTTGTCGTCGGCGCCCGGCGCGCGCGCTCCGGAGCCGCCGCCCCAGCCCGCGATCGAGTCGAGGTGGCCGCCGAGCACGACGATCTCCTCGGGCTTCTCGGCGCCGGGGATCGTGAGGATGACGGAGGGCTGCTTCCAGCCCGCGTGCGCGAAGGTCTCGGCCTTCGCGCCCGGGATCGCGGCGGCGAGGCCGGCCCAGCGCGAGCGGATCCATTCGGCCGCCTGAACGCCGGTGTCGGAGGTGTAGTAGCGGTTGTGGAAGGCGGAGAGCGAGTCGATCGTCGCCTTGATCGTCTCGGGCTTGACCGCCGCGGCGATCGGGCCGGCGACGGCGCGCTGGTCGAGCGTGTACGGGCCGCCGGCGCTGATCGCTGAGGGCCGCATCGCGGCCTGCGCTTCGCCGCGCGAGCGGTGCGCGAAGTAGCCGCCGCAGCGGTTGAAGTTGTCGTGCATGAACTGCGAGAGCACGGGCAGCATGTCGGGCTTGATCTGGTAGACGGCGGTGCGGCCGTCGGTGAGCACCGGGTTGGCGAGCGGGAAGCCCTGGGCCGCGGCGAGGTCGGCGTGATCGAAGGAGACGAACACGTCCTCCGGCGGCTGCGGCATCGGGATGTCCTGAAGCTCGGAAGCGAAGGCGGGGACGGCGAACAGGCAGACCAAAAGACCCAGGTTTCTCATAGGCCCATGGTCCCAAAGCCGGAGGGCGGGGTCAAGCGGAAAAACGCCCGGGAGAGGGGGATTTATTCGGAGGCGGTTTTGACGGCGGTGACGCGCATGATCCGGCAGAAGCGCGTCTCGGGAACGTCGGGATTGAGCCCGCCCCAGGAGTTGCGGCTGTGCAAAGTCAGCGCGCCCGAAACGTCGAGCGTGTAGCCCGTGATCGTGAACGCGTGCCACGCGGAGCCGAAGTTGCCGCGCTGGCCCCACTCCGGCAGTCCGCCGATGTCCATCGACAGCGCGACGGGGACCTTCTTCTTGAGGGCTGCCAGCAGCCCCGCCTTCGCCTTGGCGCCGAGTTCGCGGCAGGCGGCGTCGGGGTCGACGGCGCTCTTGGGCGGCAGCTTGTAGGGGAAGTCGAGCTTGATCGTCTTGAAGCCGGCCGCGAGGCGGACGACCTCCTTGCGGTCGTCCTCGAGGACGCTCACGTCGCCGAGAAGCCGGCCCTCCGCCTCCCGCTTCGTCCGCCCCGCGACCTGGTCGAGGAAGCCCTGGAAGTTCCGGACGTTCTCGACGTGCATTCCGCCCGTCTTCGTCTCCACGCGCTGCAGGTGGACGCGCGAGACCTGCGCGAGCCGGTCGGAGCCGTTGCGCTCGGACGCCGCGATCGACTCGTAGTCCTTCTTGATGTCCTCGAGCGCGCCGCCGGTCATCTTGACCTGGGAGCGGCCAGTCTCGACCTCCTTCTGACGCTCCTTCTTCCAGGCGAGATACTTCTTCTCGAAGGCGCCCCACTCGGCGTGCTCGGCGAAGGCGACGCCCTTGGTCCGCGCGAACTCGCAGTCGTCGTAGGGCGAGCCGCCCTCGAGGAACTTGTACGCGGCGTTCGCGCCGAGCGCGGTCCGCGCCTTCGCGTAATAAGCGGGGTCCTCGACGACCTTCTGGACGAACAGGTCGGCCTCGGAGAGCCAGTAGCGCTTCTTGTGCTTGCGCCAGAGCGCCGCCTCCATCAGAGAGACGGTCGTGAACGCGTGGCAGGAGCCGACGCCGCCCTGGTCGCGCGAGGCCGGGTCCGGAAACTGGTCGTCGAACATGACCGTCGCGGTGGAGACGGTCCCCGCCCGCGCCGCCGGGGCGAGCAGCAGGAGGACCAGCGCGATCACGCGGAGAGGGCGCGCACCCGCTCGAGAACGCTCATGAACTCGAACGGCTTCACTATATAGTCGTCCGCGCCGGCCAGGCGTCCCTCGGCGACCTCGCCGGGAAGCTTGCGGGCGGAGATGACGATGACCGGCGGGCGCTTGCCGCACGACTTGAGCTCGCGGCAGATCTCCAGGCCGTCGCCGTCCGGCAGGCCGCGGTCCAGGAGGACGGCCAGCGGCGCGCCCAAAGCGGTCAGGCGCTCGCGCGCGTCGGCGATCGTGCCGACGGTGACCACCTTGTAGTCCTCGTTCTCCAGCACGAAGCGCAGAAAGCTCGAGATGTCGTCTTCGTCTTCTACGACCAGTATCCAGCTCATGTCCTCAGAATAGCTCCGGACCCCGCGGAGGTGATTACAGGACGGTTGATTTCCGGTAAGGAGGGGGTAAAAAGACGGTAAGGCCCGCCGCGCGATTTCGCCCTTGATAATAGGGAAGTCCGGGGTTATCCTGACGGCGGGAGACCCCCCCTATGTCCCGCTCCCGTATCGCCGTCCTCCTTCTGGCGGCCGCCCTCCTGGCGGCGCCGCTCCCGCGTTCCCACGCCGCGCCCGCTCCGCCCTCCGGCTCGGCGCTCGTCTACACGCGGGGCATCCTCGAGGACAACGATCCGCAGGCGGCGATCGACTTCCTCGACGCGCAGGATCAGCAGGACTCCATCGCGGCGAGCGACCTCGACCTCCATCGCCGCCTCTTCGCGCGCGCCGCGGAACTCAAGGACCTGCGCGGGCTGCTCATCGGCGCCGTCGACCCGCGCTCGATCCGTCTCGGGCTGCTCAAACGGCAGGAGTGCGGGTTCTGCCTCGACTCGGGCGCGTTCTCCCGGTGGGCCGGGCGCTGGATTGCGAATCTGCCGAAGGACCGGCTGCGGCACATCGAGCAGGCTTACTGGGACTGGGGCACCCTCGAGAAGGAGCAGCAGGACTGGCTCGCGGGAAAAGGGCATCAGGCCGCGTGGGAGAAGATGAAGTTTCCGGCGCGCCACGAGCTCATGCGGGAGTGGGCGATCCTGCAGCGCGATTGGCTGCTCAAGCAGACTCCTTCCGACGCGGAGTCCCTCAAAACCTACCGGGCCCGCGCGAATGTCGCGCACCAGGCGCTCGGCAACCACGAGATGACCGACGTCTGGCGGCGCGCGGAGCTCTCGTCGCAGGCCATCATCTCGATGAACCAGGCGCGCGCCAAGCTCGGCGCGAACCCGACTCCGGAGCAGAAGAAGCTCCTCGACGAGGCCGCGAACGCCGAGGATCCGCTCGCGCGCCTCGCCGCGCTCTCGAAGCTCTTCGAGGGGCTCGGCGAGACGCCGCGCGACCTGCTCGAGGCCGCGCCGCCGCGCGCGGACCAGCGCTTCGACGACAAGACGCGCGAGCAGGTCTCGCTCGTGCTCAAGACCGCGCTGCTCAAGGAGACCGAGGGCACGTTCGCGGGCGAGGACCTCAAGGCGTTCTACGCGCGCACGCCGATGAGCGTGTCGTTCGCGCAGACGCCGATGAGCGCGCTCGGCTGGTACTCGCACGGCACCGACGTCCTCAACTTCAACGAGCGCTACATCGAGGAGTACGTGAAGTCCAACGGCGCGTCCGTCGCCGACCTGCTCAAGGGCGGGCCGCTGCTGCAGAACCTGGCGCGGACGCTGTCGGGCACGTTCGTCCACGAGGCGCAGCACCACCGCCAGGACGTCTGGTCGCGCGACATGAAGATCAAGCGGCAGTACCACCAGGGCGACGAGGTCGAGGCGTTCCAGACGCAGGCGCTCTTCCTCCTGCAGAAGCTGCGCGAGGACCCGGGCTTCAAGGCGTTCGCGGAGGGCGACGGCCAGCGTTCCGAGGTGCTGCGGCTCGGCCTCCAGCGCGCGCGCCGCCTCGAGGAGAACGGCCCGGACTTCTTCGACTACTCGGTGCCCAACGGCCACTATCCCGAGATCCTCTCCAACGAGGCGCACGCGTGGTGCGCGATCGTCTGGCACAACAAGGTCGGCGCGCAGGTGCAGGCGGAGCTGCAGCG
>CAYVFO010000097.1:5752-10437 GCA_964450975.1 uncultured Elusimicrobia bacterium | reverse complement strand
TATATACGATTGAGCCGCCCGAAAAGTTCCCTCGCGATCAAACTTGCCCAAGTGACAAGGCACTGCTACACTGGCCCACCATGAAGACCCGGCTCCTCCTCCAATCGCTGTGCGGCGCGCTCGTCGGACTGCTCGCCGGCTGCATCCTCTCGGCGATCGCGGCTCCGAACTTCGACAACCTGCCGCTCTCGCTCGCGCAGGCGGAGTCGCTCGGGAAGATCGCGCGCGCGGCCGGCGTCCTGTCGGAGGTCGCGCGCTTCGGCGTTCCGCTGATGCTCGCCGCCCTGACGGGTTTCTGGGTCCTGGCGGCGCGCTCTCTCAACCCGGCGTTTCCCGCGTTTCCTTTCTCCGCGGCGAAGCGGCCCGGCCTCGCGTGGCTCGCGGTCCTCATGTCCGGCGCGGCGCTCGTCGCCGGCTTCTCGAGCTGGTACTCCTCCGGCCTCATCTCCTGGGGCGGCGCGTACGAATCCGGCTGGCGCGACCATCTGCTCGCTCTCGCGCTGTCGGCGGCGGGCGGCGGGCTCGCGTGGCAGCTCATCGCGCCGCGCGGCTGGGCCGGCGACCTCTCCGAGTGGAAGGGGCCGGCCGCGATCTTCCGCGGCCAGGCGAAGACGTGGGCGCTCGGCGCGGCGTTCGGCGCGGCGCTGTGCCTCGGCGCCGCCTCCGCGGAGAAGATCTTCACCTTCCTGTTCTCGCTGAACATCGAGGTCTGGAACGCGAGCTCGGAAATCGATTACCGCGCGTTCCTCACGAACGTCGCGATCCTCACGGGGCTCGGCGCCGCCTGCTTCGGCGTCGCCGGCGGGCTCGCCGCGGCGCTGTCGCCCGCGCTCGCCGACGCGGAGCGCATGAAGGCGGCCCGGCCCGCGCTAATCGCCGCCGCGATCGTCGGGGCGGCGCTCGTCGCGCTGCACCGCCGCGCCGTCTCGAACCATCAGTGGCGCGCCGGCAGCCTCGCCGCCGCGGCGTCGCTGCCCGACGCCGACGGCGCGCCGATGACGATCGTCACGCTCGGCTTCGACAAGCTCCCGCTCGCCTACGCGAAGGACGCTCCCCTGACCGTCTCCGCCTCGGGCTGGACGACGTCGGGGCATATCGCCGCCAGCGAGGCGAACGCCGCCGCGCTCGCCGCGTGGCTCGGCGGCGAGACGGGGAAGGCCAGCCGCTGGCGCGTGATGGCGACGGACGCCGTCCCGGCCGTCTGGTCGGCCCTTTGGGAGCCGGCGCGCGCGTTCTCCTCCTATCGCGCGCTCGCGGGCGAGGACAAGATGTCATTGCTCGGGACGATGCAGGAGCGCGCGTGGCTCGCGCGCGCCGCGCCGATCACGGCCGAGAACCGCGCGCGCCTCGCGCATCTCTCCGACGAGAGCGCCTTTCGCGTGCCCGACAAGCACGCCGGGAACCTCGCGAAGGCGTGGCTGCGCTTCGGAGGCATGGCGGAGGCGCGCAAGTGGCACGCGCGCATGCCGGAGAAGGACGCGATCAAGCTGCCGGCTTCCGCGCCGCGCGCGGGCGGGAAGGTGCGCGGGAGGATCACGGTGAAGGGGAAGCCCGCCGCGGGAGCGCGCGCCGCTCTGCTCGAGGTGGAGCCGAGCCGCAAGTCCTTCGAGGGGATCGACGCGGGCCGCCAGAACCTCGTGCGGCTCGCGGGCTCGCGGGTCCTCGGCAAGGACGGCTCTTTCGCGTTCTCCGACCTGTCGCAGGGCCGCTGGGTCCTCGCGGTCATGCTGCCCAAGGCCGCGCTCGATTCGCGCCGCGGAGTCCAGGCGAAGGGGCACAAGGGCTGGGTGACGCTCGGCGCGTCGATGAGCGCCGACCTCGGGACGATCGACTTGTCGCCGCGCTAGCGCAGGCGCACGGCGTCGCCTTCCCAGACGAGCGTGAGGCCGGTCTCGACGAGCACCGCCCCCGTCTTCCAATCCAGGGCTTCGACGCGGACGTTCACGGGGCGGCGGTGCGTGGGCGCGGTCGCGAGATCGTAGTTCCAGAACACCTTCTCGCGGCCGGTCGTCAGCTCCGAGAGGCGCGAAGGCGGCTCGTCCGCCGGCGCCTCCGAGCTGACGAAGCGTCCGAAATCGGCGGTCCAGCGGATGCGGACCTGCTCGTCGGCCGGGCGGTCCAGGTCGGGCAGGAGGCCGATGCCTCGTCCGGCGCCCGGAGCCCAGTTCGCCGGCTCGACGCGCACGCGCAGCGAGCCCGACATCGTGGCGCACGACGCGGCGACGATGACGGCGGCGAGGAGGAGCTTCCTCACGCGGCCGCCTGGATCTCGGAGAGATCGGCGACGCGGCGGAACGCGCGGACGAGCTTCGAGAGCAGCGCGAGGCGCTGACGCTTGAGCGACTCGTCCTCGGCCATCACCATGACTCCGTCGAAGAACTTGTCGAGGTGCGGCTTGACGCCGACGAGGCTCTTGAGCCCGCCCTCGAAGTCGCCTCGGACGATGCGGTCGTTCGCGGCGCCCTCGGCGGCGACGAGCGCGTCGTAGAGCTCGAGCTCGGCCTGCTCCTTGAGGAGGGAACGCTCGGGCGCGCCGGCGTCCTCGCCCTTCGTCTGCTTGAGGATGTTCGAGGCGCGCTTGAACGCGGCCGCGAGCGGCTCGAACGCGGGGTCGCGACGCACGGCCTTGAGCGCCGCGAGGCGGCGGAACGCGTTCGGCAGGTCCTTGAGGGCGCCGACGCGGATCGAGCGGATCTCGTCGACCGCGTACTTCATGTCCTCGAAGAGCGACTGCGCGCGGCCCCAGACGAACTCGGAGAGCTGCGCGGCGAGCTTCGCGGAATCGCCCTTGATCGGCTGCAGGTCCACGGCCTTCGCGAGCGCCTCGTCGAGATCGAGCGGCAGCTGCTTCTCGAGGACGATGCGGATCGCGCCGAGCGCCTGGCGGCGCAGGGCGAATGGATCGGCGGAGCCCGACGGAATCAGGCCCGCGGCGAAGCAGCCCGCGAGCGAGTCGAGCTTGCCGGCGAGCGAGACGACGCACGCCTCCGCGGTCGCGGGGATCGGCGTCTTGGCGGCGACGGGGAAGTAGAACTGCTCGACCGCGATCACGACGGCGTCCGGCTCGCCGTCCTTGCGCGCGTACACGCCGCCCATGTGGCCCTGCAGCTCGGGGAATTCCTTGACCACGTCCGTGACGAGGTCGGCGTAAGCGAGCTTCGCGGCGCGCGCGACGGCCTGCTCGTTGACGGGCGCGACGGAACGCAGGCGGCCGGCGAGGAAGCTCGCGAGCTCGGCGACGCGCGCGGCCTTCTGCGCCGTCGTGCCGAGAGCCTTCTGGTAGGTCACGCGCTCGAGGCCGGGCAGCTTGCTCTCGAGCGTCGAGGCGCCGTCGCGGCCGACGAAGAACGCGGCGTCGTTGAAGCGGGCCTCGAGCACGCGCTGGTAGCCCTCGCGCACGAGCTCGTTGCCCGTCGAGAGGCCGTCGCGCACCGCGACGAAGTTGGGCAAGAGCTCGCCGTCCTTGCCGACGACGGGGAAGAACTTGAGCTGCTTCTTCATGACGAGCTTCAGCAGCTCGGCGGGCAGCTTCATGTGCTCGTCGCGGAGCTTGCCGAGCACGGGGACCGGGTGCTCGACCATGAACAAAGTCTCCTCGATGAGGTCCTCGTCCGGCTCCGTGCGGCCGCCGGTGGATTTGGCGCCGAGCTCGAGCGCCTTGAGCAGGTACTCGCGGCGCTCCGCGGGATCGACGATCACGAGGGCCTGCCGGAGGGCGGCCGCGTGCTTCGACGGGTCCTTGAGGACGACAGGGGTCTTCGCGAGGACGGGATGGCCGTACGCGGCCCGCCCGGATTTGACGCCGGCGAGCTCGACGGGGATCACCTTGTCGCCGAGAAGAGCGGTGAGCGCGCGCAGAGGGCGGCCGAACTTGAAGCCGGTCTTCTCCCAGGTCATGACCTTGGGGAACTGCAGGGACTTGAGCAGCTCGGGGATCATCGCCTTGAGCAGTTCGGCCGCGGGCTCGCCCTTGGAGTGGACCTCGGCGTAGTGAACGCCCGCCTCCGTCTTGAGATCGGACGGCGAGAGGCCGTATTTGCGCGCGAAGCCCTCGAGGGCGGGCGCGGGCGCGCCGACTTTGGGCCCCTTGAAGCGCTCGGTCTTGTCGGAGCCCTTCGCGGCGACGCCGTCGATCCGGAGGATCAGGTGCCGCAGGGTGCCGGAGACGGAGATCTCGCCGTGCTCGATGCGGCCGGCGAGACGGCTCGCGGCGCCGGCCTTGAGCTGCTCGAGCGCGGGCGGGACGAACCGCGCGGGGAACGGCTCGGTGTGGACGTCGAGGAGGAAGTCGAGACGGGGGGCGGCTTTCTTGGACATTACGCGGCCTCCGCGGCGGCCTTGGGCTCGCGCGTCTGGATGTAGAGGTCCATCACCTTCCGCGCGAGGCCGCGGATGCGGCCGATGTAGTGCGCGCGCTCCGTGACGGAGATCGCGCCGCGCGCGTCGAGCGTGTTGAAGAGGTGCGAGGTGCGCACGACGCAGTCGTACGCGGGCAGCGGGTCGCCGAGCGCGACGAGGCGCTCGCCGTCCTTCTCCCATTCGTTGAAGTGGCGCGAGAGCAGGGCGACGTCCGCGGTCTCGAAGTTGTAGCGCGAGAACTCGCGCTCCTGCGGCTTGTGCAGGTCGCCGTACTTGAGGCCGCCGCCGTACTCGAGGTCGTAGACGTTGTCCTTCTTCTGCAGGTA
>CAYVFO010000097.1:2178-5742 GCA_964450975.1 uncultured Elusimicrobia bacterium | reverse complement strand
CTGCGTGATCTCCATGCCGTCGCACCAGACTTCCCAGCCGACGCCCGCGGCGCCGAGCGTCGGGGACTCCCAGTCGTCCTCGATCCAGCGCAGGTCGTGCTTCTTCGGGTCGAGGCCGATGACCTTGAGCGACTTGAGGTAGGTGTCGGTGATGCCCTCCGGCACGGGCTTCATGATGACTTGGAACTGGAAGTACTTGCCGAGGCGGTTCGGGTTCTCGCCGTAGCGGCCGTCCGTCGGGCGGCGCGAGGGCTCGATGTAGGCCGCGTTGATCGGCTTCGAGGTGAGCGCGCCGAAGAAGGTCGCCGGGTTGAACGTGCCCGCGCCTTTCTCGAGATCGTAGGGATGGACGATCGCGCAGCCTTGTTTGGACCAGAAGGTCTGCAGCTCGAGGGCGATTTCCTGGAAGGTCATGAGACGGGGACTCCTTGGGGGACGTCTGGGAACGACTCGCGGAACTCGAAGGCGCGCAGGCGCCGGCCCGCGAGGGCGGCGAAGTGGTCGTCGAGCAGGCGCCGGACGGCGCCCGCGGCGAGCGGATCGGCGGGAAGCAAAGTCAGCGCCGCGGGCTCGTCTTCGTGCAGCGACGTCCAGTACGGCTCGCACGCCTTCGGCGCGCGCTCGCGCAGGGAGACGCCGAGCATCTCGGCCAGCCGGAGCCCGAACGAGGGGACGAGCCACGCGCTCGGGCTCTTCTCGAGCGCCGCGAGCGTCGCGCACAGCAGGCGGAACTTCTCGGGGCCGGGCAGGCGGTCGGGCGTCAGGCGCTCGAGCATCTCACAGCACGCGAGCGCGTCGAACGTGCGGCCGAGATCCTCGCGCCAGCCGGGAAACGTCGCGACGATGCGGCCGCCGACGGCCTTCGCGAACTCGGAACGCGCCGAGAGATGGAGGCGGAACTCGCCCCAGACGCCGGGCTCGGAGAGGGCCTTGAGCTTGCCCTTCGGGCGGTTGACGCCGACGAAGCGGACGGGCACCTTGCCGAGCTCCTCGGTGTAGAGGGTGCAGAGGCGGTCGTACTCGCCGTGCGCGCGGCGCGAGAGCACGACGGCGGGGGCGTTGACGATCAAGCGAGCCCCTTGCGCAGGAGAGCGGCTTCGCGCCGCGTCGGCGCGCGGAACAGCGAGCGCAATCCCGGCGCCGCGCCCTCGAGCAGCGGAGCGGCGCAGTCGACGGACGAGGCGAGGTAGGCCTCCCAGCGCGCGGACTTCGGCAGCGCGGCGGCCGCGCCCGCCACCGCGGACGGAGGCAGCAGGCGCCAGCACGCGGCGCGTTCGAGCGGCGACAGGCGCGGCCACAGCCGCGCGAGAGCGCGCGGCGAGGCGGCGAGCGCGTCCTTGAGCTCGGCGAACGCGCGCCGCGAGAGGGCGAAGCGCGCGGCGGCGGGGGTGAGGTTCACGGTGGGCATTATATCAACGCCGCGGGGGCAGCGGCGCCTCCGCGCGCGGGACGAGGAGGGCGGGAGCCGGAGGATCGGGGATCAAGTCGGCCGGCGGCGCCGTCATCGACGGGTTCACTCGCACGGGATCGAGCAGGACCTCGGGCCGCTCGTAGGTGACCTCGAAGTAGCCGGGCGCGCCGAGGATGGTCCCGCGCAAGGTCTCGAGCGGCGCGAGCAGCGCGAGGACGTAGCGGCCCGGGCCGAGCGCGTCGAAGGAGAAGCGGCCGTCGGCGTCGAGGACGCGCGAGCTCGAGAGCCAGTAGTACGTCGTCTTCGCCGAGGAGCTGCGCCAGACGTAGAAGAGCCCGACGCGCATGTCGGGCGGCGCGCCGCCCTCGACGAGGACGGTCCCGTCGACGCGGCCCTCGCGCAGGTCCTCGAGCGAGCCCGCCTCGATCTTCTTCTCGCTGACGGCCCAGAGCCCGTCGAGCCGGCCGAGCCACTCGCGCGCCTTCGCCTCGTCGCCGAAGCGCGCGTAGGCGGCGGAGAAGCCCTCGAAGATCAGCTGCGCCTCGGACGGCTTCTCGAAGCCCTCGACGCGCCGGCCCGTCGCGGCGGAGAGCTGCTCGAGCTTGCCGAAGCGCTCGGCGGTCAGCGGCCCCGCGCGGATGATCTCGAGCGCGCGCAGGTAGTCGGGATGGGCGCGGCCGGGATAGGAGAGCATCGCCGCGTCGAGCGCGCGCTCCTCCTCCCACCACTGCAGGCGGCCGAGCCGCACCGCGGACAGCGCTTCGGCGGCGAAGACGCCGCGGAACTTCGCGCGCTCGAGGAACGCCTCGAGCCGGTCGATGCTCGCGGGGGAGAGGTCCGTCGTCTCGGAGGACATCCGGCGCGTCGCGAGCCGCCACGGCTTTCCGCCGGAGGGGTAGAGCCACGCGACGCCGAGCACGCGCGCCTCCGCGTTCGTCGGGACGCCCGCCGCCTGCGCGAGCGACGCCGGGCCGAACCCCCAGGCGCGCGTCAGCAGCGCGTCGACGCCGGCGGTCGCGGCGGTCCACGCCCCGACGAGCGCGATGAGCGCGGTCCGCGAGAACGGGCGCCAGTCGGAGCGCGTCAGCGCGGCCGCGGCCGCGGCGTGCGACGCGGCGAGCGCCGGCGCCGCGAGCGTCTTGAACGCGATGCCGAGGAAGGTTCCGCCGCTGAGCTCGATCGCGCGCGCGAAGCCCGGCCAGCGGGAGGCGAGCGCGCCCGTGAGCGAGGCGACCAAGCCGAATGCCGCGCCGGTCGCCAGCCCCGGAAGGCCGCGGGCCGACGCGAAGGCGAGCGAGCCCAGGACGACCGAGGCCCCCGAGAGCCACGCCATGCGCCGCGCCGTCAGCTGCGCGGGGAACGCGTCGTAGACGAGGCGCTCGGTCTCCGTCCAGCCGAGAGTGACGTAGGCGAGGAGGCACAGCAGCACCAGGCGCGCGGCGCCCGCGGCGATTCCCGTCTGCTCCTCCGTCTCGAGCATCCAATACAGCGCGGCGCCGAGAACGAGCGACAGCAGGACTCTTTCCAGGAGCCTACTCCTCGTCCTGCTGGAGCTTCGCGAGGACGGCGAAGTCCTCGAGCGTGGTCACGTCGCCCTTGATCGCGCCGCCGGCCGCGATCTCGCGCAGCAGGCGGCGCATGATCTTGCCCGAGCGCGTCTTCGGCAGCGAGTCGGTGAAGCGGATCTCGGCGGGCTTGGCAATGGAGCCGATCGCCTTGCCGACGTGGTCGCGCAGCTCCTCCTTGAGCTCGGGGGAGGGGATCCTGCCGCCCTTGAGGGTGACGAACGCGCAGACGGCCTGGCCGTGCAGCTCGTCGGGCCGGCCGACGACGGCCGACTCCGCGACGAACGGATGGCCGACGAGCGCGGACTCGATCTCCATCGTCGAGAGGCGGTGGCCGGAGACGTTGAGCACGTCGTCGATGCGGCCGAGAATCCAGAGATAGCCGTCCTTGTCGCGGCGCGCGCCGTCGCCCGTGAAGTACATGCCGGGGATCTGCGACCAGTACTGCTGCTTGAAGCGCTCGTCGTCGCCCCAGATCGTGCGCAGCATGGCCGGCCAGGGCCGGCGCACCACCAGGTAGCCGCCGGCGCCGGGGGGCACGGGCTTTCCCGCCTTGTCGACCACCTCGGCGTCGATCCCCGGCAAGGG
>CAYVFO010000097.1:0-2168 GCA_964450975.1 uncultured Elusimicrobia bacterium | reverse complement strand
CGGGCAGGGCCAGCGTCGCCGAGCCGGGCTTCGCCGCGGTCGCGCCGGGCAGCGGCGTGATCATGATCGAGCCGGTCTCCGTCTGCCACCACGTGTCGACGATCGGGCAGCGGTTCCCGCCGATCGCGCGGCGGTACCACTTCCACGCCTCGGGGTTGATCGGCTCGCCGACCGTGCCGAGGAGGCGCAGCGAGGACAGATCGTGCTTCGCGGGCCACTCGTCGCCGAGCTTCATGAACGCGCGGATCGCGGTCGGCGCGGTGTAGAAGATCGAGACGCGGTGCTTCGCGATGAGCTCCCAGAAGCGGCCGGCGTGCGGCGTCATAGGCGCGCCCTCGTACATGAGGACGGTCGCGCCGTTGAGCAGGGGGCCGTACGCCATGTAGCTGTGGCCGGTGACCCAGCCGACGTCGGCGGTGCACCAGTAGACGTCGTCCTCGCGCAGGTCGAAGACCATCTTCGTCGTCCACGCGGTCTGCGTCATGTAGCCGCCGGTCGTGTGGAGGATGCCCTTCGGCTTGCCCGTCGAGCCGCTCGTGTAGAGGATGAACAGAGGGTGCTCGCTGTCGAGCTTCTCCGCGGGGCAGTCGGCGGAGGCTTTCGCCGTGAGACGGTGCCACCAGTGGTCGAAGCCGTCCTTGAAATTGATCTGGTTGTCGGCGCGCTTGAGCACGACGACCGCGGTCACGGTCGGGCACGACTTCACCGCCTCGTCGACCGCGTCCTTGAGGCGCAGCACCGCGCCCTTGCGCCAGCCGCCGTCCGCCGTCACGACGACCTTGCAGCCGGCGTCCTGGATGCGGTCGCGCAGCGCGTCGGCGGAGAACCCGCCGAACACGACGCCGTGCACGGCGCCGATGCGCGCGCACGCGAGCATCGCGACCGCGGCCTCGGGCACGAGCGGCATGTAGATCGCGACGCGGTCGCCCTTTCCGACGCCGAGAGACTTGAGCGCGTTGGCGAACAGGCAGACTTCGCGGTGGAGCTGCGAGTACGTGAGCGTGCGGACCTCGCCGGGCTCGCCTTCCCAGATGAGCGCGGCTTTGTTGCGGCGAGGCCCCGCCAGATGGCGGTCGAGCGCGTTGTAGGAGAGATTGGTCGTTCCGCCGACGAACCACTTCGCGTTCGGCGCCTTCCACTCGAGAGTCCTGCGCCACGGCTTGAACCAGTGCAGCTCGCGCGCGGCGGCGGCCCAGAAGGCCTCGGGAGACTTCGCGGCGGCGGCCGTCAATTTCGCGCGCGCGGCCTTGCTCGGAACGCGCGCGGACTTGGCGAAGGCGGGGGGCGGGGGAAAGGAGCCGCCTTCCTTAAGTAGGACGCTGATGGCGTCGTCTTTCTTCGCGATTTTCATGGATTCGATCGTAGCATTTTTCTTATAATCGACCCCTCTATGCTCCCTACATATCGCCCCCGCAATCGCCGCAGAGCCAAGAAAGTCGGATTCCGCGCCCGCATGTCCACGCCCGGCGGACGCAAAACGCTGAACCGCCGCCGCCGCAAGGGCCGCGCTCAGCTCATCAAGAAGAAGAAGTGACCCGGCCGTCCGGCTTCGGCGCCGGCGCGCGGCTGAAGGAAAGACGAGAGTTCCGCAGAGTCTTCGAGGACGGAAGGAAGACCGTCGGAAAATCGCTGATCCTCTGGCATCGCGTCGACGCCGCCGAGCGAGAGCCCCGCTTGGGGCTCTCCGTGAGCGCGAAGGTCGGAGGCGCCGTCAGGCGCAGCCGGCTCAAGCGTCTCCTGCGCGAGACTTTCCGTCTCCGCCGCTCGGAGCTCGTCGCCGGCGCCGAGATGGTCGCGTATCCGCGTCCGGGCTGCCCATGGAAGGGCCGCGCCGACGCGGAGAGCGATCTCCTCGAGCTCTGGCGCCGCGCCGGACTTCTTCGACGATGAGAGAGATCCTCCTCGCCGTCCTCGACGCGTACCGCGCCGCCGTCCGGCCGTGGCTTCCCGCCGCGTGCCGGTTCCATCCGAGCTGCGGCGACTACGCTCGCGAGGCCGTCGCGTCGCACGGCGCCGCGCGCGGCATGCTCCTCGCCGCGCTCCGCCTGTCGCGCTGTCATCCCCTGCACTCCGGCGGGCTCGATCCCGTTCCGGGGCGCGCCCCCTAGGACAACATGGACCGAAATCTCTGGCTCGCCGTCGTTCTCTCGATCGCCGTGTACGCCGCG
>CAYVFO010000096.1:0-10542 GCA_964450975.1 uncultured Elusimicrobia bacterium | reverse complement strand
CCGCAGAAGCTGCCCGTGCAGTTCGAGCGGCCGAGCACGACGCGCACCGGGGCCGACGCCGTGCCGTCGTAAAGGGCGACGCCGTTGACGGCGCCGCCCGCCGGGTCCTTGATCGGGATGAGGAACGGGCCTCCCTGCGCGAAGCCGCCGGCGACCGTGATCGCCGTCGGAGAGCTCAGCGACGGGCCGAAGGCGCCGTTGGGCTCGTCCGAGTCGCGCACGCCGTTGCCGTTGGCGTCGCGGTAGGCGCGAACCGTGTACTGCCCGTCGGGGAGGCCCGCGAAGATCACGTTGCCGGGAGACGCCGCGGTCGACGTCACGAGCGGAGGCGCGTTCTGTCCGTTCGCCGTCACGCCCGCGGTGGTGAAGAGCTGCGTGTGGACGAGGCCCGGGCGCCCGCCCGAATACGTGACGGTCGCGGAGATCACGCCCGCGAAGCCGCCCTCGAGGCGCGCCTTGAGCGCGAACGCGCCGGTCTCGCCGGCGAGGAAGCTGGTGGGCTCGACGAGGTAGACGCCCGGCTGGGAGAGCGTGAACGTGAGATTGGCGCCGCCGACGCGGTTGTCGCGGCCGGCGACGCTCCCGTCCGGCGCGAGCGCGATGATCTCGGTCGGGAACGTCGTGTCGGTGGAGACCGCGACGTTGATCTGGCTGCCGACGCCGAAGGAGCCGGCGACGCCCCCGCCGACCGGGATCGCGAAGAGATGCGTGACGAAGCCGGGGCCCTTGTCGAGGGCCGGGCAGCCCGCGGCGTTGAGGAAGCCGGTGGACGCCGGGAGGAGCAGCGGCCGGCGTTCGCAGATCGTGGCGTCCGCGCCGTTGACGGCGTTGCCGTTGACGACGGAGATCGGGAACGGCGAGTTGAGGCCGCCGAAGGTGCCGGCCGCCTCGTTGACCGGGTTGTGGACGCCGTTGCCGTCGCCGTCGCGGAAGGCGCGCAGGTAGTAGACGCCGTCGGCGAGGCCGGTGAACGTGTAGGTCGCGAAGATCGCCTCGGCGACGCTCGGCGCGGCGACGGCGGGCGTCGTCGTCAAGCGCACGCGGTACTGGCCGGAGCCCGCGGCCGAGAACTCGCGGATCTGGCCGGAGATCGAGCCGCCGGCGGACGGCGTGCCGGAGACGGCGCCGGAGGGCGCGGACTGGTTGCCGCCGAAGTCGAGCGCGCGCACCCGATAGAAGCTCGGCAGGCCCGGCAGCGGGAAGTTGTCCACGTAGCTCGCGCCGGAAGTGGAGATGGACGGCGCGATCGTCTGGAACGCCGCGGTCGCGGCCGTGGCGCGCTCGACCGCGTACGCGGCGAGGTCGACGAGCGGCGCGCCGTCCTGGCGCTTCGTCGGCGCGGCCCACGTGAGCGTGATCTTGCCGAGGCCCGGCGCGGCGACGACGCCGGCGGGCGAGGCGGGCGGGACGGTGTCAACCGCGATCGCGAAGCTCTGGCCCGTCACCGAGGAGGCGGCGACGATCGTCGGACCGAAGACGCCGCGATCGGAGCCGGGGTGGATGACGCCGGTGCCCGCGACGTCGACGAACGCGCGCATGTGATACATGCCGGCGGGAACGCCGAGGTACCACGGCTGCTGCGGGAAGCCCGCGAGCGGGGCGGACGCGACGAGCGGCGTGAACGTGGTCGGGCTCGTCGAGACCTCGATGACGATGCGGCGCCCCGCGACCGAGGTCTGGCCGCCGGCGTACGTGATCACGCCGGCCAGCGACGGACCGGCGACCGTGGGCGTGACCGTCGAAGCGTCGGTCGAGAAAGCGGACTCGACGCCGTTGCCGTTGATCGCGCGAACCGCCCAGTAATAAGTGGAGGCCGGGGCCAGCACGTTGGAGAACGACGTCGCGGTTCCGAGGAACATGCGCGCGGCGGACGGAGACGCGGCCGACGTCGCGCGCACGAGCTCGTACTGCGTGCCCGCGGGGGTGGTTCCCCCCCACGTGCTCGTCGCCGACAGCGGCGTCACGCCGGTGACCGCGAGGCCCGTCGGAACGGAGGCGAGCGAGTAGACCGGGCCGGCCAGCGCCTTGCCCGCCGAGGTGCCGTTGAGGTTCGAGGCGGTGATCGAGCGTATCTGCGAGGACGTGTTGTCGGCGAGCGCGTCGATATAGAAGCTCGCCGAGCCGCCGAGCGCGGCGAAGACCGTGAGGTCCTGCCGTCGGAGCTGGTAGCCCGTCGCGCCGGGGACGAGGTTCCACTCGAAGCGCACCTGGTTCGCGCCGGCCGCCGCGGTGAACTGCGCGGGCGCCGCCGGCGCGACGATCGAAGTCAGCGGTAAGTCCCGCCGGGCGCGGCCGCCGCTCGGGACGGCGATCTGAGCGATGACGGTCGCCTGCTCCTCGCCGCCGGACGGCAGGCCGTCGCCGTTCGTGTCGCGGAAGGCGAAGAGGCTGTAGCCGGTCGCGGGGCGCAGCAGGCCGAGGCCGTACTCGATTCCGCCGGGAGGCGCGCCGCCGCCGGGCATCGGGATCTGGACGCGGTTTTCCGTGACGTAGCCGGCGACGCCGGGGACGCCGCGGCCCACCTCGACGACGAGCGTCCCGGTCGCGCCGGCGGTCAGCAGCGCCTTGCCCTCGATGGCGCCCATGTCCTGCAGCGTCACGTTGATCGCGGTCACGGTGGTGCCGGCGGCGACGAAGATGCCCGAGGAGAAGGACGGGAGGGTGCTGATGCCGCCGCCGGGGATGCCGTAGTACCCGAACGGCTCGGGACCCTCGGGAGCGCCGCTGCCGTTGCCGTCGCGGAACGCGACGAGGAAGTAGGTCGCCGGCGTCGGAAGATCGCCGAGCGCGTAGGCGCCGGCGGTCGGCGTCGTGATGCGCCCGAAGAAGTTGACGTCGCCCGAAAGGTCGGTCGTGGTCGTCACGCCGACGCGGAAATCGCCGTTCGCGAGCTGACCGACGTAGGCGATCGTGCCGGTGATCGTGCCCGAAGCGTTGAACATCGTCGCGTCGACGTACGACGTCGCGCCGGCCGTAACGTCGACGTTCGTGACGCTCACGCCGAAGTCGCCGTTGGCCGAGTTCTGGGCGAAGACGTCGTAGGAGCCCGGGTTGAGGCCCGTGATCGCGAACGGATAGGACGAGGAAGCCGCGACGCCGAAGTTCGTCTGCGCGGAGATCGTCTGGCCGTTGAGGCGCGCCGACACGGTCAAGGTGCCGGCGACGGGCGTCGAGTAGAAGATCTGGCCGGCGATCGACCCGAGCGTCGAGCCCGTCACGTTGTAGTCGACCAGCATCGCGCCCTCGTTGTCGTAGTGCGCGTTGACGAAGTCGTTCATCGCGAGCACCAGGCCGCCGGTCTGCGGCGCGGGGATCGACGTGGAGACGCCGATGCGGAACCACTGCGAGCTGCCGTTCGCGCCGCCCTGGAGGCGGCCGATGAGCTCGCCGCGGTTGGCCGAGGGCAGGATCGTGTCGAGGCCGGTGGTGCCCGACGCGCCGTTGGCGTTCGTCAGGGCGTCTCCGGGACCGGTCTTCCACTGGCCCAACGACGTGAAGTTGATCGTCTGCCCCTGGTAGGCGAACAAGGTCGTGACCGCGCCGCCGGTGAGGTTCGCGTTCGCGGGCTCGCTCGCGCGCACGAGCGTGTAGACGTTGAGCGCGCCCGTGCCCGCCGGGAACGGGTTCGTGACGGTGAAGGTGCCCGCCGTCAGCGCGAAGTTCGTCGCGGCGTCGACGAGCACGCCCGCCTGCTGCAGCCCGGTGCCGAAGAGCTCCATCGTCACGAAGAAGTCGGACGGGGAGCCGGGCGGGAGCTGGGAAATCTGAGGGAAGACGATCGTGGTCGTCGGAGAAGTCGTGTTGAACGAGCCCTGACCGACGAGCGCGTCGAGCTTCGGATTGAACTGGCCGTCGCCGTTGTCGCGCCAGACGTGCGGGATCGCGGCGACGGCCGGCAAGGAGCCCTCGAAGCGCAGGCGCAGCGCCGAGAGGCCCGTCGGGCCGGTCGGGGTCAGGCGGAAGCGGATCAGCGGCTGCGGGCCCTCGGAGGCGATGCCGCCGAAGTGGATCGCCGACGAGGACAGCGTGACGCTCGGACCGGGCGCCGGGTCGCCGCCGGTGAGCGTGATCGCCGAGACGCTCGCCGTGGACTGCGCGGGGACGTCGGCGCCGACGAAGACGTTCGACGACTCGAAGGGGTCCCACTGCGCGTTGCGGTTGACGTCGACGTAGACGAAGACGTGGCTCGAGTGCATGACGCCGGAAAACGAGGAGCGCGTCTGGAACAGGTACGCCGGCGCCGCGAGGCCCGCCGCGACGCGCGTGCTCAGCGCGAGCTGGGGCGCGCCGTCCCACGTTTCGACGATCACCGGGCCGAGCTGCTTCGAGAGGTTCGTGACGAGGCCCTGGACGGCGCCCCACTCCTCGACCGTGACGTTGTACGGGCTGACCGTGATGCCGCTGGGCACGAAGACGGGCTCGGAGCGGTAGTAGCCCTGGTGGAGGTAGCCGCTGCGGCGCGCGTGCTGATCGGGCACGCCGGGGCCGGCGGGCGGATCCTCGTAGGCGAAGACGTAATACGTGCTCGGCGCGCGCAGACCGGCGATCGAGTACGCGCCCGAGCCGCTGCGGGTGGTCGACATGCCCTGGATCGTGTTGACGCCGTTGGGCGACGTCGAGGCGAGGATGCGGTACTGGACGCCGTTGGGCGCGGTCAGGGTGCCGTCGATCTGGCCCATCGAGCCGCCGCCGTCGGGAATCCATTTCACGACGCCGGGCGGGCCGCTCGTGTGCGGCGAGCCGAACGACGTGCCCGTCAGATGGGCCGAGTTGAGGAAGGTGATCGTCGAGCCGGAGTGCATCGCGCCCGCGAACACGCCGCTCGAGACGCGCGCCGGCGGGACCTAGCTCCAGTCGCGGAACACATACGACACGGGGTTGCCGTTCGCGAAAGAGACGAGCGGGATCGTCGAGGCCGTCGGGTAGTTGTTGAACTGGATGCGGTCGAGCTGGGTGAACGTCGTCGAGGTGAAGTCGATCGACAGCATCCCGTCGACCTGCGTCGGTCCCGCGACGGCGACCGTCGCGCCGACGACGCGCAGGTAGTACGAGTTGCCGGGGAACGCGCGCGAGACGTTCGCGTAGTCGTCGTTGCGCCAGAACGAGCCGGAGCGGAACTCGGCGCCGGCGCCGATCGAGATGAAGCCGCCCATCGACAGGGTGGCGCTCGTCTGGACGATCAGCCGGCCCTGCACCTGGAACGTGCTGGAGGACTTGTTGAGCTCGAGCCTGCCGCCGCCGATCGTCGCGTCGCCGGTGACGACGAGCGAGTTGTTCTGATGGAACTGGGGAGGAAGGAGCGTGATCGTCTTGACGTACGCCGTCGAGACGTCGAGCTGAGAGAGCGCGGCGAAGGGGATGTTCCAGTCGCAGTCGTACGCGCTCGAGTCGAACACGGCGCGCTCGCCGGGCCGCGGGTAGCCGCCGATCCAGTTCTGGTCGATGTCGGCCTGCTTCTCGAACCCGAGCGTGCCGCCGGTCCATATCTTCGGCGAGGTCGAGGGCAGGACGTCGAGGGCGGCGCGGATGAAGCCGGAATTGTCGCCGTAGGCGCTCGCGTCCTCGGGCGCGAGGTAGACCTGACCGGTGGCCGTGACCGTCTTCGTCGAGGAGGCGCTCGTGATCGACGGCCCCGCGAAGAACCAGGGGCCGCCGCCGATGCGCGCGACCAGCGCTCCGGTCGGCAGGGACGCGAGGTTGCCGGGCGCGCCCGCGTCGCCGGCCGCGCTCGTCGAGCCAGGCACGCTCCACGTGTCTCCCGCGATGGACGTGACCACCAGGCGCTGGCCGGGACGGACGAACAGGCCGGTGTCGACGCCGCCGCTGCGCGTCGAGCCGCCGACGGGGAACGCGTAGTTCGCTACTCCGTTGACCGGGTTCGCGTAGACCTTCTAGCGGACGACCGTCGGCGCCGACTGCATCGGGAAGGTCGCGTCGTGGCCGGTGACCTGGAAGTGAGCCGGCTGGAGGAAGCCGAAGGAGATCCGGCGGCCCGGGGGAAGGCCGGCGAGGTTGACGGAGACGTAGTAGCGCCGCGGCGTCGCGGACGGGAGCGTCTCGCCCATAGTCAGCATCGCGGCCGGCGGAAACCCGCCGCCGACGGCCTGGAAGGAGACCGAGGAGATGCGCAGATCGCTCGCCGGGGAGAACTGCAGGTCGCCGTTGTCGCGCCACATGTCCGCCTTGAGCGGACCCGGGGCCACGTCCCCGAACAGGCTGAGCTGGAAGTAGCTCAGCGTGGCGGTGCCGTCCGTCGCCGTCATGTCCAAGTACATCACCGCCACGTCGTTGGCGGTCGCGTCGACGGAGGCGGGAGCGGTGGAGAAGAATCCGACGGCCGTGGTGGTCGACGCGGCCGCCGACAGAGGAAGAGCCAGCGCCAGCCCTAGGGCGGCGAGGAAGACTCTCGGCAGACGAAAACGGCGGTTCTCGGTGGTCACGGGCTCGGCGTTCCGTGATGCGGCGATTTCGAGTATAACACCCTATTAAGGTACGCGCCAGGTGATATACGTCACATCGCCGTCACGAAACGGTCACTGTTTTACGACTGGGCCAGCTCCTTGCGCCGGGCTTCGGCGACGGCGCGCAAGGTCTTCGCGACGGACGGGTTCTTCTTGAGCATGCGGCCGAAATCCTGGGCGTGGAGGGCGAAGAGGCGCGAGGGCTTCGTCGTCTTGACCGTGGCCGTGCGCGGCTGCCCGAACAAGAGCGACATCTCCCCGAAAAACTCTCCGGACTTGAGGCTCGCGACGGGCTTGTCCCAGCCCTTCTTGGTGACCTCGACGCCGCCCTCGTAGATCAGATAGAAGCCGTCGCCGGGGTCGCCCTCGGAGCAGACGGTCGCGCCTTTCTCGAACTGCACGAGCGCCATGTAGGGCAGGATGCCGGCGAGGTGCTTGAGCTCGAGCTTCGCGAAGAAGCCCATGCCGCGCAGCCCCTTCTCGAGCCACTTGTACTCCTTCTCCCCCATCGCGTCCAGGACGATCCCTTCCATGGCGTCTCCTTTGCTCAATACTCGTAGTTCAAGCCGATGATGTAGTTCGCGGCGCGGTAGTCGTAGGTGTAGTTGCGCTGGAACTTGTGGTTCGAGGTCGCCCACATGAAATTGGCGCGGAACGTCATCGTGAGCTTGGGCGCGATCGGATAGCCGTAGCCGAGAGAGAAGTTCCACCGGTCGTGCGACTGCTTCGACGACCCGTAGGCGCCGTCGCCGTCCTGGACGAGGCGGCCGAGGTAGTATTGGCGGCTGAAGCGCAGCGACGCCGACGTCCACGTCGGCCGCTTGCGGTCGCCCCACGAGTAGGTCGCGCCCGGGCCGAGGCCGGCGGACCAGTAGCTGTAGGCGTCGGGAACGTAGCGGGCGAACGTCGCGTCGAAGGTGTTCTGGTTGGACTTGTTGAAGGCGAAGTTGAGCGCGAGGTTGAGGTCGAGGCGCCCGTCGGCCCCGAAGAGCTTCGCGGGGATCGGACGGCCGATCGAGCCGCCGAGGGTCTGGTAGAGGTCGCGGCGCCCGCCCGCCTCGAACTGGCCGGCCGCGTTCACGAGCCGCTGGTCGACGTAGTTCTTGAGGATGAAGGCGTACGAGCCGGAGAGCACGTACTTCGGGTCGGCGTACGGGAACGGGCGGCTGCCGGACGCGGAGAGCTGGTAGTTCCACGTGTCGAGCACGTTCTTCGGCGCGAGCTCGCGGCCGAGCGGGTTGCCGAAAGGGTCGGTGCCGGTGCGCGACTCGAGCGACTCGTACTGCGGGAAGCGCACGCGGAAGACGTCCACGCCGACGCGGTAGGAGAACGGGTCCTTGTACTGGTTCTCGGCCTCGAGGCCGACGGAGATCTTCTCGTAGTCGAACAGGCCCTTGCCCCACTGCTCGTCGCGCGTCTGCTTGAGGAACTGGCGCTTGTAGCCCGCCGACGGCTTGAGGCGCCACGTCGAGTCCTCGAGCTTGCGGATGCCCGTCGCCGAGAGCGAATGGTCCATCGTCTGCTGGAAGAGAGTGCCCGCGCCGACGCCGTCGTCCATCCCCTTCGTGCCGCGGTAGTCGATCGAGTACATCGGCAGGACGCTCCAGCGCGGCGACAGCTTCACGAGAGCGGCCGCGGTCACGCCCGCGTTGCCGGAGAGATTGCCGCGCTGCTTCTGGAAGAAGTACTGGCCGCCGGAGAGCGAGCCGTTGAGGACGGGGGTCCACTCGAGAGCGCGCGCGGGCGCGGCGAGGCAGAGGACGGCGAGAGCGAGGGGTTTTCTCACGAGGGAACGGTCAAGGGATGAGGCCGGACTGGATGAAGATCCTGGGCTCGACGACCAGGTCGATCTTGCGGCCGTTGAACTCCGAGGCGGTGACGATCGTCTGGAAGTTCCAATTGAGGAGAGCGGTCTTGAAGGAGGTGCCCGAGAAGCCCGCCGCGGCGAAATCGGCCGTGCGCGCGACCTTGCCCTCGTTGGAGATCACGTAGCTGTCGTACTTCTCCCAGATCGCCCCGGTCCCGTCGGCCGAGTAGACCACGTCGTGGAAGATGCCCTCGGAGATCTCGCTGTACGTGCAGTCGGGCGGGGCGCAGGCCGGGGACTGCTGGACCGTCGTGACGTTCGTGAACACGGGCGCGCCGGCCTGGCCGTTCTCCATGTTCGTGATCGCGGCGCCGGCCCAGCTCTGGTGGCTGACGCCGTTGAACGTCAGGTTGTAGTTGTCGAAGAGCGTCGTGAAGAACGGGCGTCCCGTCGCGACCGTCGTGAACTGAGCGGTCGCCGGGTCGTAGGCGGCCGTGACGTCGTCGACCGCGCCGACCGCGTTGTTGTTGATGTCCACCATGTGGCCGTTGCTCGCGGTCTCGAGCATCGCGTCGATCGTGTTCGAGCGGCCGGTCCGGTAGGAGGTCAGGAAGTAGGGGCACGCCGTGTCGAGGCAGCCGGGCAGCATCCGAAGCGCCGTCGACATGTCGGTCGGGAGAGCCTGGTTGAAGGTGCCGTGATAGAAGAAGTAGTCGAAGCGGTCGGCGCGCTCGTTGAGCACGACGAGCTTGAACTGGTCGGCCGCGGGGCGCACGATGTACTCCTCGAGGCGCACGCGGTTGCCGTTGACGTCGATGAGGGCCTTGCCCTCCTGGAACTCGGCGAGCTTCGACTCCTCGGCCGCCGCCGCCTGGACCTCCTCCTTCGACATCCGCAGGTCCACCTCGCGCTTGGCCGTGCGGGAGGCGTCGTCGTCCGCGGGGCCGGTCTCCGCCGGCCGCGCGTCGCCGACCGCGCCGAGTCCGGCCGCGGTCACCTGGACGTTCTGCTGGTCCTTGAGCAGGATCTCGTCGCCCTTGGTGTCGGCGACGGCGAGCAGGCCGCCGAACATCTGGACGTTCGTCTCGCCGCCGGGCGCGACGTCGATCTGGAACTCGGTGCCGCGGACGGAGCAGACGGCCGTCGGCGTCTTGACCTGGAAGCGGCGGTTGAGGCTCTTCGAGATCCACGCGCGCAGGCTTCCGAGCTTGAGCTGCATCTCGCTGGCCTGGGGCGAGGACTCCTTGAGCGTGAAGGCCGAGCCGGGATTGAGGTCGACGCGGGAGCCGTCGTCGAAAGTGACCGTCGCGCGGGCGCCCGTCGCGGTCTTGAGCTGGTCGCCGGTGCCGAGCACCTGGCCGCTCGAGACCTGGGCCCACGTGTAGGAGCCCGCTTTGAGGAAGAGGACCTTGCCTTCGGTGCGGGTGATGGCGACGGCTTGGGCGGAGACGGCCGACAGCATCAATACGCAGGCCAGGCCCGCCGCTCGCATTTTCGGAGTTTAGCAGGTCCCCCCTGGAGGGTCAATACCGTAATGGTCACAAGTTCACAATATAGGAACATGCTAAAATCGCCCCATGGCCAAGAACTTCGTGAGGCTGTTCGCGGAGCCCTTTTTCGGAGCCTACGACCGCTTCGCGGGCGCCATCCCGACGTTGGCGGCGGCCCTGCTGCTTCTGCTCCTGGGCATGTTCCTCGCGCGGGCCGTCCGCGCCCTCATCGAGAGCGCGCTCGGGGCGATCAAGCTCGACGACCACACGAGCCGCGTCGGCATCAACGAGGTCCTCGCGCGCCTGGGCCTCGGCAAGTCCCCCACTTTCGCCGCCGCCTTCGTCGCGCACTGGTTCATCCTGACGATGTTCATCGTCTCCGCGGCGAACGCGGTGGACATGCCCGCCGTGTCGATCCAGCTCGAGCGCTTCGTCGCGATCCTTCCGTCGCTCGTCGCGGCGGTCGTCATCGTCTTCGGAGGACTGCTGTTCGGCCGCTTCGCCGGCCACATCCTCATGAACGCGGCGGCCGCGAATTCGATCCGCGGCGGCACGGCGCTCTCGGCCGCGGCCCAGACCGTCTCCATCGGAGCGGCCGCGGTCGTCGCCCTCGAGCAGATCGGCGTCCGGCCGCAGATTCTCATCCCCGCCGTGCAGATCCTGCTCGGCTCGGCCGGCCTGGCCCTCGCGATCGCGGTCGGCCTCGGCGCGAAGGACATCGCCGCCGACTACCTGCGCCACCTGCTGCGCCCGCGGCCCTGATGGCCAAGCTCCTGATCGTCGA
>CAYVFO010000095.1:0-10560 GCA_964450975.1 uncultured Elusimicrobia bacterium | reverse complement strand
GCCTCGTCGACGAGGCGCTCTCGCAGAAGGTCGTCCTGTGCTCGCCGTTCACGCTCTACGCGGTGCTCGGCGTCGTGCGGCAGTCCTTCGACAACTTCCACTTCGCGCAGGCGACGCAGGAAGTCCTCAAGCTGATCTCGAACTTCGCCGCGACCTACGACACGTTCAAGGGCCGCTTCGTGAAGCTCGGCGAGCAGTTCGCCAAGACGCGCGAGATCTACGACGACATCGAGCAGACCTCGTTCAAGCGCCTCGACGCCTCGGTCGCCAAGATCGAGCGCGTGCGCAAGGGCGAGGACAAGCCGGAAGCGCCCAAGCTCCCGGCCGACCTCGGCTGACCCCTTTCGGTGTCAGTCATAACACTTAACACTTTGAGCATGTCCACGCGATTCCTCGGCCTGCTTCTCATCGCGACTCTCTGCTCCTGTATGCCCAACGTGCAGTGCCGGCGTGATCTCGATCGGATGGAAACCAGACTCGGGCTCACTCGCGATCAAAAGCCGGCTTGGCAAGAATTCAGGAAAGAAGCCCTGGCTGCGGAGGCTTCGTGGAAGCGGGATTTCTCGGGACTCATTTCCGCCGATTCCTTCGACGAAAGCCGTGCGAACGCGGCTGCCGATAAGGCGCGCCGCGACGCGTCGAAGCTCATCTCCGCTTGGAAGAAAGTCGACGCCTCACTCACTTCCGCCCAAAAGCGGGCATTGCGCCGCAGCGATCGCTCGAATTAGGCGAAGCCGCCCAAAGTGTTAAGTGTTAAGACTGACACCGGTTTAAGCTACCGGGAGTAGCCGAGCGCTTCCGCGACCGCGCGGGCGTCCGCCCGCACCTGATCGTCGTCGCCGAGCGCCTGCAGCTCGTTCTCCGCGTCGGGCTTTCGTCCGGCGAGCTCGAAGGCGATCGCGCGGCCGATCCGCGCGCCCTTGAGCGAGGAGTCGAGCGCGAGCGCCTTCGCGAAGTACGGCAAGGCCGCCTTCGCGCCGACGCGGCGCATGACGACGACGCCGGAGTACCAGTAGAGCTTCGGAATGGACGGCTCGAGCTTCGGCATGCCCCACGCGGCGCCGCGCCCCTGGCCGTCGGCGGCGGCGCGCGCGGCCGCGCCTTCGAGATCCGTAAACCACGCCGGGCGGCGCTCGTGGACGGTCTCGAGGAACGTGAGCGCGCGCGAGGAGAGCATCGCGTCCGGACGGTTCATCGAGGACATCGCGTAGCGCAAAGTCTCCATCGCGTCCAGCTCGGTGAGCGGAGGGCGCTTGGCGGCTTCGGCGCGGAGCGCGGCGAGCGCCTTTTGATCCCACGGGAGGCTCTTGAAGGCGGGGAGGCCGGCGATCGCCTCGATCACCTGGACCGCGGCGAAGGCGTCCCAGCCGCGGAGCCAGTGGACCTCGTCGCAGAACATGTCGAGGCCGGGCAGGCGCGGCGCGGTCTGGGCGCGGAACTTGGCGTCGAGGTCGAGCCACGCCGCCCCGCCTTCCGCCGCCGTCTCGCGGATGACCTTCGAGCACCGCGGGCCGCAGCGGCCGATCGTGATCCAGTCCTCGTCCATCGCGCGCTCGAAGAGGGCGTTGGCCTCCTTCTGGCGGCCGAGCTGCTCGGCGGCCTTCGCCATGCAGAACGCGGTCAGCGAGCGCGAGAGGCCGGCGTCGGCGGCGTCCGGCTCCGCGAGCGAGGTCTTCCAGATCTCGATCGCCTTCGCGGGCTCGCGGCGCAGGAGCGCGATCCAGCCCTCGACGAAGCCCGTGCGGTTGAGCGCGAACGGCGAGCCGGTCGGCGCGTCGCGCCAGTTCACGGGCGGGGAGATCGACAAGACGGGCACGCCGGCCCTCTTCGCGGCGGCGAGCATGCGCACGTGGTTGGCGCGCAGGTTCTCGTTGCGCTTCTCCGCGGCGGCGGCGGTCAGCATCCGGCCCTGGGGCCGCGGCGTCATCCGCCGGAAGATCTCCCAGCGGTCGAGGAAGAGCTTGGCGCGCAGGCGCCAGAGCGGGACCGGCGGGCCGGAGATCGACTCGTTGTGGCCGGAGATCAAGACGACGAGGTCGGGCTCGTGTCCGAGGACCTCCTCGAGCACCATGGCCTCGCGCGCGCTGTCGTAGCCGCCCATGCCGCAGTTGACCGCCTCGACCGTCGTCTTCGGCAGGGCCTGCCGGAGGCGGCGTTCGAGGATCTGATCGCCCATCGAGCGCGCCGCGACCGAGCCGCCGAGGACGAAGACCCGGAAGGTGCCCGGCGCCTTCTCGATGGCGTGCCGGGAGGGGTTGGAGCCGGGGCGGTTCGGCTCCCAGATCCCGGCCTTCTCGTTCTTGCGGAAGAAGGGCTCGTGGATCTGCTCGTAGTAGTAGGCGACGTCCTGGGGTCCGCCGGCCGAGGCCGGGAAGGGGAGGAGGAGGGCGAGGAGGAAGCCGCGCATCGGGGGGAGTCTAGCAAAGAGAAGCCCCCCGGCCGGTTTCCCGGCCGGGGGGCTTTGTTAGCCCGTTGCCAGCTCTTTAGAGCTTGACGACGTTGGCAGCCTTCGGGCCCTTATCGGTCTGAAGGAGATCGTACTGGACGGCCTGGTTCTCCGTGAGGGAGCGGAAGCCGTTGGACTGGATCGCGCTGTGATGCACGAACACGTCCGGGGTGCCGTCATCCGGGGTGATGAACCCGAAGCCCTTCTGGTCGTTGAACCACTTCACTTTGCCTTGCATGCTCATGTGTGTCTTTACCTCTGGTCTGCGACTTTTCGCGGGCCCCTCGGCAGGGCCTTCTCTGCGGTTTCCCGTCGAGAACGCCCTTATTATACCACGCCCCTCCGTCCGTCAAGTGTCATTTATTAGCGTTTGGGGGCTCTATTTTAGGGGGTAGTGCAGAGGGGAAAAATAAGGCGCGGCGAGCCTTGACGCCGGGCCCCTTCGGGCTACACTACGGGTGCCGGATCGAATAAACCGGCCCCGGCCCGCGTTGTCTAGAGCGGGACCTTTCGTGACGAACGACGACGAACTCATCCTCGCCTGCCGGAGCGATCCGGCCGCCCTCGGAGCGCTCATCGAGCGCTTCTCTGCGCGGCTGTACGCCTTTTTGATCCGCCTGAGCGGTCAGGACGCGGCCGACGACCTGTTTCAGGAGGTCTGGCTCAAAGTTCAGGAGGGAGCGGGGGGCTATCGCCCTCGCGGCAAGGCCGCGAGCTGGATTTTCAAGATCGCCCACAACGCCGCGGCGGACGCGTCCCGGCGCCGCAAAGGCGCTCCGGCCGGCGAGGGCGACCTCGGGCTCGACGTCTTCCCGGAGGACGGGCCCGGCCCCGCCGGAATGCTCGAGCTGGGCGTCCGCCGGGGCCGCATAGAGGCGGCGATCGCGGGCTTGCCCGCGGAGCAGCGGGCGGTCTTCTTGATGCGGGAGCACGGCGGACTCTCTTTCAAGGAGATCGCCGCCGCCCAGGGCGTGCCCCTGGGGACCGCGCTGTCGCGCATGAACGCCGCGCTCGGAAAGCTCCGGGCGGCGCTCGAGGAGGAAAGCCGTGCATCTTGACGATTGCCTGCTGTACGAGTCCGGCGAGCTCGCCGGGGCCGAGGCCGCCGCGTTCGAGCGCCATCTGGGCGGCTGCGCCGAGTGCCGGGAGCTGCTCGCCGCGGCCGGCGCGGCCCATCGATGGGCCGCGGACGCGGCCATCGAGCCGTCTCCGAGCCTGAAGGCCCGCGCGCAGGCGGCGGCCGGAGGCGTCCGCGCCCGAGGACGCGCGGCCGCAGCGGCGTACGCGCTCGCCGGGCTGCTGTTCGCGCTGACGCTCGCGCAAGGTCTCGCGCCCGCCGGCTCGCGCGAGGACCTCGAGCGTCTCCGCGCCGAAATCGCGCGTCTGAAGGAGTCTTCCCATGAATAACCGGCTGTCGACGTCGCTCGCGGTGCTCGGCTTGTCTTTCGCGCTTTGGGCCTCGCGCCCGTTCGAGCCCGCGCCCGAGCTGCCCGCGGGTACGGTCGTCGCCGGCGGCCTCGTCGCGGGCGAGGCCCGCGCTCTCGAGCACTTCCGCCGCGAGGACCCCGAGCTCCACGCGGCGCTCGCCATGCTCGATCCCGCGGAGCGCCGCGCGCGCTTCGGGCGCTGGTTTTCTTGGTACCAGCGAGGTTTCGGCTATCGCTCGGGGCAGAAGGCGGATGCGCGTCTTCGCATCCGCGCCGCGCTCGGCCTGTCCGCTGAAAGCTTCAAAGATGAACAGGCCTACGAATGGCCCGCCGGCACCGTGCTCGACGGCGGCCTGGTCGTCGGTGAGACCCAGGCCCTGGCGTATCTGAAGGAAAACGAGCCCGCCATCTCCCGTCGCCTCGCGGCGATGGACGCGGCGGAGCGCCGCGCGCGCTTCGGAGAGAAGTTCGCTTGGTTCCAGCGCGTCGGAAACTATCGCACGCGCCAGAAGGCCGAATCAATCCGTCAGATTCGCGACGAGCTCGCGCTCGACGACCTCGCCCGCCTCGCCCGCGAAGCCGAAGCGGCCGAGCGGGCAGCCCTCGTCCCGAAGGCGCTCGCGCTCGTGTCGAGCCTTTACGACTCGAAGACGGGATTGCTCGAATGGAAGCTGCTCGGGCTCAGCGAAGAGCTGTCCTCTCTTTCGAGGCGTCCGGTCGTCTGGCTGTTCCAGCCGGGCGAGCTGTTGAGCGTGCGCCGCGAGCTGCGGTCCGCCGAGAAGGAACTCGCCGCCCGGCGCGCCGCGCGCGAGCGTAAAATCGCGCGGACGGCCGAGATCCTGATCAACGGCTGACCGGTTTAGGGCGCGGCGATCAGGACTTGAGTCGCGCCTTTCGGCGCGCCTCGGCTTGGGTCCAGCGCTCCTTGTCCTCGGGGGTCTCGAGGCGGAGGGCGGGGATGGAGGCGGGGCGGCCGTTGACGTCCACGGCGACCATCGTGACGAGGCAGGAATTGGTGTGGACGCGGCGGCCGGCGGGCATGTCCTCGGAGTAGACCTCGACGCCGATCTCCATGGACGTCCGGCCGGTGTAGTTGACCCGCGAGCGGGCGATCAGGAGGGTGCCGACCTTCATCGGGACGAGGAACTCGACGCGCTCCATGGCCACCGTGACGACCGGCTTGCCCGCGTGGCGCATGGCGCACACCGAGGCGGCCTTGTCGACCATCTGGAGCACCTTGCCGCCGAACACCGTGCCGTGCATGTTCGCGTCCGGCGGGAACATGAGGTCGGCGATCTCGGACTCGGAGTCGCGCGAGGGCTTCGGCGGCAGCTCGCCGGCGATCTTCTTAGCCACGCTTGCCTCCGTAGTAGGCGGGGCGGCGGTCGGCGAAGAGGTCGCAAGCGGGGTGGACCTTCTTGTCCTTGGCGGTCCAGGCGTCGATCGTGACGACGGCCGCCGCGGGGGCGTCGGGCCCGAGCCGGACGAGCAAAGAGCCGTTCGGGGAGACGATCTGGGACTGGCCGATGTAGCGCAGGCCGCGCTCGACGCCGACGCGGTTGGACGTCGCGGAGAACACGCGGTTCTCGAGCGAGCGGATCTTCATGCCCTCGGGTCCCCACGGCAGGACGAGGTTCGAGACGTGCGCGATGACCTCGGCGCCCATGAGCGCGAGCGTGCGCGCGCTCTCGGGGAAGAACCAGTCGAAGCAGATCATCGTGCCGACCTTGACGCCCTTCACCTTCTCGACGAAGAAGCCGGAGTCGCCGGGGGAGAAGAACTTCTTCTCGCCGCCGAAGAGATGGGTCTTGCGGTAGACGCGCGTCTTCTCGCCGTGGACGAAGAGCGCGGAGTTGAAGAGCTTGGAGCCGGCCTTCTCGGGGAAGCCGGCGATGATCGCGCATCCGTTGCGCGCGGAGTACGCCTTGAGGAGGGCGGCCATCGGGCCGTCCTTCGTCTCGGCGCACTTGGCGGCTTCCTTCTTGGTCTTGAAGTTGTAGCCCGCCGCGAAGAACTCGGGCAGCACCCAGAGATCGGCGCGCTGGCCGTCCATGAGCTCGAAGGCGTCGCGGATGTTCTGCGGGGCCCTGAGGAATTTGGGGGAGTTCTGGACGACGCCGAGTCGGAATTCCATGGGCGCCATCCTACCAAAATTGAGGAGCCCGGCCCCCCTGGGATGTGGGGCCGGGCTCCTGCCTTTTTCCGGGATCCCGCTTGCGCGGGTAGGAGGAAAACGGCGATGAATGAAGGGTAGCCGCCCGCTCGGCGGCGCCCCAGGGTCCCCGGCCCCAAGGCCTCCTAGGCCTAAAGTCCTATATAAGGGAAGGGGCCGTCTTTATAGAATCCGGCCATGAGCAAGAAGGAGGCCCTCTCGTGGTGGCGCATGCACCTCGAGGACGATCCGCGGCGCCCGCACTCCCAGGTCAAGTCGCAGATCGACGGCGTCGAGCGCTACCTCCGGCTCGAGCCCCGCTCGCGCATCCTCGACTTGGGCTGCGGCTCCGGCCGCCGCACGATCGAGCTCGGCCGCCGCGGCCATCGCGTCGTCGGCCTCGATCCCGACGAGCGCGCGCTCGCTGAAGCGCGCTCCTCCGCGAAGGGCGAGAAGCTCAACACCCATTTCCTCAAGGCCGACACGCGCGCGATCCCTTACCGCGCCGAGATCGACGCGGTCGTCAGCCTCGACGGCGCCTTCGGCCAGCTGCCGACCGACCGCGACGACCTGCGGTGCCTCGAGTCCGCGCGCAAGGCTCTCAAGCCCGGCGGCCAGCTCCTCATCGACTCGCTCAACAAGGAGTGGCTCATGCGCCACTTCGAGCCGAACTTCTGGGAGCAGGCCGAGGAAGGCAAGGGCGCCGTCGTCCTCGACGCGATCACCTTCGACTTCGAGAAGGGCCGCCTCGACAACCGCCGCGTCATCGTCGACGCGGAGGGCAAGCGCACGCCGTCGTACGTCAGCGTGCGCGTCTACACTCTGACGGAGCTCAAAGCCCAGATCGAGCGCGCCGGCCTGGTCTACCGCCAGAGCTGGGGCGGCTTCGACGGCTCCGCCTACGGAATGGACAGCGCGCGAGTGGTCGTTCTCGCCGAGCGCGCGCGCGACGAGAAGGCCGCGCGCGCCCGCGTCGTCGACGAGTTCCCGACCGCGATTCGCATCAAGGGACGGAAGTGAAGTCCGGTCGCGCGACTCTCGCCGCCGCCGTCGCGGCGGCGACCGCGGTCTCGGCCATGATCTTCGCCTCGCGGCTCCCGCCCTCCCTCGATTTCATCGTTCCCCGCCGCGCCGGCTTCGGGTTGTTCTCCTGCACTCACGAAGCTCTCTCGAAGCCGTGGGGCCGTTCGATCTTCACGTGGACGGTCGTGCTGATTTTCTTGGCCGGTCTGATTTATTATCTCCTCTCCCAAAAGTGGACGACAAAGCCGCGGCTCTACAGCCGTTTGTTCCGTGCCGCCGTCGCCGTTCTGCTGTTCCGCTGGTCCGCCGTCATTTGGCTCGAGGTCAGCCAGCGGGCTTTGTATCCGTACGGCAGTCTTCATCCGGCCGAGCCGTTCCTCAACTTCTCCGTCTTTTCCGTCTTGATATTCTCATGTCTCACCGCCGTTTCCGATTCGTTCTCGTCTAAACCCTCCCCTTGGCCCCGGGTCTTCATTCCGTGGGCGTCGTTGAACGTGATCTTCGCCCTCGTCACCTTCGGCTTCTTCAACGCCTGGACCGGGAAGCTCGCCCGCAGCCTCGAGGCCCGTCGCTTCTACGTCGTGCTCGCCGAGGAGGGCGGCAGGCCGTCCACCGCCGCCTACGACGTTCCCATCGAGGGCTCGGCCGACTGGCTCAAGGCCGTGGAGCGTCTGGCCGCGTCGTCCGCGGTCCAGCGCCTCGAGGCGCTGCGCATGCTCTACGAGGAGCGCGCGAAATCCCTCGACGGCGACGCTTTGCTGCGCGCCCTCAAGCTCGGCGCGGGCCGCGGCGACGAGCTCGCGCGTTCGCTGCTGCTCGATCACGCGTCGTCGGCGCCGCCGTCGGCGGCCGCGCGCGAGAGCCTCGAGTTCCTCGCGAACGAGAAGATTCACCGGATCGGGCCGCTCGGCGCCGCGCGCTTGGCCGCGGCGTTCGCGCGCCAGGGCGACGCGGTTCTAGCCGAAGAGTGGGCGCGCAAGGCGGGAGAAGGGCCGCGCGGCATTCCCCGCGGCCTCATCCAGCTGCCGCCCGGCGGCGCGCTCAAGCCGGGCCGGATATCGGGCAAGATCGCGGGCCTCAAGCCCGAGCTCGCCGCGCTTTACCGCCGCCGCGATCCGGCGTCTCCGTACCTGCTCGACGCCGGCGCCTTCGCCGCCTCGACCGCGATCGGAGAGGACGGCCGCTTCGCCTTCGCCGGTCTCGCCGAGGGCCGCTACTACCTCGTGTTCGCCTTCCGCGCGGGGGAAAAGCCGCGGGGGGAGATCCGGGTCCTCGGGCACCGCGGCGACGTCGTTCTCGACGCGCGCCGCCCGAAGGCGGACCTCCCCCCGTATACGCTGAAGTCTACTCAGTGACCGTGTAGACGGTCCCGCGGTGGAGCACCTTCACCGCGGACCCCAGCGCGAAGTAGCGCGCGAGGGCCGGATCCCTGGCGAGCAGCGCGAAGTACTCCGCGCTGCGCGCCGTCACGGTCGTCTTGCGCGCCGAGGAGGCCTCGGACGCCTCGGCGTCCGCGTCGATCCAGACGCCGCCGCGCAGATAAAACGTCTTGCCGCCGAGGGTGCGCGTCGCGACGGAAGCGACGCCCTTGTCGCGCAGCTGCTCGCGCGTCTTCTTCTCGAGGTCCTTGAGCGCGAGCGCCGGCTCCGACGACGGAGCCGCGGCCGGAGCGTCGGCCTTCATGCCCGCGCCGCGGACCGCGGACACGGACATCCCGCTCATGCGGGCGAAGGACATCGAGTCGTCCCGCGCCTCGTCCGCCTCCGCGCGCCGGCCGGAGAAGCCGGACCCCGCCGCGCCCGCCGACAGCGCGCTGAAGCGGCGCGCGGCCGCCTCGTTGGCGATCCGCATGTCCGTGCCCTCTTCGGTCACGAGGTAGGACGTGTAAGGCGTGACGATGCCGTGCTTCTTGGCGAGCTTCACGATCGACGCGACGACCTCCGGGTCCGCGGGGCGGCCCGACATGCGGATCGCGTCGAGCTCGTGGGCGATGCGCTGAGTAGCCCAGAGCTTGGGCAGGAACTCGTTCTTCGGCGCGTCGTTCGGCAGCTCGACGGGGAACTCGAACCGGGCGGGCTTGCCGCCCGCCTTGCCGGTGACGACGAGCGTGCCCTTGCCGCCCGCGGGATAGCGGCCGTAGAGCGCGAGCTCGCCGCCGTGGAAGAGGTCGGGCACGTTCTTCGGGTAGACCTGCGAAGTCTCGACGCCCTTCCACTCGAGCTTGACGTCCGTGAGCGCGGGGCGCGACACCTTCTGATAGAGCGCCGAGAGCTTCGCCTCGAGGTCCTCGGACGGCGCGACGTAGTCGCGCGCGCCGCGGCCCGCGTCGGCGAGCTTGTCGAGCAGGAGCGTGTTGACGTCGCTTCCGACGCCGAAGGAGAAGACGCGCGCGCGCAGCGAGCGGTTCGCCTCGGCGGCCTTGCGCAGGAGCGCCGCGGGATCGGTCTGGCCGATCGTCGGGACGCCGTCGGTCATGAAGAAGAGCATCGGCGTGGCCTCGCCGGCGCCGGCGAGCAGCTTGAGGCCCTGATCGAGGCCGGCCTCGATGTTCGTGCCGCCGGCCGCGTCCATGCGCTCGATATAGCGCTTGGCGCGCGCCTTGTTCTCGGGCGTCGCCGTCAGAAGCGCGGCTTCGTCGAGGGCGTTCCAGTCGGTCGCGAAGTCCACGATGCCGAAGCGGTCCTGCGGGTTGAGCGCGTCGACGCACCACGACAGAGCCTTGCGCGCCTGCTCCATCTTGCCGCCTTCGGTCATGGAGCCGGAGCGGTCGACGACGAACACGACGGCCTTCGGGCCGGCCTTCGCCGGCGACTCGAGGCGCGGCGCGAGCGTCAGGAGGAACGTGCCGTCCTCGCCGCTTTCGCGGTAGGCGAGCACGCCCGCGGCGAGCGGGTCCTCGCGCATCGAGAACGTAAGGGAAAGATCCTGGAGGCCGGCGTCGCCCTGCTCGTAGCGGATCTGCGCGCCGCGCTCGCCGTCGCGCGTGACGCGCGCGTCGGGCGTCGACGCGACGATCGTGCGCAGCGGGCGCGAGGTGCGGACGTCGAGCGAGGCGGAGGTGCGGCCGCCCTCGCCCTGGAGGAAGCGGGCCGACTTCATCGGGATCGACAAGGTGACGAGACCGCCGCTCTTGGGCAGCATCTGCGTCATCTTCAAGGTGGCGACGATCTCGCCTCTAGGCTCGATGGGAAACACGCGCGCCCGGAACATGCGCTCGCCGACGAGCTCGAGCAGCCCGGGGTCGATCGCGCGGGAGACGATCGCCTGATAGATCGCCGAGGCCTGCGTCGCCTCGAGCAGCTCGCCCTTGGTCTCCTTGCCGCCGATGACCATGGAGAAGCCCGAGAGCGTCGCGTCCGCGGGAAGCGGGACCATGAGCACGCCCTCGAGACGGCGGTCGGTCGGGTTGCGGAAGACGATGCGGTAGGTGAGCTCCGCCGCGTTGTCGTGGACCGTGCCGGTGACGTGGTAGCCGGTCATCGTGACCGGCTACCACGTCACCGGCACGGTCC
>CAYVFO010000094.1:4650-10564 GCA_964450975.1 uncultured Elusimicrobia bacterium | reverse complement strand
GGGGCAGCCGCTCTTTGCCGGTGTGCCAGATATGGAAGCCGCTGTTTTGACGGCGGAGCCTGCGGACGTTGGTGTCCAAGGTCTCGGCGCGCATCTGCTCGAGATCGCGCGCAAGGCCGTCAACAAGCGCGGCTCGGACCTGCATGTGCGCGCGGGCGGCCCGGCCTACATCCGCGTGGACGGCGATCTGATCCCCGCGACGACCGAGCCGATCAGCCAGGCCGATGTGGAGCAGATGCTCGCCCAGGTGGCCACGGCCCGGGCCAAGCGCATCTTCGACGAGAAGGGCGAGTGCGACTTCTCCTTCCAGGCCGGCGAGGTCGCCCGGTTCCGCGTCATCGCGTACCAGCAGCGCCAGCGCCTCTGCATGGCGGTCCGCTTCAGCACGACCCAGATCCCGACGCTCGCCGACCTCAAGCTGCCGGTCGCGACGCTCAAGAAGATCGCCGACAACAGCCGCGGCCTCGTGCTCGTCACGGGCATCACCGGCGCCGGCAAGTCCTCGACGCTCGCCGCGATGATCGACTACATCAACGAGAACCGCGCGGAGCACATCCTCACGATCGAGGACCCGATCGAGTTCGTCCACAAGGACAAGAAGGCGATCGTCACCCAGCGCGAGATCGGCGAGGACACGCAGACCTACGCGGACGGCCTCAAGATGGCGATGCGCCAGGACCCCGACGTCGTCCTCATCGGCGAGATGCGCGACCTCGAGACGACCTCCGCCGCGCTCACCGCGGCGCTCACGGGCCACCTCGTGTTCGGCACGCTCCACACGACCGACGCGATCCAGACGATCTCGCGCGTCGTCGACCTCTTCCCGCCGCACCAGCAGGCGCTCATCCGCGTCCAGCTCGCGGAGTCGCTCCGCGCGATCGTCTCCCAGCGCCTGCTCGCGTCGACGAAGGGCGGCCGCGTCCCGGCCGTCGAGATCCTCATCAACACGCCCCACGTCCGCAAGCAGATCGAGGAGAACAAGGCCGTCGAGATCATCCAGGCGCTGCAGAAGGGCCAGTTCTACGGGATGCAGACGTTCAACCAGTCGCTCGTCAAGCTGTTCAAGGACGGCCTCGCCACCGAGGCCGAGGTCCTGGCCGCCGCGTCGAGCCCGGACGACCTCAAGCTCGCGCTTCGCGGCATCGAGCAGGAAATCAAGCCGGCGTAAAAAATTTGCGGAGGTTGCACCATGTTCGCTGAAGGCTACATCGGAATCGCCGGAACGATCGGAGTCGGAAAATCCACTTTGACGCAGGATCTCGCTCGCGCGCTCAACTTCGAGCCCATCCTCGAGGAAGTCGACGGCAACCCCTACCTCGAGCACTTCTACAAGGACATGAAGGGCTACGGGACGATGATGCAGGTGTGGCTGCTCAACCACCGCTTCCGCCAGCACCGCGAGTTCGTCACGCGCATCAGCCTCGGCAAGATCCGCGGCGTCGTGCAGGACCGCACGATCTGGGAGGACACGATCTTCGCGCGCATGCTCAACGAGCATCCCGACAAGATCATCACCGACCTCGACTACAACACCTATCTCGACCTCTTCGACAACATGGTCCTGCGCGAGCTCGTGTTCCCGCAGATCATGATCTACCTCGACTGCCAGCCCGAGACCGCGTTCAAGCGCATCAACTCGCGCGGCCGCGTGATGGAGCAGACGATCCCGCTCGAGTACCTGCGCATGCTCAAGAAGAACTACGACCAGTTCATCGGCGAGATGGAGCAGGCCGGCGTGCGCGTGCTCCGCATCAAGTGGGAGTCGTTCCAGCCCACGTCCGAGGTCGTCCGCCTCGTGCACGAGTACTCGCTGCAGCCCTCGAGCTTCACGAAGTGGGTCCGCCCGCTCCGGAAGACCCCCGAGATGAAGCCCAAGCCCCTGGCCCCGAACCATGCCGCAGTCTGAGACCATGGCCGCGACCGGCGCCTGGATCGGGAAGGACGGATTCCTTCTCGAGCCGCGCCTGCGCGCCCACGGCCTCAAGCACGGCTTCACCACGAGCCGCCTCGGCTCGATGAAGGATGCGGGCAAGCGGCAGGCGGCGGCCGCGATCCTCGGGCTGCCCGAGCCCATCACGCTCAAGCAGGTCCACGGGACGGGCATCCACCGCGCCGCGAACTCCAATCAGGGGCTCGAGGGCGACGGCTGGACGCTCGGCCCCGGCGACGAGGGCGTCGCCGCCGCGGTCTACGTCGCCGACTGCATGCCGCTGTTCCTCTGGTCCGACGATCTCAAGTACGCGGGCGTCTTCCACGCCGGCTGGCGCGGCATGGCCGCGGGCATGCCGGGCAAGGCGGTCGCGGCGCTCGTCGAGCGCGGAGCGAAGGCCTTCCAGCTCAACGCCGCGTTCGGCCCGCACATCTCGTGCGCGTCCTACAAGGTCGGCCCGGAGCTCGAGAAGAGCTTCCCGGCGACGTCGTTCAAGCGCGCGGACGACGGCCTCCATCTCGACCTCGATCTCGACGCGCGCCGCCAGCTCCTGCTCGCCGGCGTCCGGCCGCAGGCGATCGGCCCGGCCGCTCCGTGCACGCTCGGCGAAGAAGGCTACTTCTCGTTCCGCCGCGACAAGCAGGACTCGCGCATGCTCGCGATCGTCTCGCTCCAGAGGGGGGCCTCGCTGTGATCGCTCCCCGCCGCGCGCTGCGCGAGGTGTTCCCGTACCAGCCGGGCAAGTCGATCGCCTCGGTCCAGCGCGAGCTGGGCCTCAAGCGCGTCGTCAAGCTCGCCTCGAACGAGAACCCGCTCGGCCCCTCGCCGAAGGCGATGGCCGCGTACCGCAAGGCCGAGAAGTACAACGGCCTCTACCCCGAGGGCACGAGCCCCGAGCTGCGCGCCGCGCTCGCCCGCTTCCATAAGGTCGAGCCCGAGTGCGTCATCGCCGGCAACGGCTCCGACGAGCTCATCCGCCTGCTGTGCGAGGCGTTCCTCGACGCCGACGACGAGGTCGTCGTCTCGCAGCACGGCTTCATCCGCTTCAAGCAGCAGGCGTCCATGATGGGCGCGCGGGTCATCGAAGTCCCGATGACGGACTGGACCCACGACCTGGCGCTCATGGCGAAGTCCACGAGCCCGCGCACGAAGCTCGTGTTCGTGGCCAACCCGAACAACCCGACCGGCACCTACAACACGCAGGAAGAGGTGGTCGCGCTGCTCGACGCCGCGCCGAAGACGTGCCTCGTCGTGCTCGACGAGGCCTACTGGCACTACGCGCGCGCGATCCCCGGCTACCCGAAGAGCCTGCCCGAGCTCGTCCGCGAGCACGACAACCTCGTCGTGCTGCGCACGTTCTCGAAGGCGTACGGGCTCGCGGGCCTGCGCGTCGGCTACGCCGTCGCCGACCCCGAGCTCGTCGGCTGGCTCGACCGCATCCGCATGCCGTTCAACGTCAATCTCCCGGCCCAGCACGCCTGCCTCGAGGCGCTCAAGGACGAGGCGTTCGTGAAGAAAGCGGTGACGCTCAACGGCGTCCAGCGCGCGTCCGTCTCGCGCATGCTCGGCGACATGGGCTTCGGCGTCGGCGACTCCGCGACGAACTTCGTGTTCGCGCGCTCCCCGATGCCCGGGCGCGAGCTCTTCAAGGCGCTTCTGCGCCAGGGAGTCATCGTGCGGCCGCTCGACGAGTACGGCCTGCCGCACCACGTGCGCGTCTCGATCGGCACGGCGTCCCAGAACAAGGCGCTGCACGGGGCGCTCAAGAAGGTCCTCGGCGCGAAGGTGGAAGCGTGAGCAGGAAGCGCGGCCTCGTCATCGCGATGGACGGCCCCGCCGGCGTGGGCAAGTCGACCGTCGGCGGCCTCGTCGCCAAGTCGCTCGGCTTCAAGTTCATCAACACCGGCGAGATGTACCGCGCGCTCACCTGGAAGGGCCTCGAGGTCGGCGTCGACCTCAACGATCACGAGGCCGTCGTCCAGCTCGCGAAGGCCATCGACTGGGAGTTCAAGCCCATCGAGGAGGGCGGCTCGACGCTCAAGACGTTCATCGACGGCGTCGCCGTCACGAGCCAGATCCGCGAGGAGCGCGTCTCGGTGAACTCCTCGCTCGTCGCCGCGAATCCCGGCGTGCGCAAGTTCCTCTCCAAGCTCCAGCGCGAGCTCGGCGAGGGCGGCTCGATCGTGATGGAAGGCCGCGACATCACGACGAACGTCTTCCCCGACGCCGACGTGAAGATCTACCTGGACGCGAGCCCCGAGGAGCGCGCCGACCGCCGCTACCGCCAGCTCAAGGCCGCGGGACAGGACGCCGACCGCGACAAGATCCTCGCCGCCATCCTCAAGCGCGACCTCAACGACATCAAGCGCGAGATCAACCCGCTCAAGCAGGCCGAGGACGCGCTCGTCATCGACTCGACCAAGCTCACGATGCACGAGGTCGCCGACAAGATCCTGCGCGCCATCCGGAAGGGCTCCAAGGCGAAGCTCAATGGGCACAAATGAACTCCGCCGACGCCAATCTCCCGCTGCGCATCGCCTCGGAGGCGATCGTGGGGGGGCTGTTCTCGTCGATCTGGGGCGTGAAGGTCACGGGTCTCGAGCACGTGCCGGAGAAGGGAGCCTTGATCATCGCGTGCAACCACGTGAGCAACCTGGATCCGCTTCTGATGGCCGTCGCGGTCTCGCCGGTGCGCCGGCCGTGGGGCCTCGGCAAGAAGGAGCTCTTCGACACGCCGCTCGTGGGCGCGTATCTGCGCGCGACGGGGTCGTTCCCGCTCGACCGTACGGGGGACGCGACATCGGCGATGCGCTCGGCGCTGGACGTATTGGAGAAGGACGGCTGCGTCGTGATCTACCCGGAGGGCACGCGGGTCAAGCCCGGAAAGACCGTCACGCCCAAGCCGGGCGTGGCGTTCCTGTCGGCGCGCTCGAAGGCGCCCGTCGTGCCGATCCGCGTCGTGGGCACCGCGGAGTTTCCGCGGCGCTTCCCGCTCGAGGCGCGGTTCGGTCCGCCGATCGCGCCTCCGCCGGACGAGGAGCGGGCGACCGGCCTGGCGTACGCGAAGTCGGTGATGGAAAGAATTTACTCGTTGTGACGATAACTCAGGAGGCGTGAGCGTTATGGAGCAGATCAAGGATTTGAACGAGAAGGCTTGGGAGAGCGCGGAGCCGGAAGGCGACGCCCCCGAGGCCGGCGGCGAGACGATGGAGGCCCTGCTCGCGCAGCAGGCGGCCACCGTCGACAAGCTGGCCGACAAGAAGGTCGCCTGGGTCAAAGTCATCTCCGTGACGAAGGACCAGGTGCTCGTCGACGTCGGCGAGAAGAACGAGGGCGCGATCCCTCTCGTCGAGTTCGTCGAGGACCTCGTGACGCCGAAGGGCGCCGCCCCGACGCCCGGACAGCGCGTGCCCGTCATCAAGCAGGGCGGCCGCGACAAGTCCGGCCACGCGATCCTTTCGCACCTCAAGGCGAAGACGGAGCTCGGCTGGGAGATGGCGATCAAGGCCCACGCCGAGAAGCAGCGCGTGCGCGGAACGGTGAAGTCCTCGGTCAAGGGCGGCTTCATCGTCGACGTCCAGGGCGTCCAGGCGTTCCTGCCCGCGTCTCTCGCCGACCTTCGCCCCGTCCGTCAGCCCGAGAAGATGATCGGCACCGGCGTGCGCTGCGTCGTCATCGAGGTCAACCAGAGCAAGCGCCAGCTCGTGCTCTCGCGCAAGGCGGTCCTCGAGGAGGAGGCCGGCAAGCGCAAGACGAAGATCATGGACGAGCTCCGCGGCGGGGAAGTGCGCATCGGCCGCATCGTGCGCGTCGCCGAGTCCGGACTCCTGATCGACATCGGCGGCCTCGAGGGCACCGTCCGCCCGCAGGACATGGCGTGGGGCACGGCCAAGCCCGGGACCTTCGAGCGCGGTCAGAAGCTCAAGGTCAAGGTCCTCTCCAAGCCCGAGAAGCCCGGCGATCCCGTGTTCCTCGGCATCAAGC
>CAYVFO010000094.1:0-4640 GCA_964450975.1 uncultured Elusimicrobia bacterium | reverse complement strand
GCCGAACCCGGCGGACGCGCTGCGCAAGAAGTTCGCGCCGAAGTCCACGGTGACCGGCAAGATCACCGAGGTCAACGCGAACGGCGTCCGCTTCCAGGTCGACCCGAAGACCGTCGCGTACGCGCCGGCCGCCGAGTGCGACCCCGACGTCATCTACAACATCGGCGACGCCGCGACGGGCATCGTCACGGGCGTCGACTCGCACGCCTTCGAGGTGCGCGTGTCGCTCGCGCGCTTCAACGAGATCAAGGACCGCAAGCGCGTCGCCCAGTACATGAAGGCGCCGCCGCCGCTGACGCTCGGCCAGATCCTTTCGCCGGAGGACGAGGCTTAGGATGACCACCCGTCCCGCCGACGAGGTCCGCGTCAAGCCCGTCCGGGCTCCCTGGAATCTGGGGGGCCTGGCCTGGCTCGACGTCAAGACGGTGACGTGGGCCGCGTCCATCGCGATCGTCATCTTGTTCGGCGGGCTGTGGTTCTTCCTGCGCGAGAAGCCCATGCCGCGGCCGCGCGCCGACTTCCCGGCGCCGCCGCGGCTCAACGGGCAGATCGCCGCCGCGCAGGAGCGCCTCAAGACGGACCCGCAGGACATCTCGGCGCTCGTCGAGCTCGGCACCTTGCTCTTCGAGAAGGGCAAGGACAGCTACATCGAGGCGATGGGCAACCTCGAGGAGGCGCGCGAACTCGGCGCGCTCGACCCGCGCATCTTCTACTGTCTCGGCATCATGTACCAGGAGGAGGGCCTGCTGCCCTTCGCGCTGACGGAGTACAAGCGCTTCCTGCGGCACTACCCCGAGGACAAGGAAGTGCGCATGCTCGCCGCGAAGCTCTACTACCGCATGGGCCTGTTCCAGGACGCCGTGCAGGAGTACGAGCGCCTCAAGTTCCAGGATCCGGGCGACGCGCTCATCGAGGAGAACTTGGGCCTGAGCCTGTGGGGCGCCAAGTCCATCGACCGCGCGACCGCTTCGTTTACGACGCTCAAGGCGACGGGCGGGGACTTCTCCCGCCGCGCCGACTTCTACCTCGGCCAGATCGCGCTCGAGGCCGGCAAGTTCCAGGAAGCCTACGACCACTTCACGCGCGTCGGCGAGACCGCTCTGCCGGGCCTCGAGCCGCAGCGCGCGCCTACGGGCCTCGCCATGGCCGCCCAGAAGCTCGGCAAGTGGGAAGAGGCGCAGAAGGCCTGGGAGACCGCCCTGCGCGCCGCCCCGGGCGACGCCAAGGCCACCGCCGCCCTGCGCGAGGTCACGCGCCGCGCCCAGGCCGCGAAGAAGGCCGCGGAAGCCGCCGCCAAGAAGGCGGCCGCCGAGGCGGCCCGCAAGAAGTGACGGATTACGCGGCGCTCGCCGAGAAGTACGGCACGCCGCTCTACGTCTACGACGCCGCGACCATCGAAGCGCGCTACCGCGCCTTGCGCGAAGCCTTCACGCGCCGCGTGCTCGTCTGCTACGCGCTGAAAGCCAACACCAGCAAGGCCGTGGCGGGCGCGCTCGCCAAGCTCGGCGCCGGCGCGGACATCGTCAGCGGCGGCGAGCTGCTGCGCGCGCGCGCCGCGGGCTTCGCGCCGCCGCGCATCGTCTTCTCGGGCGTCGGAAAGACCGAGGAAGAGATGGCGGCCGGCCTGCGCGCCGGCGTGAAGGCCTTCAACGTCGAGAGCGACGAGGAGCTGGAGGCGCTCGCGCGCGTCGCCGGACGCCTGGGAAAGCGCGCCCCCGTCTCGGTGCGCCTCAACCCCGACGTCGACCCGCGCACCCACCCACACATCACCACGGGACGCGCCGAGAACAAGTTCGGCGTCGAGACGCCCCAGGCCCTCGCGATGTACCGTAAAGCGGCCAAGGACCGCCGCCTGCGCGTCGTGGGCGTCCAATGCCACATCGGCTCCCAGATCACCTCCTTGGCCCCGTACAAGCGCGCCGCGGCCTCCGTGGCGGCCCTCGCGTCCGAGCTCAAAGACCAGGGCATCCCGCTCGAGTTCGCCGACATGGGAGGGGGCCTCGGCATCTCCTACAAGGACGAGACCCCGCTCGACCCCGCCGCCCTCGCGCGGACCCTGGAAGAGGCGTTCACGGACCTGCCGGAGCTGCAGCTCCTCGTCGAGCCGGGACGCTATCTCGTCGCCGACGCCGGCCTGCTGCTCACGAAGGTGCTCTACCGCAAGACCACCTCGAAGAGGCGCTTCGTCATCGTCGACGGCGCCATGACCGATCTCCCGCGGCCCGCTCTCTACGACGCGTGGCATCCCGTCGTCGTGATCAAGCCGCGCCCCGGAAAAAAGACCATGGCGGACGTCGTGGGACCGGTCTGCGAGAGCGGAGACTTCCTCGCGCGGCAGAGACCGCTTCCGCCGCTCGAGCGGGGGGACCTTCTCGCCGTGACCAAGGCCGGCGCCTACGGCTTCGCCATGAGCAGCCAGTACAACAGCCGTCCTCGCGCGGCCGAAGTCATCGTGGAGGGGGGAAAAGCCCGCCTCGCCCGCAAGAGGGAGACCTACGCCGACCTGACGCGAGGCGAGATCTAGGGAGGGGAAAGACATGGCGAAAAACAAAAACACCATGAAGAAGGATGTCCCCGCCCCGCCGCCTCCGAGGGAAGACCTCTCGCCCCGAGGCAAGGCGCTGATCGGCGCCGGCGCGCTGCTCGCGGTCGCCGGTTTCGTGGTTTTGTCCTTCGCCGATCCCCTGGGCAAGAACGCGGCTTCCATGGTCTCCCCGTTCCTCCTGATCGCCGGCTACTCCGCGATAGGCCTCGGTCTCTTCCTCCCTCCCGCCTCCAACCCCTAGTCCCGGAAAAAGACCACCTAAGGGTCTTTGCTCCCGCTGTTGAGCTCTCCCGTTGGTCTTTTTCGGACCCCGGTTTTTCGGGTCCGACCCCCTTCCCGGCTTGATGGTTTTTTCGGCGATGGTCTTTTTTGGGCTCCACCCCTTCCTTGGTTTTTTCGGCCGGTCCCTCCTTCCGGCCTGATCCCCGAAATGCTGCCTGGTTTTTCGGCTCGTTTACCCCTAGGTCTTTGATGGTTTTTTCGGCCGCCCCTTTTGGGCCGGCCGGCTGCCTGGTTTTTTGCCTCGAATCCGCGGATCCCTTTCATGGTTTTTTCGGGGGGTCCGAAATCTTGCCTCCTACCCTAGGTTAAACCGCCGGATTTCCCGGGCGCCTTTCATGGTTTTTTCGAGCTCCCCGGCCGGGGTGGGGGGTCCCTGAAATCGAGGCAGTTTTCCGGGCCTTTTACCCAGGGTTCCTTTCATGGTTTTTTTGGCTCATTTTCGGGTACCCCGGCCCCTGCCCCGAATCCCGGATTTTTGGCGACTTTTCAGCTGGATCCGGCCGGCTGCTCCCCGATCTTCCCGAAAAGTTGGCAACTTTCCGGGGGGCCTTCGACTGCCAATTTAGAATATCTCACAAACGGTGGCGTTTTGAGCGAAATAACGTTATCCGTACGATGGAATCCGCGTGAACTTCAGTTTAATTGTAGATAGGGGTAGGCTGTCGTACCCCCGTCTAGATGTAACATAATAAATATTATCAGTAGTAAGATAAACAAAGCCGTTCGCCGTTGATCCGTTCCCCCGATTCGAGGTCGTGCTTGTTTATGCGCTCCGCCGCTGGAGCGGACGCCGCTGCCGTTGGCCGTCGCCGTTGATTCGCGTCGCCGTTGCCGTTCGGCCGTTAGGGCCGCTTGCCCAGAACCGTAAACGTCAGCTGCTCGGCCAGCAGCAGGGCCTTGATCTTGCCGGCCGCCGTGAGCTCGTAACGCCGGCTTCTCCGGGATCCGCTGGACAGCAGCTCGCCCTGGGCGATCGCGTCCTGGAGGGTCCGGTCCATGCGCCCTATGGGATACCCCGAGGCGCGCAGCCATTTGGCCGTCAGCGTCGCCGTGGGCCTCGGGAGGCTCAGGAGCCTGTCCGCGGCCATCAGAAGCACCAGGCAGGCATCCTTGCCCGCCTTATCGCCGCCCGGGATCTTGCCGCGCAAGGTCAGGCCGCCGTTCTTGGCCTCCACGACCGCGTTCCAATCCACGCGCGGCTCCCGGAAAGGCTGGTCTCCGGCCGGCCCAGCGACCGGCGTCTGGCGCAGCAGGAACTCGGCGCGCTCGGCGCGCACGAACTCCGCGTCGCCCTCGGCCTCGAGCTCGGCGCCGTTGGGCAATTTCAGTCGCACGCGGTGCGGCGCCTTCTCGGTCATGTCTTGATTGTCGCATATGCCATGTAAAAAGTCTACCGGTCGTGGATAAGTCATGAATAACTGCATTGGACGACTTATCGCACCTTATATATGTCAATCGGCATGACAAGAACGAAGAACATAAGACATATACGACGACGTAAAGACACAACACGGAGAACAACCCGGGGATAACTTATCCCCCTCGCCCGGCTCGAATCGACGGATGCGATGCCCACCCGTCGCGCGGAAGTGGAGAGAGCGAGAATCAATACAGATACTGCGTTTGAGGGGCCCCGATCAGCCGCCGGAGGGGGTTTGGGGCTAGGATCGCCCCCTCAAAATCGGCCGTAAACGGCCCGCCAGGACCCGCGGGACGGACAGGGGCGGTCATGCCCCGAAACAGGGGGTCGGACCGGCCTTAAAAGCCCGGGTAAACGGCCTGGGCAGGGGTCGGAATTGAGGGGTCGGAACGG
>CAYVFO010000093.1:0-10683 GCA_964450975.1 uncultured Elusimicrobia bacterium | reverse complement strand
ACGCCGCCGACCGCCTTGTTCGCGAGGACGGCCCAGGCGACCGCGGGGGTCGGCAGGTCGGCGTCGGCGAGCAAGGTGCGGATGCCGTCGGAGGCGAAGACGGCGGCGACCTCGTGGGCGAAGTCCTCGGACTGAAACCGCGTGTCGTAGCCGACGACGACGGTGGGCACGCGCGAGGGCGCGGCGCCGGCCAGGAACTGGCGGTACTCGTCGCTGTTGTACCCGACGTCCGGGCTCTCCTTGACGGAGGCGGCGACGCTGTGCGCGACCTTGCGCACGTTGTAGAACGTGAAGTCGTCCGACACGACGCCCCGCCACCCGGAAGTTCCGAATCTAATCATGGGCGGCATAATAGGAAAGGGGCGAGCCGGCGTCAAGGGGAATCTATCTAGGTCTATAGTCCTATTGACATATAGGTCCTTAGTCCTATGGCGCCCGCCAGGTCCCGGGGTTATAGTGGGGAGGACAGGAGCCGCGCCATGAACCCCAAAACCCTCCCTCTTTCCCTCGCCCTTCTCCTCGCGGCCGGCGCCGCGCAGGCCCAGCCCTACCGCAGCGGATACGGCGGCATGGGCGGCCTCGGCGGCATGTCGGACGGCCTCCTGATCGGCGGCGCGTCCGGGAGCGAAGGCTCCGAAGAGTGCCGCCGCAACCCGACGAGCACCGCCTGCATCCACGAGGCGATGCGCGCCGAGGGCCGCAACCCGTACGGCCCCGTCCAACAGATGGGCCAGTCCCCGGACGTCCAGTGGGCGGACCCGAACTGCACCCGCATTCCCTGCCGGACCGTCGGCTCGTCGGCCCCGACCAACGCCTCGGCCAACGTTCAGGAAGGCGACCCCGGCTTCATCGGCCCGCCCCGCCCGAACCCCGGCCCGCAGCCCTTCGGCTCCGCCGAAGAAGCGCAGAAGGCCCGCGACGAGGCCGTGAAGATGGGCATCAACGCCGCCGATCTCGTCGTCCTCCCCAACAACACCGTTCTCCAGCGCATCGGCCCCGGCCAGTACAGCACGATGGGGCGCTGCTCCGGCGGTCCGTGCAGCGGCATGCCGCAGTCGAGCTCCGCTCTCGACTCCCAGTTCATCGCGGCCAAGGAGCAGGAGCGCCGGGCCGCTGAGACCGCGGCGGACGAGAAATCGGCCAACAAGACGGCCGCCAACACTCCCCCCGGCGGCGGCATGAACGCGAACAATCTCCCCGGCGACGGCGGCGGCCAGAGCCTCAACCCGGACCGCCCCAACACGACCGGCACGGGCGGCTCGGGCAAGGGCACGGGCGGCCAAACGACGGGAACCGGATCGGGCGGCGGGCGCGACGACGGCAACGTGCTCGGCCTGCTCTCCAACAGCATCTCAGGCACCGGCGGCGACACGGGCACCGGCGGCGGCGACGCGGAGCCGCAGGCCGTCATCAAGGTCGCGGGCTCGACGATCGCCAAGCCGACGGGCAAGCTCGGCAGCGAGAAGTTCGAGTTCAACGCGGTCAACAAGGCCGCGGACGCGGCCATGGGCGTGTTCAGCAACGCCCCGGTCGGCACGAACCCGGGCGGCGTGGACAACCTCAACGTCCCCGACCCGAAGCCGACCCAGGCCGTCGCCCAGTAACTTCACTGGGACCGATGGTCCTATAAGGGGCCCAGGCCCTAGGACACCTGCAGCTCCCCGTCTTTCCGGCTATTCTCATAGCAGGAAAGACGATGCGAACCGCGATCCTCTCGACGGCGATCCTCCTCGCAGCGGCCCTCGGCGCCGCCGCGCAGACCACGGCCGCCGCGGCCGGCGACCCCCTCCTCCAGAAGATCCTCAACCGCCAGATCACCGAGAGCAACGGCGGCGTGACCGGCGTCGTGCGCATCGGCTCCGGCGAGACCGTCAACCTCGGCATGGCCGACCTCGCGCCGCTGACCCCCGCTTCCCCCCTCAAGGACGCCGTCGCCGACGTCAAGGCGCTGGGCGGCCTCAAGCCCGCCGCGGGCCTCGCCTCCAAGCCCGCGAAGCGTCAGAAGGTCAAGGCGCGCCGCGCGACCGAGCAGCTCGAGAAGCTCAACGCCGAGAAGCGCAAGGCCGACTGGTCGGGCCGCGATAAATAGACAGAAATGTCTATAATGGGGCATGCCCGCCCCGATCTCCGCTAAGTCCGAGCGCACCCGCCTCCGCATCCGCGCCGCCGCCGCCGCCCTGTTCAACGAGCGCGGCGTCGCCGCCGTCAACACCCACGCGATCGCGCGCGCCGCGCGCCTGAGCCCCGGCAACCTCTACTACCACTATCCCGACAAGCGCGCGATCGTGCGCGAGATCTTCTCGGACATCGCGATCTACAAGCCCGAGCGCTGGGAGCAGCCCGACGGCTTCGGCCCGTTCCTGGAGTTCTATCTGGGCTCGGTCGTCGAGCACCGCTTCTTCTTCCGCGACTTCTCGGGGCTCCTGCGCGAGGATCGCGTCCTGGCCGCGCGATGGCGCCGCGCGTGGGCGGACGTGTCGCAGTCCATGCGCGCGACCTTGCGCCGCTGGGTCGCCGAGGGACTCATGAATCCGTTCCGCTCGGCGGCCGACGAGGACGCGTTCCTCGACAACGCGTGGGTCCTCTCGCACTTCGCCGGCGTCTACGCCGAGGCGAAGCGGCCGGCCGGGGACTCGGACGCGAGGCTGCAGCCGCTCATCGGGTTCCTGCGCCCCTATCACACGCCGAAGGGGCTGCGCGAGCTCGAGCGGTTCGCCGCCCGGCTCTCCTAGCGCCAGCCCTCGCGCTCGCGCGAGATCCCGCCGGGCCGGCTCTCCCCGAAGCGCACCAGCACCGAGTACTTGAACACGTCGCCGAGCGCGCCGGCCGGCGACCACGCGAAGTCCGCCTCGAACGAGCGCCAGGCCGCGCCGAAGCCGACCGACGCTCCCGCGAGGCCGCCGGCGCTCGAGCGGCCCGTGTTGTAGCCGCCGCGGACGGACGCGGTCAGGCCCGGGGCCGCCTTCCACCGACGCTCCACGCCGAAGCCGAGGGCCGCGGAGTCGTGCTTCGGAACGTCGAGCTCCGCGACGACGAGCAAGCCCTCGCGCGGGCGCCACGCGCCGGCCGCGTAGTAGACGGTCGGCAGCGGGTCGGACACCGCCGAGTAGCGCAGCTTGCCGCCGAAGGAGCGCGCGCCCGCGCCGGCGGAGAAGCGCTCCCCCTTCCAGAGCGCGCCCGCGTCGATCGTCGTCGCGGCGGCGCGCGAGGCGTCGATCGCGGAGTCCACGAGCTTGAACGTGCCGCCGAAGGCGAGGCCGGTGCCCGGCGCGTTCCAGGCGTAGGAGAGGCCGATCGCGCGGTCGGAGGCGCCGAAGGAGCCGCTCGGCGCGTCGGTTTCGACGAGGCCGCGGCGCTCGATGCCGGTCACGGCGTGGCTGTACGCCGAGAGCGCGGCGACGCCGTAGGCGTTCGCGCGGCGGGGCGAGTCGCGCCACGACAGCATCGGCACCGCCATGATCGCGGCGTCGTAGGAGAGGCCCTCGAAGCGAGACTCGTGCGAGCCCGCGGCCTCGACGCGCTCGAGGAACGCGAGACCAGCTGGGTTGTACCACGCCGCGTAGGCGTCGTCGGCCGCGCCGGCGAAGGCCTCGCCGAGCGCGGCGCCGCGCGCGCCGGGCGCGAGACGCAGGAACTGTCCGGCCGCCGCGCCGCGGTCGGTCGTGGCCGCGGAGGCCGGGACGGCGAGCAGGGCGGCGAGGAGCAGCGCCCTCATTTGATCACCGCCATCTTGAAGCTCTTGCTCTTGCCGCCGACGTCGACGACGCCGATGTAGACGCCGCTCGCGACGTCCGCTCCGCCGTCGCCGCGCCCGTCCCAGCCCTGATAATAGGATTGGCCGCCCGTCAGCGCGCCCAGGTCGATCGAGCGGATGAGCCGTCCGGTCACGTCGAAGACCCGCAGGCGTCCCTGGCCGGCGAGGCCGGGCGGCACGCCGACGCGCACCATCGTGCCGCGGACGGACTGCGCGCCCGCGCCGTGGATCGTCGTCACCGTCTTGACCGTCAGGTCGAACGGATTCGGGAAGTTGTACGCCTCGAGCCCGCCCGCGTACGCCGAGCCGCCAATCGCGCCCGCCGACGCGTCGAGGAGCACGAACGTCGAGAAGTGGCCGACGTTGACCGAGATCGTCCGCGCGGAGGCGTCGATCTGCGGCGCGCCGCCGAACGCGTCCGGCTGAAGGACGAACTGGCCCGAGCCCGGGTTGAACCAGTAGAGGTTCAGCGCCGAGGGATCCGCGACCGAGGTCGAGTACGCGAGCGACAGGCGCGCGGGCCTCGCCAAGTTCGTCGGGACGCCCGGAGGCAGGTCGATCTCGTAGAAGTCGCTGCGCGTCGGCAGCGACGCGGGCGCCGCCGCGGGCGCCACGGAGGTCCGCCGCAGGACGACGGCGACGGCCGAGGAGGCGTCGAGGAGGAACGCGCCGCGGGGCAGGACGACGCGGCCGGCGTCGCCGTCCACGGTCAGCGCGCCGCCGACCGCGTTGGCGATCACCGCGCGGTGCGCGCCCGAGTCCGTCGCCGCGAAGGCGGCGGTCGCGTTCGCGAGCAGCTCGGGCGCGGACGGGTCGGCGCCGTCGTAGTCGAGCGCCGCCGCGAAGCCGCGCGCGCGCAGCGTGAAGCTCGACTCGCCGACGCCGGGGTCGTAGACGACGCTCACGCGGCGGCGGTCGTCCGACATCGTCCAGCCGGACAAGGCGCCGGCGGCCGCGGCCGTCGTCACGACGGCCTCCGCGTCGTCGTCCGCGGCGAGGCGCGAGCGCAGCGGGCGGCTGAACTGGAAATCGATCGAGAAGCGCGTCCCCGCGCGGCGGGCGCGCGCCGAGACGGTCGGCGCCGGCGGGCGGACGACGAGGTCGAGGGCGCGCGACTCCGAGGCGCTCGCGAGGACGATCGACGCGGCCTCCGGCGGCGCGGCGGCCTCGCCGGACGCGGTCAGCACGAGCAGGCGGTACGCGCGCCCCGGGCGCAGGCCGCCGACGCGGTAGCCGCTCGCCGTGCGCGAGGCCGCGTCGCGCGTCAGCGAGCCGTAGAGGAACTCGGAGAGATCGGCGGTGACGGCCGCGACGGCGCTCGCCTCGTCGTCGGGAACCGCCGACCCGTCGGGCAGGCGCAGCGCGCCGGAGACGGTGCCGCCGCCGCCGAGGGTCACGACGCCGAGGTCGGCCGACGCCGTCGACAGGACGACGACGCGCGCGAGGCTCGCGCGGCCGACCGCCGTGACGGTCAGCCGGTAGGAGCCGGTCGAGAGCGCCGGGATCGTGAAGCGGCCGTCGGGCTCGGTGCGCAGCGCGAGGTCCGAGAGAGGATCGTCTTCCGGCGTGACGCCCGCTCGCTGAAGGAACAGCGCCGCGCCGGGGCCTTCCGAGGCGCCGGGGCCCAGCGCGGAGCGCAGTGCGGAGCCGTCGTCGGCGACGACGCGCCCGATCACGAAACCGGGCGCCGGAGCGAGCGCGAAGTCGAGCGCGGCGCCGCTCGAGACGTCCACGGCGAACGCGCGCGACGCCGCGAACGGCGGAACGGGCTCGCCCGAGACGGACGGCCCGCGCGGCGCGGCGGTGACGTCGTAGAAGCGCGCGGCGGGGCTCAAGCCGCGCAGGACGTAGCGGCCCGCGGAGTCGGTCAGCGCCGAGGCGGCGGGCGAGGGCGGAACCGACGAGCGCGCCGAGACGCGGGCGGAGACGCGCACGCCCGCGGCCGGCAGGCCGGTCGCCGCGGAGACGACGCGGCCGGAGACCGCCGCGCCCGCGAAGAGCGGCACGACGCCGAGATCGGCCGCCTGCCCCCCCGCGACCGAGACGCCGGAGACGCGCGCCGGCGCGAAGATCACGCCGCCGGGGGCGGCGCCGTCGGCGGCCGCGAACTCGACGTCGTAGGTTCCGGGCGGCAGGCCCGCGAACACCACGCGGCCCTCGGAGTCCACGGTCGAGCCGTCGGCGCCGGCCCGCGCGGCGATCGCGCCGCCGGGCGCGAGCGGCGTCGGGATCGCGCGCGCCGTGAAGCCCGGCGGGAGCAGGAAGGCGTTCTCGCGCGAGACGAGGACCGTCTCCTCCGTGCCGTCGGGCAGCGGGCGGACGAAGGCGAGGCGCGCGCGGATCGCGGCGGACGGCAGCAGCGCGATGTCGCGGCCGTCGAGATCCGCGCCGGCGACGGAGACCTCGACGGGACGCGAGGTCCACGCGACGGGCAGGCCGCGGTCGGCCACCGACAGGCGGTAGCGGCCGTCGGCGAGGCCGTCGAGCGAGTAGGGGGCCCCGTCGGCCCCGCTCGCGAGGTCGGCGGCGGCGGCGACGGTCCCGTCGGCGGCCGTCAGCGACACGCGCAGCGGGCGCCCGGGCGCCAGCCCCGCGGGCGCCGCGATCCGCCCCGAGACGCGGCGTCCGCGCGTCAGGCGCGCTTCGACGGAGACGGGCGAGGTGCCGACCGTGACGAGGACGTCGGCCCCGGTCGCGTCGGCCTCGCCGTCGTCGTCGAGATCGCCCGGGACGCGCAGCCGGTAGAGGCCCGGCGTCACGCCGCCGAAGTTGAAGCGCCCGTCGGGCAGGATGCCCGACACGAACGCCGCCGAGACGGCGGGCGCCGTCGACGGGAACGGCAGCGCGCACGTGCCGGCCGCGGGGCTCGACGCGCGGCGCAGCGGCCGGGAGGTCTCCTCGAACGGGACGAGCTCGGCGCGCAAGGCCGAGTGCACGAGCGGGTTGGAGACGCCGAGCAGGCAGAACGACGCCTGCGGCGCGTTGTTGACGGCGCCGGGCACCGAGCTGACGGCGACGGTCGTCTCGCCGGGGACGGCGATCGGGACGACTCCGGAGAACGTCAGAACGCCGGTCACCGAGGTCGTCGAGCCGGTCAAGTCGAGAGTCAGCGACGCCGTCGTGCCGTCGGAGAGCGCCGCGGAGCCGCGGGCGACGCCGCCCGTCGGAGAGAAGAGAGCGGACGCGCGCGCCGCGCCGGGCCGCAGCGCCGGCGTGAAGAAGGTCGCGCTCGAGCAGTGCAGGAGCGCGAAGGAGCCCGTGACGGTGGAAACCTGCGCGCGCGGCGCCGTGACGACCGGCGCGACCAAAGTCGCGTCGCCGTAGACGAGGGGCGCCGCGCCGTCCTGCTCGAGCGTCAGGCCGAGCGAGCGGTAAGAGGAGGTCGAGCGGCACGCGCCGGCCGGCAGCGGCGGCACGAGGACGTCGACGCGCAGGCGCGCGTCCTGGCGGACGAGCGCCAGCGCGGGCGCGGCCGCCGTCCCGCCGGACGCGACCGCGGCCGTCGAGCCCTGCGCGGGCGTCATGCCGAAGCCCGGCAGCGACGTCCGCAAAGTCCACGAGCCGGCGTCGAGGCCGGGGAGCGAGAACGCCGCCGAGCTGAACGAGACGTGCCGCCCGAGGCGCACGCGCGCGGCCGCTCTGTCGAGGCGGCCGACGGCCAGAGCCTCGATCTCGAGCTCGAAGGCGTTCGACGGGCACGCTCCCGGCGCGCCGCCGGGGCCCGGGAAGCACTGGTCGGAGAGGCGCGAGTCGCCCGAGACGGACACGGAGCCCGTGATCGACGCGCCGAGGCCCGGCGCCAGGTCGAGGACGTGGTCTGCGCCCGCGGCGACGGAGACGGACGCGGTCGAGGCCGTGAAGCCCGGCGCGCGAGCGAGCACCGTCCAGGAGCCCGGGTCGAGGCCGAACAGCGCGTACGCGCCGCTCGACGCGCCGACGAGAGGCGGAACCGACGAGACGAACACGCCCGCGAACGCCGTCGGGGCCGCGTCGCCGGCGCGCGTCGCCTGAACCGTGACCTGCGTCCCGAACGGCGCCGTCGTCGGCAGCACGACCCAGCCGGAGATGCCCGCCTTGCGGGCGATCTCGACGATCACGTCGGCGCCCGCGGCGCCGACCGTCACGTTCGTCATGCGCGTCGAGAGGCGGAGATCCGCGATCTCGACGTCGATGTCGTAGACGCCGGGCGCGGCCGCGGCGACGCTCCACGTGCTGGCGGCGCGGCCGAACAGCGGTCCGCCGTCGTCGGAGCTCGCGGCCGCCGACGACAGGCGCAGCGGTCCGGAGAACGCGATCTCCCCTCCGGGTCCGCGGCCCACGAAGCCGCCGAGCGCGTCCCGAGGCGAGGCGACCGGCGAGCGAAGCGCGACCCGCACGGGAGCCGTCGAAGGCAGCGCGAGCGTCCCGAGGTCGGTCAGGAGCCCGGCGGCCGGCGCCGCGAGCGCCGTCGAGATCGTCACGGCGCGGCCGGCGGCGACGACGGAGGTCGCGATCGACAGCGCGTACGGCGTCCCCGCGCGCAGGCCGCGCAGCTCGAAGTAGCCGGTCGACGAGGCGACCGCCCAGCGGCCGTCGCCCGCTCCGGCGCCGGAGGCGCGCACGAGCGCGCCCGCGCCGCGCGCGCCGAGGCGGCCCGCGTAGCCGGCGGTCGGAGGCACGACGATCTCGAGGGACTTGTCGACGGCCGCGCCGCCGCCGGCGCGCAGGCGCACCTTCCAGCGCGCGGCGGCCGCGTAGCGCGGCGGGAAGCGGGAGCGGTCGACGCCGTCCCACGACAAAGTCACGGGCGCCGCCCCTCCGTAGCCGGAGGCGGAGAAGGCCGGCGTGGAGAAGTTCAGGCCGTCCGTCGAGACCGCCGCGTCCCATTCGAGCGCGGAGTCCGGGAGCGTGAAGCGGATCTGAGCGGCGCTCGCCGCGGGATCCGCCGGCGAGAGCGCCGCGCTCGTGGCGCCGGGGACGAGCGTGCCCGTGTCGATCGACACGGCGGAGAACGCGGCCGCGGAGGCGCGCAGGCGGACCGCGCGGGCGGCCTCGGCCAGCACGGGGCCGAAGCTCGAGCCCGCGAAGGTGACCGTGGCCCGCATGATCATCTCGGCGGGCGCGTCGGTGGACGTCGCGACGGAGAACGACGGCGAGGCGCCGGCGCCCGTGCCCGTCGAGAGGAACACCGACGAGATCGGCCCCCCGGAGGCGTTGAAGAACTGCGCGCTCGCGTCCTTGACGGCGGTCCCGCCGACGAGCGCCGAGAGCGTGAGCGACACGGTGCCCGACGAGACGCCGGGCTTCGGGTTGCCGCAGAGGTCCACGACGGAGAGCTGCATCGTCGGCGAGGCGGTCAGCGGGACGAGCGTGAGCGGGCCCGGGTCGGCGAAAGTCAGGAAGCTCGTCGTGCCGGGGCCGAGGGAGAGCGACGGCGCCGACGCCACGGGCGTCAGCGTCCCCTCCGTATGGCCCCGGGTCATCAGCGGGAACGTCTGCTGGCCGCGGCCCGCCGGGCCGAGCGCCGGGCGAGCGCGGTAGGTCAGAGTGATCCGCTGGCCGGCGAGATACTCCTGCGGCGCGCCGGTCGCGACCGACAGCACGAACCAGCCCGGACCGAGCGGCGTCCCCCCGTCGGAGGCCGGCGAGACGAACGTCCGCGTCGAGCCGAGCGCGGACGCCGCGAGGGAGGTCGAAGCGGCGTGCCAGTAGCCGAGCGGCGGAGGGTACGTCGTCGTCGCGCCGGACGGCAGGCTCCAGCCCTCGGGCGCGCGGATCGCCAGCGCGCCGCCGCGCCAGATGCCGGCAGCGCCGACGTTGAACGTGATCGTGGACGTGATCTCCTCGCAGCCCGCGGCCGAGGCCGGTACCAGCGCCGCCGTTCCCTGCCCGTCGCGCGCGCCGAACTCGAGCATGCCGCGGTCGAAGGTGAACGTGCTCGTCGCGAGCGACTGCAGACCGGTCGGGTTGTCGGCGCGCATCGTCATGCGGATGCGGTGTCCGTCGAGGAAGGCCGCGTCCACGGCCTGCCGGAACCACGTCGTGCCCTGGGTCAGCGGCGCCGCCAAGGTCGCGGTCGCGAAGAACGGGACGACCGAGCCGAACGACTGCGCGTTCCAGTCGAAGTGCAGGCCCGCGTCGAGGTCGCGCAGGTCGACGCTGACCGACTCGACGGCGGAGACGTCGAGCGCGAAGCCGAACGCGCCGCCGCCGAGCGTGGCGACGCGGGCGCCGCTCGGGACGAAGCCGCCGAGCGTCGGGCTCGACGCGCTCGGGGGCGCGACGCCGAACGGGGCGCTCGTGCCGGACGCGACCGCCGGCTGCGAGACGTCCGTCGCGGAGATCGTGAAGAAGCCCGTCGAGTAGACGACGATGCCCGTGAAGACGCGCTGTCCTCCGACGAGCGCGGCCGGCGACGGGAGGTCCGCGGAGGACGCGGAGATCGAGAGCGCCGCCGTGTCGGTGTTCGTCGAGATCAGGTTCCAGAACGAGTCGACCGCGCGCACGGTCGCCGAGAACGGCACGTTCTTGACGCGCGAGGTCGCGGAGCCGGTCTTGCCGGTCGCGGTTCCCGGCGCGGCCGTCTCGCCGGAGACGAGCACCTGCAGGCGCGCGAGCGCGTCGGGGACGACGGTGAGCGTCGCCCCGCCGACGGCGAAGGGAACGGAGACGAAGATGCGCGTCGTGCGCGGCGAGGGCTCGGCGGCCCGGGGCAGGAACGAGAACGTCGTCGCGCCGGACTGGAGCGGATGAAGCGCCGCGAAGATCGCGCCCGCGTCGTCGGAGGAGGCCGTCGCCGTCGCCTGCGTCATGACGGGATCGAAGCGCGAAGAGACGGCGCGCAGGCTCACCGTGATGGCCATGCCCGCGGTCGAGACGGCCGGGGCGCCGGAGAAGCCGGGCGCCGCGCCGGGCGTGTAGGTCTGCCCCGGCAGCAGCGCGAGGATCTG
>CAYVFO010000092.1:0-10939 GCA_964450975.1 uncultured Elusimicrobia bacterium | reverse complement strand
TACAACCTCTTCAAGTGGACCTTCGACGAGAAGCTCAAGCAGGAGTCGATCGACATGGTCCGCCTGTACGCTCCGACGCTGATCGAGGGCCTCTCTCGCAACCAGTCGGTCATCTCGATGGCCGAGCTCGACACCGTCTCGCGCTTCGCCAAGGACGACCGCGTCGCCGCCCTGCTGTACCTCAACAAGTACGGCGAGGTCCGCTGGTTCAAGGACCCGTCGATGATGACCAAGTCCTTCGACGATTTCGCGAAGCAGGTCAGCCTCCCGACCGACGCCATCGAGCAGGCGTGGCAGGCGAAGACCCCGATCGTGCGCGCCGTGCCGAACATGCCGCTCTACGACATCGCGATCCCGCTCGCGCTGCGCGGCGAGGTGCTCGGCATCCTCAACATGCAGGTCAGCCGCGAGGGCGTCGTCAAAGTCATCAACAAGGCGATGCACAAGTACGCCGTGGGCGCAGTCGGCGTCCTGCTTCTGCTCGGCATACCGCTCTACTTCTTCCTGCACCACTTCGTGCTCAATCCGATCCTCAACCTGCGCGACGCGATCGAATCGATCTCGTTCAAAAACCTCGAGCTCAAGTTCCCGGCGCGCAACGACGAGATCGGCGAGCTCGCGGGCGCGATCAACATCTTCCTCTCGAAGGTGAAGGCCGAGATCGCGAACTCGATGGTCAAGGAGAAGCAGCGCGGACTCGCCGAGGCGCGCTGGTGGGAGTCGATCCTCAAGGCCGTCGTTTCCAAGAATCACCGCGCGATCGTCGTCGACGAGGACAACAGCGTCCTCTACACCAATTTCCCGATCACGGGCACCGTCACCACCGACGGAAAGCTCCATCTGCTCGACGTCATCGACAGCCAGCAGCAGGACGTGCTGCGCCTCGTCGGCGTCGCGCTCGACCGGCCGAACCAGGTCGTCGAGGCGGACACGATGTTCAAGTCCGAGCCGTGCCACGTGAAGGCCGTCCACCTCGAGGAGGACGGCGAGCTCCGGCGCACGCTCATCCTCTTCGAGCCCAAGACGGTGGGCGCCCGCATCTAGCGGCGTCATATCTCCTACCAGGCCTTGTCAAACCGCCTCTCTTCTGTTATTCTTGGCGGGCCTCAGAAGCTATTAAGGAGATAATCGGCATGGCCTATCGCGTCAAGAGAATCGATCCCTACTGGTTCAAGCACCCGATCATTCCCATCGCCGTTTTCGCCGGCGCGGTGCTCGCGCTCGGCGCGGGCTTCGCGCAGAAGCCGCCGCTCGCCATCGGCGGCGCGCTCCTCGCTTCCGCGGCGATCCTCGCCGCGACGCGGCCCGCCATCACGGGCACGGCGATCCTCCTCGGCTTCCTCGGCGGCCTGGTCACGTTCGTGATCGCGCCGAACTCGCAGAACGCCGCGCTCTCCGGCATGCAGAAGGCGCTCTCGACCGGCTTCTACACGCTCTTCTACGCGGTCCTCACTCAGGGCGCGCTGCTCCTGATCTCCGTCGTCTACAACTTCTTCGCCGCGATCAGCTCCCTCGGCGGCTTGAGCATCGAGCTCGAGGACGAGGGCGGCGGCGAGGACTGACGGCCCGATGAGGACCAGCGTCGTCTACGGCTCGCGCGAGCCCAACCGCGCGGCCGTGATTCTCGAGGCTCTCCAGGCCGCCGGCATGACCGTCACGGTCGCGCAGAAGGCCAAGGAAGTCCAGGGCCTGCTCGCGCATCGCGGCTGCGACCTCCTGCTCATCGGCCAGAAGCTCGTCGACGAGGACGGCGTGGAGCTCGTGAAGGCTCTCCGCGCGAAGGGCCCGGCCCGCCAGATGCCGATCGTGGCACTCGTGGAGCACGCCGACGCGCCCGCGGCCTCGTCCGCGCCCTCGAAGCACGCCTACGCGCTGTTCGGCCGCTCCGGCCCCGCGGCGTCGTCGGCCTCCTCGTCCTCCGCGAAGGACAAGGTCTCTCTGCGCCTCGCCTTCTTCCAGGCCGGCGCCGACGAGTGCCTCTCTCTGAACTGGGACGCGGCCGAGTGCCTCGCGCGCATCAAGGCGGTCCTGCGCCGCACGCAGGTCAACGCGGCCGAGGAAGTCATCAAGATGGGGGAGATCGAGCTCAACCTGACGAGCTACACTCTCCACATCTCCGGCAAGCGCGTGCCGTTGACGTCGAAGGAGCTCGACCTTCTCTACGTCTTCCTGAGCTCGGCGAACCGCGTGCTGTCCCGCCCGTACCTCATCGAGCGCGTCTGGGGCTACAACTACTTCGGCTCCCCGCGCACCGTCGACGTCCACGTCCGGCGCCTGCGCGAGAAGCTCGGCGTCGCCCAGAAGTACATCACCACGATTCCCTGCGTCGGCTACAAGCTCGTTCCGCCCGGCGGCGAGATGAGGAGATAACATGGCGAAGCTTCCGAAGCTGCTGATCATCGACGACGACGCCCACCTTCGCGAGAGCCTCGCCGAGGTCCTCGAGCTCGACGGCTTCGAGTGCCATCAGGCCGGCGCCGCCAAGGAAGGCATCGCCGCCGCCGCCAAGATCGAGCCGGACGCCGTCATCATGGACATCCAGCTCCCCGACTCCTCCGGCTTCCAGATCTGTCAGGAGCTGCGCAAGCGGTCCAAGACGACCATCCTCATCATGATGACCGGCCGCTTCCTCTCGTCGGAGGAGAAGAAGCAGGGCTTCGAGCTCGGCGCCGACGAGTACATCACGAAGCCGTTCGACCTGGCCGAGCTGTCCGCGCGCATCAAGCAGCTGCTTTCGCGCAACGCCGCGAAAGGAAGCTGAAAAACGCCGCAGGCGCGCAACAAATTCGTCTTATCGGCGCGGCATAATTCCGTGCCGGTACGATAACCCCCATGGCCCCCTCTAGGAACCGCGGCAGGCTCGCGTATAAGATTCTCTTCTGGTTCCTGCTCATTTCGCTCGCCCCGATGGGCTTCGTCGGCTGGCACCTCGTCGGAATCACCCAGCAGTCCCTGCGCAAGGAGACGCTGGCGATGCAGGAGTCGCTCGCGGTCGGCTTCGCGGACACGACGTACAAGTACGTCACGACCTTCCGCAACGTGCTCACCGAGACTTCCTCGCTCGAGGACTTCATCTCGATGAACCCGGGCAAGCAGCAGCAGTACTTGAACCGCATCCTGCAGATCCACTTCGCGGTCCTCGAGCTCTCCGTGCTCAACGACCGCGGCGCCGAGGTGCTCCGCCTCGGCCGCTTCCTCGGCCCGAACCCGGACATGCGCGATTTCCGCGGGGAAGAGGTCTACACGAGCGCGATGGGCCAGCGCGGCCAGTTCATCGGCCGCCTCGAGCGCTTCCAGGGCTTGTACCCGACGGTGACGATCTCCGTTCCGATCATGGACCAGCGCGTGCAGCCCGCGCGCGCGGTCGGCGTCGTCGCGGCGCGCGTGAGCCTCAACGGCCTTTCGACGATGCTCGCGATGGAGTTCCCCGCCTCCGGCAAGTCGCAGGCCGCGGTCATGACGCGGGACGGCTTCCTGATCGCCCACTCCGATCCGCGCGAGATCTACCGTCCCGACGCGCGCATGCCGCCCGAGGTCGAGAAGGTGCTGACCTCGCAGGACAACATGAAGGGCGGCGGCGAGATCGCGCTCGAGGGGGGCAAGCGCCTGCTCGGCGCCTTCGCGATCATCGACAAGCTCGATTGGATCGTCTACGTCCAGCAGCCCGTCGAGGCGGCCTACCAGACCGCGGCCGACATGAAGACGCAGATCTTCCGCGTGCTCATCTGGGTCGTCCTCTTCACGGTCCTCCTCTCGCTCGCGGTCGCCGGCCACATCACGCAGCCGATCCGCATCCTCAAGGAGGCCGCCGACCGCCTCGGCAAGGGCCAGTTCGAGGACCTGCCCGAGGTCGTCACGACCAACGACGAGATCGGCGACCTCGCGCAGACCTTCCTCGGCATGTCCGAGTCGCTCAAGGAGAAGACGGGCGAGCTCATTCACGCGAAGCAGGAGCTGGAGAAGTTCACCAAGTTCCTCGAGAAGCGCGTCGACGCGCGAACGCGCGAGCTCAAGGCCGCGCAGGACGAGCTCATCAAGAAGGAGCGTCTCGCCGCGATCGGCCAGATGGCCTCCGTCGTCGGCCACGAGATCCGCAACCCGCTCGCCGTCATCAACAACTCGATCTACTTCATCAAGACCAAGCTCGGCACCGCGGGCGAGCCGGACCAGAAGATCGCCAAGCACATCAAGATCATCGAGTCCGAGATCCAGCAGGCCAACGGCATCATCAACGAGATTTTGACCTACTCGCGCCAGCGCGAGCTCAAGCCCGAGCGCGTCCAGCTCAACACGTGGCTCGAGGAGCTGCTTTCGATCTACCCGTTCGCGCCGCACATCACCGTCGAGAAGGCGCTCGACCCGGCGAACGTTCCGGTCGACATCGACGTCGTCGAGATGCAGCAGGCCGTCCGCAACCTCATCGGAAACGCGTGCGAGGTCATGCCCGCCCCGAAGGGAGGCAAGCTCACCATCCGCACGACGATGCCGGAGCCCGGCTGGGTCCGCATCGACGTCGGCGACCAGGGCTCGGGCATCCCGCCCGACGTCCTCGACAAGATCTTCGCGCCGTTCTTCACGACGAAAGCGCGCGGCACCGGCCTCGGCCTCGCCGTCGTCCGCAAGGTCGTGGACCGCCACAAGGGCCGCGTGGACGCCGAGAGCACGGTCGGCGTCGGCACCACTTTCCGCATATACCTTCCCACGGCGGTTTAGTAGGATTTCCCGGTGAAGGGCAAGATCCTCATCGTCGACGACGACGCGAACATGCGCGAGTCGGTCAACGACAACCTCGAAGTCGAGGGCTATGAGACCGCTCAGGCCGGCTCCGCCGCCGAGGCCGTGGCTCAGGTCAAGAAAGCCTCCTTCGACGTCATCCTGATGGACTACAACCTGACGGACGGCACCGGCATCGACGCCATCCAGCAGATCCGCAAGCTCAACACCGAGAGCCAGATCCTCATGATCACGGCTCACGCCTCGCTCGACACGGCCCTCAAGGCGATCCAGGAGTCCGTCGACGACTTCCTGACGAAGCCCGTCAATTTCGACCACCTCAAGCGCGCGATCGCCAAGTCCCTGGAGAAGATGCGCCTCAAGCGCGAGCTCCAGGAGGCCAACGACAAGAACCTCCGCCTCTCGGCGATGAAGTCGAAGTTCATGTCGATGGCCTCGCACGACCTCTCGAACTCGCTGATGACTTTGCAGGTCTCCTTCGAGATGCTCGCCTCCTCGATCAAGCCCGACGACGAGCAGAAGAAGAAGATGCAGTACATCTCCAACGGCATCGGCCAGATCGCGCGCCTCATCGAGGATCTCGTCGACTGGGCGTCCATCGAGCAGGGCAAGTTCCGTCTCGAGACCAACCTCTTCGACGCCGGCACCCTCGTCGAGGAGACCGTCGTCGGCCCGCAGGCCCGCGCCGCGACGCGCGGCCTGGCTTTGAAGACGCAGCTCCAGCCCGGCCTCCCCACGATCTCGGCGGACAAGAAGCGCCTGGGCCAGGTCCTCAACAACCTGCTCGAGAACGCCATCCGCCACACCCCGAAGGGGGGAACGATCACCGTGACCGCCGAGAAGGACGGCGACGGCGTCCGCTTCGCGGTTCGCGACACCGGCGACGGCATCTCGCCCGACGACGTCGGCAAGCTCTTCCAGAGCTTCTACCAGGGTTCGAGCGCGTCGGGGGGCGGCCGCCTCGGTCTCGGCCTGTCCATCTCCCGCGAAATCGTCGACAGCCACGGCGGCCGGATCTGGGTGGAGAGCGCCGGACTCGGTCAGGGCGCCTCGTTCCTTTTCCGCGTTCCCGTGGGCCGAAAGCCCTGATATTATTGCGGGCGCGTTTTCGATTTATCTGCTAAACTAAGCTTCCCCGAGGAGGGAACGACATGGCTTCGACGAAGTCCGCGCCCAAAAAGAGAGTCAAAGTTCTGATCGCCGACGATCAAACCCTTTTCCGCGAAGGCATCAAGGATCTGCTCGAGAACGAGAAGGTCGTTGAAGTGATCGGCGAGGCCGCCGACGGGCAGGAAGTCGTCCGCATGGCGAAGAAGCTCAAGCCCGACGTCATCCTCATGGACATCAAGCTCCCTCATCTCGACGGCGTCGCGGCCACGCGCCTCATCCGCAAGGAGTGCCCCGCCACGAACGTCCTGATCCTTTCCTCCTACGAGGACGAGGCGCACGTCATGGAGTCGATCCAGGCCGGCGCCAACGGCTACCTCTCCAAGATGCTCCCGGCCGCCGAGCTCGTCAACGCCCTCAAGGCTTTCGCCAACGACGGCGTGATGATTCCGCAGCAGGTCATGGGCAAGCTCCTCCAGGGCCTCCGCCAGATGTCCAACGGCGAGGGCAACTCGCCCGTCGCGCTCACGAAGACCGAGATCCGCGTCCTCGTGCTGCTCGGCTCGGGCATGTCGAACAAGGAAATCGCGGCGAAGATGGACTGCTCGGTCAAGACCATCAAGAACCACCTCAACGCGATCTTCCAGAAGCTCGAGGTCAGCAACCGCACCGAGGCCGTCGTCAAAGGCATCGAGATGGGCCTGATCTCGCCCGAAGACCCCAACTGAGCCGGGCCTTCATCCGCCGGACCAGCGAGCCATGACGAGGGAAGAGTTCGTCGCCCAGCTCGATCGGGGAGCCATGGAGCTCTCCGCGCTCCCCGTCACCCCGGCGATCCTCCGTTGGACCGCCGAGCAGCTCCGCAAAGGCGAGCCCCCGTGGTGGAAGTACGTCGCCAAGGCGTGGGAGAAGCGCTCCTTCGTCGCCTGGTCCGAGGCCTACAGCCTCTTCCTCAACTGCCTCCACTACGAGGCCCTCAGCGACGCGGACTGCCCGCTCGTCCCGTATTTCCCGTCGTGCGGCGGCACCGCCGAAGCCGACCCGTCGTCGGGACTCAACCGCTTCTTCGCGGCTCCGCCGCCGTCGTTCTTCGAGCACCTCAAGTCCGGCCACCGCCGCACGTATATCGCCGGCCGCGCGCTCGCGTGGACGAGCCCCGCGTTCCTCTTCTTCCAGCGCCGCGAGCTGCCGTACTACATCGTCGAAGTCAACGCCGGCGCCGGCCTCAACCTCGCGATCGACGCCGCCCACCCGCCGAAGCACTTCGACTCCTCGCTGATCTCGGCGCGCGTCGGCCTCGACTACAAGCCGCTGCTCGTCGAGGACATCAACGACCGGCGCTGGCTCACCGCCGGCATCTGGCCCGACACGGTCCCCGCGATCGCCGACATGGACGCCGCCATCGACGTCGTCCAGGAGCTGTGCCGCAAGGAAGCCGCCTTCCTCCAGCTCGCCGCCTGTCCGCCCGAGAAGGCGGCCGCGTTCATCTCCAAGAACATCCCTTCCGACGACCCGGACGTCGGCCTCATGATTCTGAACATGGGCACGACGGCGCGCATGACCGACGCCGAGTACGCCGCCTTCGCGGGAGGCTTAGCCGCCACGCTCAAGCCGTGGGAGGAGCGCGGCCTCTGGGTCGAGATCGAGACGGTTCGCGGAGAGCAGTACTCGTCGACGCTCCAGATCCGCGTCCACCGGATACTCGACGGAAAGCTTCGCAGTATGGTCATGGGCGTCCTCGACTTCGCGGCCTCGAAGCATACGTACAGCAAGGAAGCGGAGACCTTCCTGGGCCCCAATCCGCTCGCCGGTCCTTCCTCTAATAAGTAACCGTTTTTTAACCGCCCCGCCCTTGAATTTTAACGTTCCGGGGCTATAATCCGGGTATGAGTCCCTGGCGCATCGCGCGCTCCCGCGCGGGTCAAATCGTCATTCCGGCGATGCTCCTGTTCCCGACCCTCTTTCTGTTCGTCTACCTGATTTACGAGACGGCGAAGCTCTCGCGCGAGAAGATCAAGCACCAGTTCGCGATGGACGCCGCGGCCTTCGTCGAGGCGACCAACTACTCGGACTTCCTCAACCGCACCGCTTACGTCAACGGCGCCTTCCCGATGCGCATCTTCGAGCAGGGCTACGACGACTTCCCGGCGGAGTGCGAAGGCAAGGTCGAGCACTGCGACAAGATCACCTACGCCGAGATCCTCTACAACAACGGCATCTTCCCGCGCTCGCAGAGCGGCAAGAAGGAATACACCAACGAGGCGACTTGGGACATCGCCTACGGCGGCACCGGCGCCGGCAAGAACTCCTCGAATCCCGACGTGCCCGATACGGTCACCTTGTTCTCGATGGACAACGCGAACAAGTTCTGGCATCCGTGGGACCTCGCGACCGAGGTCTACAAGCTCTACGTCCAGGTCTTCTCTTTGCTCGGCTCCGTCGAGGACGCGCAGTTCAAAGTGCTCGACCGCCTGACGAAGCAGTCCAACCACAGCTTCCTGCAGAAGTCCTACTGGCTCAACACCGGCGACCCCGCCAACTACGGCCTCTCCTTGGCTCGCGAGTGGGACGCCCAGCTCGGCGAGTTCAAGACGCAGTCGCATTGCTCGCGCAAGCTGGTTTACCACGGAAACCGCCACATGGGCGGCACCGGCATCCAGCAGTACCGCGTCTTCGGCACCGATCCGCCCGTCGACCTGCCCGACTCTCCCGGCTGCAGCGGCGGCGGTCTCTTCCAGATTCAGACCGTCGACGACGGCACGCTCGCCAAGTTCAAGAACGTGAGCGGCGGCGGCTACCCCGGCCTGTCCCTGTCCCTGCGCTGGCAGATCCCGGGCAAGAACTACTTCAACGTGGACTTCGGCAACATGCCGCAGCACTTCAGGAACGGCTCGCCGGAGCTGCACACGACCGTCTCCATCGGCCACAACTCTTCCGCGAAAGTCTGGCCCAATCCCACCCCGAAGTTCCAAGTCCGGCAATTTCCATAATGGGGCGACCGAGCGATACGCGAGGAAGTGCCCCTTCCAAATTCCGTTGGGAAAGGGGCCAGGCCACCACCGAAGTCGTGCTGTTGTTTCCCGTGTTCATGTTCTTTCTCTTCGCGTTCGCGAAGGTCTTCGCTCTGCTCATCCTGATGCAGAAGCTCGAGATCGCGTCGTTCTACGCGGCGCGCCGCTGGCAGCTCGAGTCGCACCGCAACGCGGCCTTCGAGGGCTGGGACGAGAACACCTTGCGGCCCCACATCGAGCAGCAGGTGCTCACGTATCTCGGCTACGGCACTCAGGCCGCGAAGTTCCTCGACCTCGTCAATTACTGCCGCCAGACCCGCGACTGTCCCACCAAGCCGGGCGTGACGGTCCAGCGCACCCAGGTCTGGAACGTCGTCACGGTCACCGCCTGCACGAAGCCGCTCCAGATGCCGTATTACAAGACCACGGGCTTCGTCATCTGCTCGACCAAATACGTGCCGAACCGCGACCGCCCGATCGCTTTCGTGCTCCCGGGCGCGGCCCCTTAAGGGGGTCTTCGGAACAAGTGCTATGATAGCCGGGTCGTAAAGGGGCGCGGCGCGTTTGCCCCAAGGAGACGGCATGAATTCGGCAAAGTTCAAGCTCTGGTGGGAGTTCTACTGGATCCACGTCGTCATCGTCTTCATCCTCCTCGCCGCCGTCCTTCTCCCGCTCTGGTATTTGACCCGCCTCGAGGAAAGCGTCGCCCGCTACATCATCGGGTTCAACGTGATCTCCCTGCCGTCCTCGATCATCAACTCGCTGATCTTCGTCTTCTTCCTGTACACGTTCCAGTACGGCGGCCTGGCCGACCTCTCCAAGAAGAAGGTCGACCCGACCAAGATCAACGTGAAGTTCTCCGACGTCGTCGGCCTCATCGAGCCCAAGCGCGAGGCGGCCGAGATGGTCTCCCTCATCAAGGACCGCGCCCTCCTGCGAAAGGTCGGCGGCAAGATCATCCGCGGCATGGTGCTCGCCGGGCCGCCCGGCTGCGGTAAGACGCTCCTCGCCAAGGCGATCGCGTCGGAGTCCGGCGTGCCGTTCCTGTCCTCCGCCGCCTCCGAGTTCATCGAGATCTTCGTCGGCACCGGCGCCGCGCGCGTCCGCAAGATCTTCCGCCGCGCCCGGCTCTACGCCCAGGCCCACGGCGCCTGCGTCCTGTTCATCGACGAGATCGAGGTCATCGGCCAGAAGCGCCGCTTCGGCGGCATGATGGACGGCGGCGTTTCCGAGTCGAACTCGACGCTCAACCAGCTCCTCGTCGAGATGGACGGCCTCTCCGACAGCGACGCCAACGTCGTCGTCGTCGCGGCCACGAACGCGAACCTCGACATCCTGGACCCGGCGCTCATCCGGCCGGGCCGCCTCGACCGCACGATCCGCGTCGACCTCCCGAACCTCAAGGAGCGCCTCGACATCTTCGAGTACTACGCGAAGAAGCTCAAGACCGATCCCACGATCGATCTCGCCCGCCTCGCGCGCAAGACCGTCCAGTACTCGCCCGCGGACATCGAGAACGTCCTGAAGGAAGCCGCCCTGATCGCGACGCGCGAGCGCCGCGAACTCATCACCTACAAGGACTGCGTCGCCGCCCTCGACCGCATCGAGCTCGGCATCGCGCATCGCCTCAGCATGACCGCGCGCGAGCGCGAGATGACGGCCTTCCACGAGGCCGGCCATCTCGTGATGATGTACCTCGAGCACCCGACCCGCGACGTCTTCAAGGCCTCGATCATCGAGCGCGGCGGCGTCCTCGGCGTCGTCCATTCCGTGCCGCGCGGCGAGATCATCCTCGACGACTCCGCGTCCCTCTACGCGAACGTGAAGGTCTCCCTCGGCGGCTACATGGCCGAGAAGCTCAAGTACGGCGTCACGACCGAGGGCGTCGGAAGCGACTTCACCAACGCGATGCGCCACGCCCACGTCATGGTCTGGGCGATCGGCATGGGCGAGAGCGGCTACGTCGGCAACTACCTCTCGATGCCCGCCGAGCACATCTCGGAGGACGTCAAGAAGAGCCTCAACTCCGACACCAACAAGCTCCTGCAGCGCGGCGCGCAAGGTCTTCTCGACCTCCGCGATGCCGC
>CAYVFO010000091.1:7335-10952 GCA_964450975.1 uncultured Elusimicrobia bacterium | reverse complement strand
CCGCCGCGCGGCGGATCTTCCCCTCTTTGCGGAGCTTGAGGATCGCGACCGCGAGGTCGTTCACGGCGCAGTAGCCCTCGCCCCACGCGCGGAAGGCGTGGTGCGCGCCGCCGCCGGCGTGCAGGCCGAAGCCGCTCTCGAGCGCGTGGCGCGCGGCCAAGGTCGTCCCGCCCGCGGCCATGCGGTGCGCGAGCGAGATCGCCGGAGAGAACGGAAGCTCCAGAAGCGCCTCCTCGCCCTTCTCGAGCTTCCCCTCATAGAGCTTGTCGACCCATCTGGCGTCGTGCGCGAGCAGGAGGTCGTCGCGCGAGGGCTCCTCGGGCTCGACGAGCTCCGCCTGGGCCTTCAGCGCCTCCGCGGCGAGGCGGAACTTCGACGTGACGAACGAGTGCTCGCCGTAGTCGACCTCGTACTTCGGCGACCAGACGACGCGCGGCTTCATTTTCCGCGCGCGCGCTTCGCGCGCTCGGCGAGCGCCAACAGGACGAGCGCGATCGCGCCGAGGCCGAGCCAGTCGCCGTTGCGCGCGTAGAACGAGCGGTTCGGAAAGGCGTCGCTCAGCGGCACGTCGGCGTCGAGGCGGCCGCGCCGGTTGAGGCCGAGCTCCGCGGTGACGACGCCCCACGGGTCGATCGCCGCCGAGATGCCGGTGTTGCCCGAGCGGATCACGTCGACGCGGTTCTCGATCGCGCGGTAGACGTTCGCGCGGAAGTGCTGATACGGGCCCCACGTGTCCTTGTACCAGCCGTCGTTGGTGACGTTGACGATCATGCGGACGCCGCGCGCCGCGTCGCGGTTCGACCAGCGCGGGAACATCGCCTCGTAGCAGATCGTCACGGCCGCGCGGCCCCACGGCGTCGTCAGCGGCTCCTGATCCTTGGCGCCCGCGCTCATGTCGCCGAGCTGGTCGAGCACCGCGAGCCAATTGTCGATCACGTAGCGCGGAACCCACGAGCGCAGCGGCACGAACTCGCCGAACGGAACGAGCTCGCGCTTGGCGTAGAGACCCTCGACCTTGCCGGAGGCGCCGACGAGCTGGACCGCGTTCGACGCGCCGAGACCGCCCTCGGGACGCGCGACGACGCCGACGAGGTGCGGGACCGCGAGGCGGACCGCCCACTCGGCGGCCTCGGGATAAGGCTCCGTCCGGCCCTGCCAGCGCGGCAGCGAGGTCTCGGGCCAGACGAACATCGCGGCGCCGCCGCCCGGAGCGAAGACGAGCGAGCGGAGGTTCTCGACGAGCGCCTCGTCGCGCGTGTCGTCCCACTTCTCGTACTGGTCGACGGCGGGCTGCAGGATCGAGACGCGGCGCGTCTCGCCGCGATCGGCGGGACGGGCGGCGAGCGCGTAGGCGCCGTGCGCCCACAGTCCGCCCGCGAGCGCCAGCGCCGCCGTCGCGGGAATCGCGGCCGCGGCGCGCTCTTCGGGCTCCCACGCCTCGGCGAGCGCCGCGTTGACGAGCGCGATCGAGAAGCCGAGCAGGTGCGGCCCGCCCCACGACGAGCACTGGAGCAGAGCCAGGTTCGTCCACTGCGTGTAGCCGAGCAGGTCGACGGCCAGACGCGGCGTCCAGTGGCCCGTCGCGGCCGCGACCGCGGTCCACGACAGCGCCCAGAGGAACGGACGCGCGGCGCGCGGCGCCTTCTCGGAGAGGTGGCGCGAGAGAGCCGCGGCCGCGGCCCAGTTGAGCGCGAGGAACGCGGCCAGCGCCGCCCACGCGAAGGCGGCGACGGGCGCCGGCACCTGGGCGAAGCGGCACGTCTGATAGACCCAGTGCAGGACGACGCCGTGGTAGGCGAAGCCGGCCGCGAGGCCGAGCAGCGCGGCGTCTCGACGGCGGGGCGCCGCGTTGGCGTAGAGGATGAGCGGGACGAGCCCGATCCAGCCGAGCGGCCACAGCCCGAGGCGAGGCAGGGCGAGCGCCGCGAGGGCGCCGCCGGCGGCGGCCGCGGCTAAGCCGCGTCCGCCCCGTGGCATTTCTTGTACTTCTTGCCCGAGCCGCAGTAGCAGGGATCGTTGCGGCCGATCGTCTGCAGGCCGCGCGGCGCGGCCTGGCCGCCCGAGAGGATGCTCTTCGGAGCGGACGCGGGCTGCGGAGCGGGCTTCGCGTGCGCGGGCGCGGGACCGCCGTCGAGCGGCTCGCCCGCGGCGGGCGTCTCGATGACGGGCGGCGGCGGCGGAGCCTTCGGGGCCTCGACGCGGAAGACGTACTCGACGGTCTGCTCGCGCACGCGGCCGAGCATCGCCTCGAAGTAGCGGAAGGATTCCTTCTGGTACTCGATCTTCGGGTCCTTCTGCGCGTAGGCGCGCAGGAAGATCGCCTTCTTGAGGTGGTCGAGATCGTAGAGGTGGTTCTTCCACGCCTTGTCGATCATCTGCAGCATGACCATCTTCTCGACTTCCTTGAAGTCGTAGCCCTTGAAGTCGTCGGGGCGGCGCGCGTAGATCTCGAAGGCGGCCTTGATGAGGTCGGCCTTGAGCGTCTCCTTGCGCAGGCGGGCGGCATCCTCCTTGGACGGGTGCCACTCGAGGGCGAACGTGCGCTCGAGGTACTCGGCGAGCGCGACGAGGTTCCACTCCTTCTGGTCGTTCTCGTCGGGGATCGCGAGCTCCACCTGCTCGGCGACGTCCTCCTCGATCATCGCGCGCACCTGCTCCGTGACGGTCTCCCCGAAGAGGACCTGGTCGCGCAGCTTGTAGCACACCTCGCGCTGCTTGTTCATCACGTTGTCGTAGTCGAGCAGCTGCTTGCGGATGTCGAAGTTGTGGGTCTCGACGCGGCGCTGAGCGTGCTCGATCTGGTAGGAGACGAGGCCGGACTCGATGACCTCGCCCTCCTTCATGCCGAGCTTCTCCATGAGGGGCGCGATGCGGTCGGAGCCGAACAGACGCATCAGCTCGTCGTCGAGCGCGAGGTAGAAGCGCGTGGAGCCGGGGTCGCCTTGGCGGCCGCAGCGGCCGCGGAGCTGGTTGTCGATGCGGCGCGACTCGTGGCGCTCGGTGCCGAGAACGTGCAGGCCGCCGAGGCCCTTCACGACCTCGAACTCGGCGGGATCCTGCGGGTTGCCGCCGAGGAGGATGTCGGTGCCGCGGCCGGCCATGTTCGTCGCGATCGTGACCGCGCCCTTGCGGCCGGCCTGCGCGATGATCTGCGACTCCTGCTCGTGGTACTTCGCGTTGAGGACCTGGCACGGGACGCCCTTGTGGCGGAGCATCGCGGAAAGCTTCTCGGACTTCTCGATGGAGCGGGTGCCGACGAGGACGGGACGGCCGAGCTTCCAGAGCTCGGTGACCTCGTCGATGATCGCGTTGAACTTCTCGCGCTCGCTCTTGTAGACGAGATCGGCGTAGTCCTCGCGGATCGACGTGCGGTTCGTCGGGATCTCGCGGACGTCCATCCCGTAGATCTCCTGGAACTCGTCGGCCTCGGTCATCGCGGTTCCGGTCATGCCGGAGCGCTTCTTGTAGATCTTGAAGAAATTCTGGAAGGTGATCGTCGCGAGCGTCTGGTTCTCCTCGCGCGGCGGGATCATCTCCTTCGCCTCGACGGCCTGATGGAGGCCGTCGGACCAGCGGCGGCCGGGCATCAGGCGGCCGGTGAACTCGTCGACGATGAT
>CAYVFO010000091.1:0-7325 GCA_964450975.1 uncultured Elusimicrobia bacterium | reverse complement strand
CTTGTAGAGGTGGTGGGCGCGCAGGGCCTGGGTGATGTGGTGGACCCACTCGCCCTCGAGGTCGTCGTAGAGGTTGCCGAGACCGAGCAGGCCCTCGCACTTCTGCACGCCCTCGTCGGTGAGGATCGCGGTGTGGTTCTTCTCGTCGACGATCGCGTCGTAGCCCTTCCCGAGGTCGGTGCCCTTGTACTTCGCCTGGATCTCGTCTTCCTCGGTTATGATGCGCGTGTTGAGGTGCGGGATGAGCTTGTTGACGATCGCGTAGCGCTCGGTCGACTTCTCGGCGGCGCCGGAGATGATGAGCGGCGTGCGGGCCTCGTCGATGAGGATCGAGTCGACCTCGTCGATGATCGCGAAGTAGAGGTGGTTGAGGACGCGGTCTTCCTTGCGCACGACCATGTTGTCGCGCAGGTAGTCGAAGCCGAGCTCGTTGTTGGTGATGAAAGTGATGTCGCAGCGGTACGCGGCCTGGCGCTCCGCGTTCGTCGCGTCGTGCTGGATGCAGCCGACGGTCAGGCCGAGGAACTTGTAGACGGGCCCCATCCACTCGCTGTCGCGCTTGGCCAGGTAGTCGTTGACCGTGACGATGTGGACGCCCTTTCCGACGAGCGCGTTGAGGTACGCGGGGGCGGTGCCGACGAGAGTCTTGCCTTCGCCGGTGCGCATCTCGGCGATGGAGCCGTTGTGCAGGGCCATGCCGCCCAGGAGCTGGACGTCGAAGTGCCGGAGGCCGATCGAGCGCTTCGCGGCCTCGCGGCACAGCGCGAACGCCTCGGGCAGGACCTCGTTGAGCGCCTCGATCTCGGCCTTCTTGCGCTCTTCCTTCCGGTCGGGGTCGTCCTCGCCGACCGCGATCTTCGCGAACGAGGCGGCGACCTTCTCCTTGAGAGCGGCCGTGCGCGCGGGGAAGTCGGCGTCGGAGAGCGCGACGATCTCAGGCTCGAGCGCGTTGATGCGCTCGAGCAGCGGCTTGAACTTTTTGAGGGTCCGCTCGCTCGGGGTGCCGAAAATCTTCTCGAAAATGGCTTTGACCATGAAGGAAGCTCCAGTGTAGCAATTAGAGGAAAGGACGGACTACGGGCCGGCGGGGGTGCCGGGGGCGGGAGACGCGGCCGTCGCGGGAGGAGGCCCGTCGACGGCGGTCACGTAGGCGCGGCCGTCCGCGTCGCCGGCCGCGGCGGCCTTGCGCATCAGGACGTCCGCCAAGCGGATAACGCGGGTCCGCTCGGCGCTTCCCTCGGGCAGGCCGACGGCCGCCTCGAGGAGCTCGTTGCCGGCGCGCGCCTGTCCGGCCGGGGTTTCCCCCGCCTGCGCGAAGACGGCGTCGTAGGCGTCCGGGCCGCCCGCCGGGCCGGCGAGAAGGCCGGCGGTCGCGAAGAAGGCGGCGCCGCCGAGAACGGCCGCGGCCAGCGCGGCGAGCTTGGGGTGCGAGCGCAGGAGGGTCTTGAGCCTCGACACGGGGGTCATTTGAGCCACCCCTTGAGGATCTTGTCGCCGGGCTCGAGGGCGTCGACGATCTCGAGGCCCGAGACGACCTTGCCGAACGCGGTGTAGCGGCCGTCGAGATGCGGCGTCGGCACGACGGAGACGAAGAGCTGGCAGCCGCCGGTGTCGGGCCCGGCCTTGGGCATGCCGAGCGTGCCGCGTTCGAAGCGCAGGCGGTTGATCTCGTCGGCCAGGCGGTAGCCGGCGTCGCCCCAGCCGGAGCCGCGCGGGTCGCCGCCCTGCACGACGAACGCGGTGACGACGCGGTGCCAGATCGTGCCGTCGTAGAGCCCCTTCTTGGCCTGCGCGGCGATCGCGGCCGCGTGGTTCGGCGCGGCCTTCGCGTCGAGCAGCAGCTCGATGCGGCCCTTGAGCGTCTCGAGCACGAGCGTCGGCGAGGACGACAGCGGCTTGAAGCGCGCCGGCTCGTCGTTCTTCGGCTCCGGAAGCCCGCGCATCGCGTGGACGATCTCGGCCTTCTTCGCGGGGTTCGCGTCGGCCGCGGCGAGCAGCGCCTTCTTGATCCCGTCGCGGATCTCCGCGGGCGCGGACGCGCTCACGCGCTTGCCCGCGGCGATCAGCGCGTCGACGAGGGCCAAAGTCTTGCGCTCGGCCGCGGCGTCGACGGCGGAGCCGACGGTCTCGAGCGAGGCCTTCGGGTCCTTGAGGACCTCCGCGAGCAGCGGGACCACGAACGGCGCGGTCGAGGCCGCGAGCTTCTCGAGCGCGAACGACGAGACGCGCGAGTCGGGATCGGCGACGCCGGCGCGCAGGATGTCGAGGCCGTCCGGAAGCGAGGCGCTCGCCTCGTACGCGCGCGAGCGCACCCACCAGTCGGCGTCGGTCCGGGCCTTCGCGAGGCGCCCGGCCTCCGCGGCGCCGCGCAGCTTCGCCAGCGCGAGCAGCGCGCGGCCGCGCGCCAGCGGGCCGTCGGTGTCGGCCATCTTCTCGAGCCGCTGCGCGAGGTCCGCGCGGCCCGACGCGGCGGCCGCGTCGGCGGCGGCGGCGCGCACGTGCGCGGAGGGGTCGGAGTAGACGGACGCGGGCGCCTCGCAGGCCGTCTTCGCCGCGCCGCAGGCGGCGACGGCCTCGGCGCGGACGTAGAGATCGGGGTCCGTGAAGAGCTCGTGGTCGGGACGGACGCCGAGCTTGGCGAGCGACCGCGCCGCGAAGAGGCGCGTCCGGGAGTCGGGATCCTTCTGCGCCTTGACGAGCGATTCCTTCGCCCGCGCGTCGGGGAAGCGCGTGAACGCGTAGACGGCGCGCCACCGCACCTCGGCGTCGGGGTCGGCCGCGAGCATGTCGAGCGCGGAGAAGGCGACCGTGGAGTACTCGGGCACGCGCGCGAGCAGCCGGCGGCGGAACAGCGCGAGCGCGACTTCTCCGCGCACGCCGGGATCGGCGTCGGTCGCGGCGTTCAAGATCGCGTCCTCGACCTCCGGGCCGCCGGTCTTGCCGAGCCCCTCGACGGCGGCGCGGCGCACGCCCGCGTCCTCGTCGGAGACGGCGGGCACGAGCGCGGCGGCGGCTTCGGCGCGCAGGCCGGCCTGCTTCGGCGTCTCGGGCGGGCCGCCGGGCGAGTCCATGCCGAGCTGCCCGAGCTCCCACGCCGCTCCGGCGCGCGCTCCCGGATCGGCGAGCTGGAGGCTCGAGCGCAGCGCGGAGAAGCCCTCGGCGTGCCGTCTGGGCGCGCCTCCTCCGCAGGAGGCGAGGACGAGAACGGCGGCGGGCAGGAGCGCGCGCATCGGCCGATTATATATCCTTATCGAAGCGCATGCGAAAACTCTTATTTTCCGCCGTCGTCGCCCTCTCCGGCTGCGTCGCGGCCGACGTCGTCGCCGACCCGCGCGGCGCGGTCCAGCCCGGCCAGCGCCTGATCGTCATCGTCCAGCAGTCGCCGGGACCGTGGATCGTCGCCGATCCCGACTCCAAGGCCGAGACCGCGCTCAAGCTGATGCCGCTCGGCAATTTCCTGCAGGGCATGCAGGAGGAGCGCATCAACGAGCTCTCGAAGGAGATCCAGCCCTACCTGCCGCGCCCCCGCTACGGCGAGGCGATCGAGCGCGCGCTCATCGCGGCGCTCAAGTCGTCGCACGACGGTCCCGTGCAGACCTCGGCCGAGGCCGGCATCGACGCGCGGCAGCGGCGCGACTGGAACGCCGCGAGCGATCAACTCGACTGGCGCCGCAAGTACTTCGCCCCGCCGTACGGCTCCGCGCCGCGCGACTACTCGAAGAACCTCTCGCTCGACGACGCCGTGATCGTCGACGTCAACGTCTCCTTCGGCCTCGAGCCCGACGAGGAGGACCGCACGTTGCCCGCGCTCGCGGCGGCCACTCGCCTCTATCGCGCCGACACCTCCCGCCTGCTCGCCTCGCGCGAGGACCTGCTGACCGACAAGACCTCCTCGACGACCCTGAGCGAGTTCCGCGTGACGCCCGGCGAGCTCACCGACCGCCTCTACGCGATGGCGACGCCGCTCGGGACGCAGATCGCCGGCAACCTCGTCCGCACTCTCGGCCTGCAGCCGCCCGCGGCGCCGATCTCGGCGCCGCCTCCCGCGACCGCGCCGGCCCCCGAGGCGACGTTCTTCAACGGCCAGCCGGCGTCCGGCCCGCCGGAGACGCCGCCGCTCGCGCCTCCGGCCGATTCCACTCCGCCGGCGACGGCCATGCCGCCCGCGGAAGCGGCGGCTCCCGCCGCGCCGCCGGAGACGTCGACGCCGACGACGCCGTCTCCCGCGGTCTCTCCCGGACCGTCGCAGTGATCCGCGCCGCCCTCGCGGGCGCGACGGGTCTCGTCGGCAGGTCCGTTCTCGAGCTGCTGCTCGCCGATCCCGCCGTCGAGCGCGTGATCGCGCCCACGCGCCGCGCCCTGCCGCCGCACCCGCGGCTCGACAACCCGGTCGGCTCGACGTGGCCCGAGGGCCCGCGCGTCGACGAGGCGTACTGCTGTCTCGGCACGACGCGCGCCGACGCCGGAAGCGCCGAGGCCTTCCGCGCCGTCGATCTCGATCTGGTCGTGCGCTTCGCGCTCGCCGCGAAGGCCGCGGGCGCGCGCCGCTTCGGCCTGGTGTCCTCGAGCGGGGCGAACGCGTCGTCCCGATTCCTTTATCCGCGCACGAAGGGCGAGGCCGAACGCGCCGTCTCAGGCGCCGGCTTCGAGAGCGTCGTCATCGCGCGGCCCTCGCTCCTGCTCGGCAAGCGCGCCAAGCCCCGGCCCGCGGAAATCGTCGCCGAGCCCGCGCTCAAGCTCATCGCGCCGCTCCTCGTCGGTCCGCTGCGCAAATATCGCGCGATCGAGGGCTCGACGGTCGCCGCGTCCCTCATCGCCGCGGTGCGCGGCGGGGTGCCCGGAACCCTCATTCTCGAGTCCGACGCCCTCGCCGAGCGGCGCTAGGACCAGGTCCGGTCGAAGACGTCCTCGTAGTGCCGCGCGATCAGCGGCATCGCGCACGCCCCGATCACGTGCCAGGCGGCGTGCCCCTGCAGCCACGGCATGGACGGGTCGCAGACGACGCGCTTGAGGTCGAGCAAGGAGCACGTCTCCGCGACGACGATCGTGGCCGAGGCCGCGACGAAGTATTTCAGGGAGCCGCCCCCGCCTTCCTTGCGCCGCGCGGCCCACTCCGTCGACGCGATCGCGACGCCCGCGGCCGCCACCGTCCACTGGATCGCGATCCCCGCGCGGTCGAGAGGCCACAGCGCGAGCGTCGCCGCGACGACGGCCGCCGCGTAGACGGCCCCGAGCCCGCGGCGCGGGGCGCCGAGGCGGCGCGCGTTGGCGGCCAGCACGTAGAAGACCATCAGGAACATCCCGGCGAAGTCGAGCGCCTGGGTCAGGAAGTTGTTGCTCGCGTGATAGAGGAACGACAGCGCGCCCATCGCGGCGACGATCGCGGCGTACGCGGCGAGCGGGCGAGAGCCGCGGGCCGCGGCGCGGCGAGCGATCCACGCGGCGGCCGCGAGGTAGGCCAGGTTCGACCAGGTGTTGAACGGCTCGTTGATCCAGCCGCAGACGCGCTCCTCGCACCACTTCACGTTGGCGGCGCCGAAGCGGACGAGGTCCGAGTACCAGGGACAGCCGGGGCCGAAGGGGGCCATGAGGGAATTGTGCCCTATTTATGTAGAATTTTCCGAGTGAACTCCCTCCAGGTCGCCGTCGCGGGGCTCGGCAACGTCGGCCGCGAGACCGTCCGCCTCCTGCGCGCGCGCCGCGCGGAGCTCAAGAGCCGTCTCGGCGCGGAGATCGAGCTCGTCGCGGTCGCCGACAACGACGCCGCCAAGGAGGCCCGCGCGCTCGGCCTGCCCGCGTCGGTCAAGCGCTTCGCCGATCCCGTCGCGATGGCCAAGACCGTCGAGGCCGACCTCTTCGTCGAGCTGCTCGGCGGCCTCGATACGCCGAAGCGCTTCGCGCTCGCGGCCCTCGGCCGCGGCAAGGCGCTCGTCACCGCGAACAAGCGCCTGCTCGCCCACGCCTGGCCCGAGGTCGCGGCGGCCGCGCGCGGCGCCGGCGCCCGCATCGCCTTCGAGGGCTCCGTCGCCGGCGGCATCCCCGTCCTGCGCGCGCTCGAGCTCTCGTTCTCCGGCGACCGCGTGCTCGGCCTCGACGGCATCCTCAACGGCACGACCAACTACATCCTGTCGCGCGGCGAGGAGGGCCTCTCCCCCGCCGAGGCGCTGAAGGAAGCCCAGGAGCTCGGCTTCGCCGAGAAGGACCCGACGATGGACGTCTCGGGCCAGGACGCGGCGCAGAAGCTCTCCGTGCTCGCGGGCCTCGTGACCGGCGGCTGGCTCAAGCCCGGCTCCTTCCCGGTGACGGGCATCGAGGACATCGAAGCGCGCGACGTCAGCTTCGCGCGCGAGAAGCTCGGGATGACCGTGCGGCTGATCGCGTCGCTGCGCTTCGCGGACGGGACGGTCCAGGCCTCGGTGACGCCGTCGCTCGTCAAGCTCGGCCACCCCCTCGCCGCGGTCCGCCGGCAGTACAACGCCCTGCTCGTGCACACGGCCTCCGCCGGCGACCTCATGTTCTACGGCCGCGGCGCGGGCGCGGGCCCGACGGCCTCGGCGGTGCTCGCCGACGTGTTCGTGCTCTCGCGCGACATCCTCGGCGGCCTCCCGCCGACGGCGCTCGGCTCCAAGCGCGTGACGCTCGCCTCGCCCGACGAGGCGGTCTCCGGCTGGTACCTGCGCCTCGACGTGCTCGACCGCCCCGGCGCGCTGGCCAAGATCACCGACGCGCTCGGCCGCGAAAAGGTCTCCATCGCCGCGATCCACCAGGACAAGGCCGCGGGCTCGCGCGCCGTCCCGGTCATGATCGCCACGCACCCCGCGCCGCGTGGCCGCTTCGAGCGCGCGCGCCGCCGCATCCTGGCGCTCGCCGCGGTGAAGCCCGGCCACTGCGCGATGCGGATGCTCGCGTGAGAGGTTTGATCGAGCGCTGGCGCGACAAGCTCCCCGTCTCCTCGCGCACGCCCGTGATCTCCCTCGGCGAAGGCGATACTCCGCTCGTGCGCGCCGACCGCGTCGCGAAGGCCGCGGGCAAGGAGCCCGGCACGGTCTGGCTCAAGGTCGAGGGCGCCAACCCGACCGGCTCTTTCAAGGACCGCGGCATGACGCTCGCGATCTCGAAGGCCGTCGAGGCGGGCGCGACGGGCGTCCTCTGCGCCTCGACCGGCAACACGTCGGCTTCCGCCGCCGCCTACGCCGCGCGCGCGGGCCTGCGCTGCGTCGTCTTCCTGCCGAAGGGCAAGGTCGCCGCGGGCAAGCTCTCCCAGGCCGTCATGCACGGCGCCGAGATCGTCGAGGTCGCGGCCTCGACGGCCATCGCGAGCGCCT
>CAYVFO010000090.1:0-11014 GCA_964450975.1 uncultured Elusimicrobia bacterium | reverse complement strand
TTCGGTCGCGCGGGCTTCGTGCCCTTCATCGTCGCGGGCGACCCTTCGCGCGAGGCGTCGCTCATGGCCGCGCGGCTGCTGGCGCAGGCGGGCGCGGACATCCTGGAAGTGGGCGTGCCGTTCTCCGATCCCGTGGCCGACGGACCGGTGATCCAGGCCGCCGGGCAGCGCGCGCTCGATAAGGGCATGAGCCTCGAGAAGGCGGCGGGCTTCGTGGGCGCGCTGCGCCGCGACGGGGTGACCATCCCGACCGTTTTGTTCACGTACCTCAATCCCGTGATGCGGATGGGGTGGGAGCGATTCGGTCGCCTCTGTAAAAAGAACGGCGTGAACGGCGCCCTCATCGTGGACCTGCCGGCTGAAGAATCGAAAGAGGCGAACGGGGCTTTGAAGCGTTACGGCGTCGAGCTCGTCCTGCTGGCGTCGCCGACCACGACCGACGAACGGCTGCGGCTGATCGGGAAGCTCACGGGCAGCACGGCGTACTATGTGAGCCGGGAAGGAGTCACGGGAGCGCGGAAGGACATTCAGCACGACATCGCTCGACGGATCAAGCATGTGCGGAAGCTGATCGGGAAGCCGCTGCTCGTCGGCTTCGGCGTCTCCGAGCCCTCCCAAGCCAAAGCTTTGTCGCGACACGCCGACGCCGTCGTCGTTGGCTCCGCGCTCGTTCGCGCGGGAGCCGAGGGCGGGCCCAAAGCCGTGCAGAGGCTCGCGAAGCGGCTCATCGCCGCATTGGAGAAATAGATGCTGATCTTGATGCAGTCGGACCACACGAAGAAGCAGCTCGACGCCGTGCTGGCGAGGGTCAAGTCGCTCAAGCTCAAGCCGCACGTCATCCCCGGCAAGCTCTCCACCGCCGTCGGCATCACCGGCAACTCCGGCGCGCTCGACCCGCACCTCTTCGACGTGCTGCCCGGCGTGCGCGAGGCCGTGCGCGTCTCGAAGCCTTACAAGCTCGCCGGCCGCGACTTCAAGCACTCCGACACCGTCGTGCCCGTCGGCCGCCATCTCATCGGCGGGCCGGGGCTCGTCGTGATCGCGGGTCCGTGCGCCGTCGAGAGCGAGGAGCAGATGCTCCGCATCGCGCGCGCGGTCAAGAAGGCGGGAGCGCACATGCTGCGCGGCGGCGCGTTCAAGCCGCGCACGTCGCCGTACGCGTTCCAGGGCCTCGGCAAGAAGGGCCTCAAGCTGCTGGCCGCCGCGAAGAAGGAGACCGGCCTTCCGATCGTCACCGAGGTTCTCGACCAGCGCTCGTTGGGCGACGTCGCCGCTTACGCCGACGTGCTGCAGGTCGGCGCGCGCAACATGCAGAACTTCGCGCTCCTCAAGGAGATCGGCAAGCTCAAGAAGCCGGTCATGCTCAAGCGCGGCCTCTCGGCCACTCTCGACGAGTGGCTGATGTCGGCCGAGTACCTGCTCGCCGAGGGCAACGCGAAGCTGTTCCTCTGCGAGCGCGGCATCCGCGCGTTCTCCGACCACGCGCGCAACACTTTGGATTTGAACGTGGTGCCCGCCGTGAAGGAGATGAGCCATCTGCCGATCATCGTCGATCCGAGCCACGCGACGGGCGTGCGCTCGCGCGTCGCCCCGATGGCGCGCGCGGCCGTCGCCGCGGGCGCGCACGGCCTGATGATCGAGGTGCACGACCGGCCCGACCAGGCGCTCTGCGACGGCCCGCAGGCGCTGCACCCTGACGACTTCGCCTCGCTCATGCGCGACTTGGCCGCGATCGGCGCGGCGATCGGACGCGGGATGTCCGAGCCGCCGCTCAAGGGCAAGGGATGACGTCGCGCGCCGTCGCCGGCGGCGGCCGCCTTCGCGGCGAGCTGACGGTTCCCGGCGACAAGTCGGTTTCCCACCGCGCGCTCATCCTCGGCGCCCTGGCGACCGGCACGACGGAGATTTCCGGCCTCTCGCCCGGCGCCGACGTCCAGTCCACGCGCTCGTGCCTCGGCGGCCTCGGCGTCGTCATCGACGGCGAGGGCGCCGTGGCCCGCGTCAAAGGCGCGGACCTCAAGCTGCGCGAGCCGCTGATGGACCTCGACGCGGGAAACTCCGGCACGACGATGCGGCTGCTCGCCGGCGTGCTCGCGGGCCAGGGCTTCGCGGCCCGGCTCACCGGCGACGAGTCGCTGACGCGCCGCCCGATGGCGCGCGTCGCCGAGCCGCTGCGCCTCATGGGCGCGGACGTGACGCTGTCCGAGGGCGGCCGCGCGCCGATGACCGTTCGCGGCGGAGAACTGCGCGGCATCGAGTACAAGCTTCCGGTGCCGAGCGCGCAGGTGAAGTCGGCGGTCCTGCTCGCGGGCCTGCGCGCGCGGGGAGAGACGACCGTCGTCGAGCCCGTCGCCACGCGAGACCACACGGAGCGCATGCTGCCCGCATTCGGGGTGCCGGTCAAGCGCGCCGGCCTCGCCGTCTCCGTGAAGGAGACGCATAAGCTCGCCGCCGCGGACGTCTACGTCCCCGGCGATCCGTCGTCGGCGGCGTTCTGGCTCGTCGCGGCCCTGCTCGCGCCTGAGAGCGACGTCCTCGTGCGCGGCGTTCTGGCCAACCCCGGGCGCACGGGCTTCCTCTCCGCGCTGACGCGCATGGGCGCCAAGCTCGATCGGATCCCGAAAGGGGAGCGCGGCGGAGAGCCGGTCGAGGACTGGCGCGCGCGGACCTCCGAGCTCCACGGCATCCAGCTCGCGGCCTCCGAGATCCCGGCGCTCGTCGACGAGGTGCCGATTCTCGCCTTGGCCGCCGCCGTCGCCAGAGGCTCCTCCCGCTTCCGCGGGCTCGGCGAGCTGCGGCACAAGGAGAGCGACCGCCTGGCGGCGATCGCCGATCTGCTGTGCCTCTTCGGCGGCAAGGCCGCGGTCGAGGGCGACGATCTCGTCATCGAGGGCGGCGCGGCGCTCAAGCCCGCGTCGGCCTCCTCGCGCGGCGACCACCGCATCGCGATGACGGCGTTCGTCGCGGGCTTCGCCGCCGGCGGCGAAAGCACGGTCGAGGGCGCGGCGTGCGCCGAGATCTCCTATCCGTCGTTCTACGACGAGTTCGCGCGGATGGTCTCGTGAAGCTCGGGCTCTTCGGCCGTCCCGTCGGGCACAGCAAGTCGCCCGCGATCTTCAAGCGGCTGGGAAAGCTCATCGGCAAGAATATCTCGTACGAAGCCGTCGAGGTCGCTCCGGGATTGCTCCCGGTCGCCGCGGCGTGGGCGAAGGTCGTGGGCTGGTCCGGCGCGTCGGTGACGATTCCGTACAAGCTCGAGGCCTACGAGCTGGCCGAGAAGAGGACGGCCGCGGCCGCGGCCCTCGGAGCGGTGAACGTCCTCAAGATCGGGAAGGATTTGATCGGGCATAATACGGACGGAGACGGACTTTCCGATGCCCTTAAGAGAGCCAGAATACCCGTGAAGGGGAATGACGTCCTCATCTTCGGAGCGGGCGGAGCTGCGAGAGCCGCCGGATGGGCCTGTGCTAAGAACGGCGCAAGGAAGGTGAGATATGCCGCACGGCGATTAGTCCAGGCGAGGGATGTTGCGAACAAACTCGCACGGCATTATAAGAGCACGGCGTTCTCGGCGGGCACGGCGATAAACGCCGAGATTTGGATCAATGCCACGCCTCTCGGCATGACCGGCTTTCCCGACGTCAGCCCGGCTCCGAGGAAGCTGGACTCTCCGAAATACGCGATCGATTTGATTTACGGAAAACGGACCGCGTTCCAGAAAGACGCGCTGCGCCGCGGAGCGCAAGTTCACGACGGGACGGCGATGCTGGTCCTCCAAGCCCTCCGCGCCTACGAGTACTGGGGCGGTAAGATTCCGAACCGCGAAAAAGTCGCCGAGTCTTTGATCAAGGAGCTCTCATGAGCCTTCGCTTTCTGACCGCCGGAGAATCCCACGGCAAGGCGCTCGTCGGCATTCTCGAAGGATTGCCCGCGGGGCTCTCGCTGACGGACGCCGACATCCAGGCCGACCTGCTCCGGCGCAAGAAAGGCCACGGGCGCGGCAACCGCCAGAAGATCGAGGGCGACAAGATCGAGATATTGGCCGGCGTGCGCCGCGGCAAGACGCTCGGGTCTCCGCTCGCGCTGCTCGTCCCGAACCAGGACTTCAAGAACTGGGAAGGCATCATGGGCGCCGAGCCCGCGGCCGGCCCCGCCGCGCGCGCCGTCACCGTGCCGCGCCCCGGCCACGCGGACCTCGTCGGCAAGCTCAAGTACGGCTTCGAGGACATGCGCGACGTGCTCGAGCGCGCGTCGGCGCGCGAGACCGCGATGCGCGTCGCCCTCGGCGCCGCCGCGCGCAAGCTCCTGAGCGAATGCGGGATTTCCGTCGCCTCGCGCGTCGTCGCGATCGGCGGCGAGTCCGACGACTCGGCCGTTCCGTGCCCCGTGAGCGAGCTCAACGCGCTCGTGGACGCCGATCCCGTCCGCTGCTCGAACCCGCACATCTCCAAGCGCATGGTCACGCGCGTCGACGAGGCGAAGGCGGCCGGCGACACCGTCGGCGGCGTCTTCGAGGTGCTCGCTTCCGGTTTGCCCGTCGGGCTCGGCTCCTACGCGCAGTGGGACCGCCGCCTCGAGGCGCCGCTGACCGCCGCGCTGATGGCGCTCAACGCGATCAAAGGCGTCGAGGTCGGCGCGGGCTTCCGCGGCGCGGGCATCTCCGGCTCCCAGGCGCACGACGCCTACGAGCCGAAGGGCAGGAAAGTCGGCTACCGCTCCAACCGCTCGGGCGGCCTCGACGGCGGCATGACGACGGGCCAGACGCTCGTCCTGCGCGCGGCGATGAAGCCGATCGCGACGCTCATGAAGCCGCTCGACTCCGTGGACCTCAAGACGATGAAGCCCGCGAAGGCGCACGTCGAGCGCTCCGACGCCTGCGCCGTTCCCGCGGCCGCCGTGATCGGCGAGTCGCTCGTCTGCCTCGTCCTCGCGGACGCGGTGCTCGGCAAGTTCGGCGGGGACTCGATGGCCGAGCTCTTGCCCAGGATCGACGCGTGGCGGAAGTGACGCCCACGACGTACCTCACCGGCTTCATGGGCTCGGGCAAGTCCGCGGTCGGCCGCGCGCTCGCCAAGCGTCTGCGGCGGCCGTTCATCGACCTCGACGCCGAGATCGAGAAGGAGGCCGGCATGACCGTGTCTCGGCTTTTCGCCGCTCGCGGCGAAATCGAGTTCCGCCGGCTCGAGCGCCGCGCGCTGGCGCTCGCCGCGGGCCGAATCGGCGCGGTGATCGCGCTCGGCGGCGGCTCGCTCCTCGATCCGCGCAGCCGCGCGCTCGTCGCGCGCACCGGGACGCTCGTGCGCCTCGATTGCTCGAAGGCCGAGCTCGTCCGGCGCCTGGCGCCGAAGCGCGCGTCGCGACCGCTGCTCGCGGGCGGCGCCCTCGGCGCGCGCGTCGGGAAGCTGCTCGCCGCGCGGCGCGGCGCCTACGGCCGCGCGGACTTCGCGGTGTCCACCTCGCGCCTGTCTATTTCCGCGGCGGCCGCGTCCGTCGCGCGGAGGCTCAAATGAAGCCGGAGACTCTCTACGTCGGATCCGGGGCGCGCCTCAAGGCGCGCTCGTGGACGAAGACGCTCGCGCCGTCCGGCAAGGTGACGCTCGTCTCCGAGTCCGGCGCGTGGCGGCGCTTCGGCGCGGGCGTCGAGCGCTCCCTGCGCGCCGCCCGCCTCAAGGTCCATCGCCACCTGCTGCCGCCCGGCGAGGCCGCGAAGTCGTGGGACGCCGTCGAGGAGCTGCTCTCGTCGATGCTCGACGCGGGTCACGGCCGCGACTCGGCGGTCGTCGCGCTCGGAGGGGGCTCGGTCACCGACGCGGCCGGCTTCGCGGCGTCCATCTATCTGCGCGGCGTGCCGTGGGTCTCGATTCCGACGACCTTGCTCGGCCAGCTCGACAGCGGACTCGGCGGCAAGACCGGCATCAACTTGGCCGGCGGCAAGAACCTCGCGGGCACCTTCTACCGTCCCGCGGCCGTCGTCTGCGATCCCGACGTCCTCCGGAGCCTCCCGCCGCGCGAGCGCGTGTCGGGCTTGGGCGAGGCGCTCAAGTACGGCCTCGTCTTCGAGCCCGGGCTGTGGGCGCGCATCGTCTCCAAGTGGGACGAGCTCATGGACGGCGACGCGGCTCTGACCGCCGAGATCGTCGGCCGCTGCGCGTCGTGGAAGCGCCGGATCGTCTCGCTCGACGAGCGCGAGACGAAAGGCCCGCGCGAGCTGCTCAACTTCGGCCACACGCTCGGCCACGCGCTCGAGTCGGCCGCGGGTCTCGGAGTCCTGCGGCACGGCGAGGCCGTGATCTGGGGCATGCGCGCCGCGCTGCGCCTCTCGCACCTGCGCGCGGGCCTCAAGGCGGGCTTCGCGTCGGAAGCCGAGCGCTTCCTCGCCACTTTGCCGGTGCCGCTGCCGCGCCGCGTCGAGCCGCAGCGCCTCGTCGCGCTCGCGCGGCGCGACAAGAAGGCGCGCGCCGGCCGCGCGCGCTTCGTGCTGCTGCGCGCGCCGGGCAAGCCCGTCGTGACGGCGGTCTCCGACGCCGACATCCTGCGCGTCGTCCGGGAGCTCCTGTGAACATCCTCGTCCTCAACGGCCCGAACCTCAACCTGCTCGGCGAGCGCGAGCCGTCCGTGTACGGCACGATGACGCTCGCGCAGCTGACGAAGAAGGTCGCGGACTACGCCAAGAAGAAGGGCGCGAAAGTGAAGGCGGCGCAGTCCAACTCCGAGGGCGGGCTCATCGACATCCTTCACGCCAACCGCAAGTGGGCGGACGCGATCGTCTTCAATCCCGGCGCCTACACGCACTACAGCTACGCGCTGCGCGACGCCGTCGCGGCGATCAGCATCCCGACGATGGAAGTGCACCTCTCCGACGTCACCAAGCGCGAGCCGTTCCGCCGGATCTCCGTGATCTCGCCGGTCTGCGTCGGCCGCCGCTACGGGCGCGGCCTGGATTCCTACCTCGAGGCGGTCGACGTGCTCGTCACTCGCTCGTACGACCGACGCAAGCGATGAAAGTCGTCCGAATCCCGCTCGGCCTTCGAGGCCTCGATCCCGCGACGTGTCTGGAGCGCCTGGCCGGCCCCGAGGGCCGCGGTTACCTCATCGAGAAGGTCGAGGACGGCCGGCGGCGCGCGTGGATCGGCGTCGAGCCGTTCGAGACGCTGCGCGTCATCAAAGGGCGCGTCTACTCGGTCACCGCGAAGCGCCGTAAGAAGATCCCGGGCGAGCCGTTCGACGCGCTCGGCAAGCGCCTCGCCAAGCTGAAGGCGCGCGGCGGGCAGGCGTTCGACGCCGGCGCGGTCGGCCTGCTCGACTACGAGATGATCCGCCACGTCGAGCCCGTCGAGATGAACGCCGAATCCGCCGAGGGCTTCCTCATGCTCTTCTCGTCGTGCCTCGTCGTCGAGGAAGGCCGCGCCTCCCTGCGCGCGCTCGTCAAAGGCGCGAAGGGACGCAAGAACGCGGCGGCGCTCGCCGCCGAGCTCAAGACGATCCTGCGCGGCGCGGGGCCGGTCCCGGCGCCGAAGCCGGACGGCTCCCTGCTGCGGATCGAGGCCGATCGCGGCCGCTCGCGCTTCCTCAAGGCGGTCCGCAAGACGAAGGACCACATCCTCAAGGGCGACATCTTCCAGGCGGTGATCTCCGACGGCTTCGGCGCGCGCGTGCCGGGCGGGCCGTTCGCCGCGTACCGCGCGGTGCGCGCGGCGAACACGACGCCCTACGGATTCCTTCTGCTCGACGGCGGACGCGCGTGGATCGGCGCCTCGCCCGAGAGATTGGTCCGCGTCGTGAACGGCGTCGCGCGCAACTGCCCGATCGCGGGCACCCGTCCGCGCGGCAAGACGAAGGCCCAGGACGTCCGCCTCGAGAAGGAGCTGCGCGCCGACGAGAAGGAGAAGGCGGAGCACCTGATGCTCGTCGATCTCGCGCGCAACGACCTCGGCCGCGTCTGCGCGCCGGGCTCCGTCGAGGTGGACCGCTTCATGATCACCAAGCGCTTCTCCAACGTCATGCACCTCGTCAGCGAGGTGGAGGGGAGGCTCGATAAGGACAAGACCGCCTGGGACGCGCTCGTCGCGTCGTTCCCCGCGGGAACGGTCTCCGGCGCGCCGAAGGTGCGCGCGATGGAGATCATCGCGGGCCTCGAGCGCGCGCCGCGCGGCTTCTACGCGGGCGCCGTCGTGCAGGCCGACTTCGCGGGCAACCTCGACTCCTGCCTGGCGATCCGCTCGCTGCAGCTCGAAGGCGAGCGCGCCCGGCTTCAGGCGGGCGCGGGCATCGTCGCGGACTCCAAGCCGAATAAGGAGTGGGACGAGGTCATGCACAAGCTCGCGGGCCTGCGCCGCGCGCTGGGGAGCCTCAAGTGATCCTGCTCCTCGACAACTACGACTCGTTCACCTACAACCTGTATCAGGCGGTGCGTTATTTGGGGCGCGACTGCCGAGTCGTCAGGAACGACGCTTTGAAGGTACGGGAGCTTCTCGCTCTCCGGCCTTCCGGAATCATCTTGTCGCCTGGACCCGGACGGCCGGAAGACGCCGGGGTGTTGGTCGAGCTGATCGAGAAAACTCCGAAAGCGCTGCCTATGCTGGGAGTGTGCTTGGGTCATCAGGCCATCGCTCTCGCGAACGGGGGAAAGGTCGTTCGCGCGAAGCACCTCATGCATGGAAAGACGTGCTCCATCGAGCATGACGGCCAAGGCGTATTCAAAAACCTGCCCAAGAGGATCACGGTGGCTCGTTATCACAGCTTGGTGGCCCAAGAGCCGTTGCCTCCGGGCGCCGTTCCTACCGCGAGGTCGTTGGACGGCTCATTGATGGGGCTTCGTCTGAAAGACCGCCCCGTCGAGGGCGTCCAGTTCCACCCCGAGTCGGTCGCTACGCCTTTGGGGCTGAAGATGCTGCGGAACTTCCTCGCTTCGGCCGCAAAGCGAGGCCGACGCCGAGCATGATCGCGGCGATGCCGGCCCCGCCGACGGGGCCGACGCGCTCGCCCAAGATCAGCCAGCCGAGGACGAACGCGACCGCCGGAAAGATCAGGGTGATCAGGCTCACCTGCGTCGCCGGCAGCGCCTTGATCAGGCGGTAGTAGGACAGGAACGCGACGACCGAGCCGAGCGTCGCGAGATAGGGGAGCGCCGCGACGTTCGCGCGCGTCCACGTCACCGCGGAGCCGTCCTCGACCGCGAGGCTCGCGCCGAGCAGGAGGGCCGCGCCGATCCCCATCGCCCAGGCGTTGAGCGCGCGCGCGTCGTCCTTCTTCGACCAGACGCTCTGCGCCGTCAGGTTGAAGCCCGCGCCGACGCCGGCCGCGAGCGCGGCGAGCAGGCCCGCGAGGTCGACGGCCTCCATGCCCTTCTCGGGCCAGAACAGCGCGGCGACGCCCGCCGTGCCGAGCGCGATGCCCGCGAGCTTGGGGCCGCTCAGGCTCTCGGTCTTGACGACGAACGCGGTCAGCACCGCGACCACGAGCGGCACGAGCGCGTGCAGCACCGCGACGAGGCCCGACGACACGCGCGTCTCGCTCCAGTAGACGGCGCCGTAGCAGAAGCCGAAGCCGAGGATTCCGGAGATCGCGACCGCCTTGCGGCCGTCGCGCGTCAGGCGCCACGAGACGCCGCCGAGCAGCACGAGCAGCCAGAGGATCGCCGAGGCGATCAGGAAGCGCAGGCCCGCGCCCAGGAACGGCGGAACGCCCTCGAGGCCGAACTTGATCGCGACCCAGGTGGAGCCCCAGATGAGGCAGACGAGCGCGTAGAGGAGGGGGATCACGGGGCGTCTATGATATCATGCCGCCGTGGAAAAGCTCTCCGGGATGGCCGCGCACGCGGCGCGCAGGGTCGAGCGGCTCAAGGTGTCCGAGCCGGTCGAGCAGCTGCGCGCGCGCCCTCTGTACGCGAGATCGCCGCGCGACTTCACCCCTGCGCTCGAGGGCTCGATCGCGGACTTGCGCTTCGCGGATCCCGAGCGCGGCCTGCTCGTCGCGGGCGGCGAGGTCTCGGCGGCGAACGCCGCCGCGGCCGCGGAGGGCGCGCTCGAAGACGGCGCCGACGGCGTGGCCGTCTGGACCGAGCGCAACTTCCACGCGGGCGACTACGCCCACCTCGACGCCGTCCGCGCGCGGTGCCCGGACGCGTTGATCGTCATGATGGACTACGTCGTCGATCCGTGGCAGGTCGAGCGCGCCCGCGCGGGCGGCGCCGACGCCGTGCTGCTGATCCCGGAGCTGCTCGGGCCGTTCCTCCCCAAGCTCGTCGCCGCGGCGAAGGCGCTCGAGCTCATGCCGCTCGCCTGGGACGGCGACGGCCCCCGCGCGCTCTAGTCGCTCGTCGTCGAGGGCTTGAGGAAGCGCGCCCGCGCGGCCGCGTAGGCGCGCACGAGGTCGGAGTCCGCGCCGCCCTCGTTGAAGACGAAGCGCTTGCGCAGCGAGTCGTCCTTCTCCGAGCCGCGGACCTGGATATCGGCGATGCCCGCGACGTCGGCGGGATCGGCGAACTGGATCAGGACCTTGAGGACGTCCGCGTACGACGGTCCCGCCGAGCCGGAGATCAGGTCGCGGAGCGCCGCGGCCTGCGCGTCGGGATCGGCGGCGCCGCGCGCGTTCTCGACGCCGTGCGCGAGCGCGGCCGCCTCGCGGGCCATGCGCGCGTAGCTCGACTGCTCCGCGTGGCGGACCTGACGGTTGTCCTTCGTGACGCCGCCGAGCAGCAGGCCGGCCTCGCCGCGCCGGAACAGCTTCTTCTCCGCCTCGGACAGCGCCGCGACGTAGGCCGCGCGGACGTCTTCCTTGCTCGCGGCGAGGATGTCGGCGATCGCCTTGCGGCTCAGGATCAAGGTGAAGTCGGACATGCCCTTCTCATAGAGGACCGAGCGCCGGACCTCGGCGAACTTCGGAGAGCTCGGCTTCGGGCCCGGCGGCTCGACCGAGCGGAATCTCGCGACCGGGAGCTCCTTCGAGGCGTCCGCCTTGCCGGCGCGCGCGCCGGTCCAGCGCATGACCTCGTTGATCGACTCGAGCATCGCGT
>CAYVFO010000089.1:0-11025 GCA_964450975.1 uncultured Elusimicrobia bacterium | reverse complement strand
GCACCTCGAGCGGGTCGCGGAGCATGGGGTCTCCGCCGGAGATCTGGATGTGGCCCGTCTTGTCCTCGGAGATTTCGCGCAGGAGCGCGTCGATCTCGTAGCCCCCGGTGCGTCCCTCAGAGGAGCAGAAGACGCACTTGATGTTGCAGACGCCGTTGATCGGCAGGTGCAGGGCCATCGAAAATCACTATAGCACTTCCTTCCTTCGGGCCTACAGGGCGGGGCAGCCGCCGCCGGTGAGGGGAGCGCACGGGCAGCACAGCATAATGCCGTACGCGGTCGAGCCGCCGACGTCGCGGTAGACGGGCATCATGGCGTACTTCGCCATCACGCCGGCGATATTGGTCGCGTAGTGGTCGCCGTAGCCCTTGGCCGCGCAGGTCGTCGTGCCGCTGGTGTTGTAGTCGACGACGGCGCAGCCGGAGCCGCCGAAGAGAACCATGTGCGCGCCGACGTGCATGCTGTTGGCGACGCGGACGTTCTGGTCGCCGTCGCCGACGGAGAACGTCAGGCCGGCGGGGTTGCCGGTGCCGTCGTAGCCGGTGTAGAAGCGATGGCCGTTGTAGCCGTAGTAGGCGTCGTACTTGATGCCCGTGTGGTACTGGATGCGCAGGTCGGGATACGGGCTGCCCCACGCGCCCTGCTCCTGGTAGATGGCGTAGTAGTTCGCGGTCTGGCCGGAGTCGCCGCTGACGCCGGAGAAATTCAACTGGCCGAGGCGGACGCCGAAGCCGGGGGCGTCGAGCTTATAGCTCGGCGACGTCGTGCCGATGCCGACGTTGCCGCCGTCGCGCGCGAGGTACGTGTTGCCCGTCGTGATCATGTTGGTGTACACGCCCGAGGGGGCCGGGTAGTACGTGGCGAGGGTCACGCTCTCGGAGCTCAGCTCGGGAACCGCGGCGAGGACGATCGCGCCGACCGCGGCCGCGCGGATGAAGCGCGGGCTGAACTTGAGGTCGAAATTAAGGTGGATTTCGCGCATGGTACACCCCCGATTTTCCGAGTGTAACAGGGGGTCCAGGCGCTGTCAAGACCCGGTCACGGGCCTGTTATTAAGGTAAATCCAGCACCGGGAAGGCCTCCCGGAGAAGGGCGGCGCGAGACCCCGGGGACAGGGCTCCGGGGCGCAGGGCGTCCCAGACGCAGGCGACCGCCTCGGGCATGTCGAGGTCCCGGGAGAGGGCGTCGCGGAAGCGGTGCAGGTAGCCCGCGACCGCGCGCGGGCTCACGGCGTCGGGGGCGCCCGCGAGGCCTTCGAGCGCGGCGAGCAGCCGGGCGCGCTCCGCGGCGGCGGCGGCGAGCGCGGGGCCGTCGGCGCGCAGCGGCGCGGAGTAGCGCGTCTTCAAGCGCAGGAAGGCGAGCGCGCGCTCCTCGCCGGAGCCCGTCTCGGGGGCGACCTTCATCCAGACGACCCCCTCCCCCGGATCCTTTTCCCCGACGAACACCGCGGGGCGTCCGGCGCCGGCGGACGAGAGCTTCGTCCCGACGTACTCGGCGGCGCGGGCGAGCGCGGCGGCGGCGGCCTTCTCGCGCGCGCCCGGTCCGGACGCGACCGCGGCCCCGAGCGTCAGGGGCGCGGGCTTGCCGGTGCGGGCGTCGAGCACGGTGAGAGCCATCGTCCGAATGATACAATAGCCCCGCGATGACGGCCAAACGACGCTACCCCGAGACCGGCGTCTTCTACCGCTCCCTCGACCGGGAATTCCCCCTGATCGTCCGCGGCGAAGGCTGCTGGCTGATCGGCGAGGACGGCCGCCGCTGGCTCGACGCGTGCGGCGGCGCCTACGTCGCGAACTTGGGCCACGGCGTCTCCGAGGTCGCGAACGCCGTCGCCGAGCAGGTGCGAAAGGTCGCCTACGTCAACGGCACCGCGTTCACCAACGAGCCCGCCGAGAAGCTCGCCGCCGAGCTCCGGACGCTGAATCCGAAAGGCCTCGACTACGCCTACTTCCTCTCCTCCGGCTCCGAGGCCGTCGAGGCCGCGCTCAAGCTCGCGCGCCAGCACTGGGTCGAGTCCGGAAAGCCCGGCAAGCACAAGATCATCGCGCGCTCGCCCGGCTACCACGGCAACACCTTGCTCGCGCTGTCCGCCTCCGCGCGCGCGTCCTACAGAAAGATGTTCGGCGAGTGGCTCGTGCCCGTGACGATGATCCCCGCGCCCTATCCGTACCGCTGCGAGGCCGGCTCGCCCGCGCTCACCGCCCAGGCGCTCGAGGACGCGATCAAGAAAGAGGGCGCCGATTCCGTCGCCGCCTTCATCGCCGAGCCCGTCGGCGGCTCCTCGACGGGCGCCTCGGTCCCGCCGCCGGACTACTACAAGAACGTCCGCTCGATCTGCGACAAGCACGGCGTGCTCTTCATCGCGGACGAGGTGCTCTCCGGCTCCGGCCGCACCGGCAAGTGGGCCGCGATGGACCATTTCGGCGTCCAGCCCGACATCATGACGCTCGGCAAAGGCCTCTCCGGAGGCTACGTCCCCCTCTCGGCCGTCGTCGCGACCGAGAAGGTGATCGCGCCGATCGCGAAAGGCAGCAAGGCGTTCAAGCACGCGCAGACCTTCTCTCATTCGCCGGCGATCTGCGCGGCGGGCCTTGCCGCCGTGACTCACATCAAGAAGAACAACTTGGTTGGACGCTGCGCCGACATGGGGGTCGTGCTTCATCGAAAACTCGCTGAGTTGAATTCCCTCCCCTTCGTCGGAGACGTGAGAGGCATCGGGCTCTTGGCCGGGATTGAATTCGTTCAAGACAAGTCCTCCAAAGCGCCGTTCCGCCGTTCCGTTCAGTTCGCGGAGACGTTCGTCCAATGCGCGCTCGACGCCGGCCTCGTCCTCTGGCCCAACATCGGCCACGCCGACGGCGAGAACGGCGACCTCGTCATGATCGCCCCCCCGTTCACCATCACCGAAGCCGAGATCGACGAGCTCGTCATTCGCTTCAAGAAAGCCCATTCAGCCGCCGTGGAGGCCTGCCATGTCCGCTAGCGCCGCTTCGTCGAAGATCACCTACACCGCCGCCAACGCCGACATGGCCGCCTTCCACAAGGCTTACGACGCCGCGGTCGCCGCCGCGAAGGCCGCCGCCGGAAAGTCCTATCAGATGCGCATCGACGGCAAGCCCGAAGGCGGCCCCGAGACCGAGAAGCGCTCCGCGATCGACGGCGCCGTCCTCTCGCGCTTCCCGCAGGCCTCGGCCGCGCAGATCGACGCCGCGGTCAAAGGCGCGAAGAAGGCGCAAAAGGCGTGGGGCGCGCTTCCCTGGCAGGACCGCCTCAAGGTCATGCGCCGCGCCGCGGAGCTCATCCGCGAGCGCAAGTACGAGATCTGCGCCGTCGTCTCGCTCGAGGTCGGCAAGAACCGCATGGAGTCGATGGGCGACACCGAGGAAGCCGCCGACCTCATCGACTACTACGCGAAGCAGATCGAGGACGCGAACGGCTACTCGCGCCCGCTCGGCAAGCTGCTCCCCAACGAGAACACCCGCTCGGTGCTGCGCCCCTACGGCGTCTTCGCGTGCATCGCGCCGTTCAACTTCCCGATCTCGCTGTCGGCCGGCATGAGCGGCGCGGCCTTGCTCGCGGGCAACGCCGTCGTCTACAAGCCCTCGCTCGAGTGCCCGCTCACCGGCCTGCTGCTCTGGGAGTGCTTCGACGCGGCCGGCGTGCCGAAGGGCGCCTTCCAGCTCGTGACCGGCGACGGCCCCTCGGTCGGCGAGGCGCTGTGGCGCCACCCGCTCGTCGACGGCGTCGTCTTCACGGGGTCCCGCGAGGTCGGCCTCAAAGTCCTCAAGGAATTCCCGACGCGCTACGCCAAGCCCGTCTTGATGGAGCTCGGCGGCAAGAATCCGACGTACGTCTCCGAGACCGCGAACCTCGACGACGCCTCCGACGGCGTCATGAAGTCCGCCTTCGGCCTGCAGGGCCAGAAGTGCTCCGCGTGCTCGCGCGTCTACGTTCACGAGAAGGTCTACGACGCGTTCGTGAAGCTCCTCGTCGACAAGACCAAGAAGCTCGTCGTCGGCGACCCGACGAAGCAGGAAGTCTACATGGGCCCCGTCGTCCACGAGCGCGCGGTGAAGACGTACCTCGGCGCCGTGGAATCCGCCAAGAAAGGCGGGCGCATCCTGACCGGGGGCGAGAAGCTCGAGGGCAAAGGCCATTTCGTCGCGCCGACGATCGCCGAGCTGCCGCTCGATCACGAGCTGTTCTTCCGCGAATTGTTCTGCCCGTTCCTCGCCGTCGGCAAGGTGAAGTCCATCGACCAGGCGATCGCCGAATCCAACAAGGCCGATTACGGCCTGACCGCCGGCATCTTCACCGCCAAGCGCGAGGAGATCGAGGAGTTCTTCGATCTCGTCGAGTCGGGCGTGTGCTACGCCAACCGCCCCACCGGCGCGACCACGGGCGCGTGGCCGGGCGTGCAGGCGTTCTGCGGCTGGAAGGGCTCCGGCTCCTCCGGCAAGGGCGGCTGCGGCCCGTACTACGTCTCTCAATTCATGCGCGAGCAGTCGCGCACCATCATGGAGTGATGAGGACGACCACTATGCCCACGAAAGCCCCCGTCAAAGCCGATTACCCGCGCATCGTCGTCGCTCCGCCCGGCCCGAAGGCCAAGGCGATCATCGCCAAGGACAAGGAGTTCTCCTCCCCCTCCTACATCAAGGAGTACCCGCTCGCGATCGCCGGAGGCAAAGGCGCGATGGTTGAGGACGTCGACGGCAACCGCTACATCGACTGGATGGCCGGCATCGCCGTCTCCTCGACGGGCTACCAGCACCCCGTCGTCACGAAGGCCGTGCAGGACGCGGCCGCGAAGTTCCTGCACATCTGCGGGACCGACTTCTACTACGAGGGCTTCAGCGACCTCTGCGAGGCGCTGGCGAAGTCCGCGCCCGGCGGCGGCAAGTGGCGCACGTTCCTCTCCAATTCCGGAACCGAGGCGATCGAGGGCGCGGTCAAGCTCGCGCGCCATCACACCCACCGCCACGCGCTGGTCTCCTTCCACTCCTCCTTCCACGGCCGCTCGTACGCGGGCATGACGCTCTCTTCCTCGAAGGTCAAGTATCGCAAGGGCTTCGGGCCTCTGCTGCCGGCCGTCTACCACCTGCCCTTCCACAACCCCTACCGCAACACGCTCGAGGAGTGCGTGAAGGCCGCGAAGGATCTCTTCGAGACCGTCGTGTCTCCCGAAGAGGTCGCCGCGGTCGTGATGGAGCCGCTGCAGGGCGAGGGCGGCTACGTCCTGCCCTCCAAGGAGTTCCTCAAGTTCTGGCGCGCGCTGTGCGACGAGCACGGCATCCTGCTCGTCTTCGACGAGGTCCAGACCGGCGCGGGCCGGACCGGCAAGATGTGGGCCAGCGAGCACTTCGGCGTCGTTCCCGACGTCTTCGTCACCGCGAAGGGCATCGGCTCCGGCATGCCGATCGGCGCGATCGTCGCCAAAGAGAAGGTCATGACGTGGCCGCGCGGCTCGCACGGCTCGACGTACGGCGGCAACCCCGTCGCCTGCGCCTCCGCGCTCGCGACGATCTCGCTGCTCAAGTCCGAGCTGCTCGAGAACGCGCGCAAGCAGGGCGACCGCCTGCTCGCGGGCATGAAGAAGCTCCAGGCGAAGCACGACTGCATCGGCGACGTGCGCGGCATCGGGCTCTTCGTCGGCGTGGAGCTCGTGACCGACCGCAAGACGAAGGAGCCGGCCCACGACCTCATGGCGAAGCTCGAGCAGCTCGCGTTCACGAAGGGCCTGCTGCTGCTCGGCTGCGGCAAGTCCACGATCCGCGTCGCGCCGCCGCTCGTCCTGACCGCCTACGACGTGGACAAGGGACTCGAGATCTTCGACGAGTGCCTCACGGAGCTCGCGTGAAGAACAAGGTCCTGTCCATGAAGGAGGCGATCGCCTCCTTCGTCAAGGACGGCGACACCGTGGTCATCGAGGGCTTCACGCACCTCATCAGCTTCGCCGCGGGCCACGAGATCATCCGCCAGGGCAAAGAGAACCTCACGCTCGCGCGCCTGACCCCGGACCTCATCTACGACCAGATGATCCAGGCGGGCGTCGCCAAGAAGCTGATCTTCTCTTGGGCCGGCAACCCCGGCGTCGGCTCGCTCCACGCGTTCCGCCGCGCCGTCGAGGCCAAGCCTCCGACGCTCGCGATCGAGGAGTACTCGCATTTCGGCATGGTCGCCCGCCTCTCCGCCGGCGCCGCGAACCTCCCCTTCTGGCCCCTGCGCAACTACGAAGGCACCGACATCCCGAAGGCGAACCCGCTCATCAAGACCGTCGACTGCCCGTACACGGGCGAGAAGCTCGCGACGGTCCCCGCGCTCCGGCCGGACGTGACGATCGTCCACGCGCAGCGCGCGGATGCGGGCGGCAACACTCAGATCTGGGGCCTCATGGGCGTGCAGAAGGAGGCCGCGTTCGCCTCCAAGCGCGTCATCGTGGTCGTCGAGGAGCTCGTCGACGAGAAGGTCATCCGCTCCGACCCCAACCGCACCTTGATCCCCGGCCTGCAGGTGGACGCCGTCGTCGTCGAGCCGTGGGGCGCGCACCCGTCCTACGCGCAGGGCTACTACGACCGCGACAACGACTTCTACGTCGCCTGGGACAAGACCGCGCGCGACGAGGCGACGTTCAAGAAGTACCTCGACGAGTACGTCTACGGGGTGGCGGACCGCGCCGGGTACATGAAGAAGAACCCGGGCTTGGCGGAGCGCCTCAAGGCCAAGCCGCTGCTCAGCGCGGGCGTGAACTACGGCTACTGAGCGTCTCGAGCAGCTTCACGAGCTCGGGGTAGTACTCGCCTAAGGTCTTGTAGGTCTTCCGCGCGCCTTCATAGCGGCGCAGCGCCTCGTAGAACGAGCCGATGAGGACGAAGCCGTCCGTCCGCTCGTCCTCCATCGCGCGCTTGCCGTGCTCCTCGCCCCGCGCAAGCGCCGCGAGGCGCGCGCACGTCGAGCGGATCACGTGCTCGTCCACCATGTGCCGCCAGCCGGGCGGGCCCTGATACTCCGTCTTCGCGCGGCCCTCCATGAGCTTGTAGAGGCCGGCGTGCGCGTCGACCGCGGGGCCGTTGGCGTGGGTCCAGTCGTCGACGACGGTGTGGCAGATCTCGTGCCAGGCGGTGTCTTGGAAGTCCTTGACGCCCGCGGCGAGCGCGTCCGAGAGCGACGACATCGAGTAGATGTCGCAGATCTTGTCGGGGCGGCGGTAGAGGACGTTCTGGCCGTTCATGCCCTGCACGAGCGGCGAGACGATCCAGAAGTAGCGGTGCGGCAGCGGCAGGCCGAGGTACTGCTCGACCGGCTTCGCGTACGCGGCCTTCTCGACGGTCTCGCGCACGCGCGCCAAATCCTTCGCGTGCGCCTTCTCGAGGCCGCCCAGGTACGCCTTCACCGCCGGGAGCGCGGCGTAGTCGCGCAGCGCGGGCAAAAGGCGCGAGAGCGCGTCCTCCTTGCCGAAGTTCGCGTAGTGGTCCTTGTGCGCGACGATCTCGAGCGCGGGCGGAGCCGAGAAGTCCATGAGGATCATCGCGGGCGTGCGGTGGCGCCAGTCGGCGCGCGTCATGGACGCGAACAGCTTCACCGCGTCGTGCTTCTTGGGAAGCGCCGCTCTCGCGGCCTCGACGGCGGGGTTGCGGTCGCCGGCGCGGCCGCCCGCGGCGACGGCGAGCCCCTCGATGAGCTCGACGCGCGGATCGAAGCCGACGACGCAGCTGGAAGCGCCCTTCGCCATGATCATAAGGATATAATTAATCCATGGCCCTCTCCTACGCGCGCGCCGCGATCAAGCATCTCAAGAAGGTCGACCCCGTCCTCGGCCGCCACATCGACGCCGTCGGCGCCTGCGCGCTCGTCCCCAAGGACCAGGACACCTTCGAGTCGCTCGTGCAGTCGATCGTCTACCAGCAGCTCAACGGCAAGGCCGCCGCCACGATCCACGGCCGCGTGCTCGCGCTCTTCGACGGCGGGAAGTCCCTGACGCCGAAGCGCCTGCTCGCGACGCCCGAGGAGAAGCTGCGCGGCGCCGGCCTCTCCGGCAACAAGCTCCTCGCGATGCGCGACTTGGCTCAGAAGTGCCTCGACGGCGTCGTGCTCCCGCGCAAGGAGCTCGAGAAGCTCCCCGACGCCGAGATCATCGCGCGCCTCGTCGAGGTGCGCGGCGTCGGCGAGTGGACCGTGCAGATGTTCCTCATGTTCAAGCTCGGCCGCCCCGACGTTCTCCCCATCAACGACTTCGGCATCCGCAAAGCCTTCGGCCTCATGTACCGCAAGAACGGCCGCATGCCCCCGCCCTCCGCCGTCGAGAAGCACGGCCGGATCTGGGGCCCGTACCGCACCGTCGCCTCGTGGTATCTGTGGCGGCGGCTGGACACCATCGGCCAAGGAGGCTGACATGAAACTTCTGCTCGCCGCCGTTCTTCTCGCCGCCGCCTGCACCAAGCCCGCCGAACCCGCCAAGCCGGCGGAGCCCGCCTCCGCCGCTCCGGCCGCGGCCCCCGCGGCCGCTCCCGCGCCGGCTTCCGCCGGGCTCTCCGAGAAGGAGAAGGCTCTCGCCAATCCGTACCCCAACGATCTCGGCCCCGCGACTTTGCCCGAGGCGACGCTCGCCTCTTATCCCGCCGACATCCGCAAGGGCTACGACCTGATGGTCGTGCGCTGCGCGCAGTGCCACACGGCGTCGCGCCCGCTCAATTCGCGCTTCGACGACACGGACACCTGGAACCGCTACGTGAAGCGCATGATGAACAAGCCCGGCTGCGCGATCACGAAGGCCGAGGGCAAAGCGATCTGGCAGTTCCTGTCGCACGACAGCGCGAAGCGCAAGAAGGGCGACAACCTCGCCGCCTGGAAGGCGCACCGCGAGAAGCTCCTGGCCGAGTTCAAGGGTAAATACCCCAAGCGCTACGACGAGCTGAAAGCCGCGAACGACCTGTAAGAATAGGGCTTGAAGTCGGGGCCTTTCGGGGGTACCCTGGGGTCATGCCCCTCCGAGTAGCCGCTTTGCTGCTCGTCGCGTCGTTGGCCTCGGCCCAGGACCTCGCCGACGCCCCCGCCAAGGACACGCCCGTAGCCGCCATTCTGCTCGAGGCCGCGAACGGAACGCCGCAGGCGCAGCGCTTCTCCCTCCGTTCCCTCGTCGAGACGCTCGACGCCGCCGGCCGCGCGTCAGCGCGCGAGAAGCTCGCCGCGCTCGACCGCGCGACGCTCTCCGCCGACTCCATCGCCGCGCTCGACGCCGCGAACGCCCTGCTGAAGGAAGCCGCCCCCCCGACCGCCGGCGCGAACGCCAGCCCGCTCGTGAGGTCAGCCGCCTCCAAGCTCGCCGAGGGCGACTATGAAGGAGCGACCGCGCTCGCCCAGCAGGCGCTGAAGGAGAACAAGAACGACAAGGACGCGCTCGCTGTACTCTATTCCGCCAAGGACCGCGTGAGGCGGACGAACTCGGAGGCGCCCTCCCGCGGCGGCGAGAACCCGGCCGGCGGCTCCGTTCAGACGACGACGCAGGTCCAGGACGACCGCCCGCTCAAGCTCGCCGTGAAGGTGAAAGGTCCGAACGCCCCGCCCGACCTCGTTTCCGCGGACGATTCCCCCGAGTCGCGCAAGCGCTCGCCGTGGCTTCCCTACGCGATGGCCTTCGGTACCGGCCTCATCGGAGTGGGCATCTGGCTGAAGAACGCCCGCGACAAGGCGTCCGCCGCGATCGACGAGGGAACCGAGTCCGTGCTGAAGACCGGCGACAACGTCGTCCAGCGCGGCAAGGACTTCGTCAACGAGAATCCGAAGACTTCGATCGCGATCGTCGCCGTCCCCACCATCTTGATGGGCGCGATCGTCCTGCCGAGCATGTTGGGCATCGGAGGCGGCATGACGGCCCTGACGACGGCCGGCACCCTCGCGCCCGCCGCCGCGACGAGTGCGACCGTCGCCACCGCCGCGAAAGGCGCGGTGATCGGGGGCGCAGCCGCCGTGCTCATGAGCGGCCATGGCGGTGGGGATTCGGGGCAAGCGACCGAAAAACCAGCCGCTGATTCGGACAAGCCGGAGCAGATCACCGACGATCAGTGGACTCGAATCAAGAAGATCCTTAACAGGATCAAGAACGGAGAGCCTCTCGACTTCCCGGCGAAGGACGGCACGATTTACCGCAACGGCGGCCCCGGCAAACTACCCGCGAAGCCGGATCCTCAGTATTATCGGGAATATACGGTCGCGCGAGAAGCCGGCAAACGCGGAGTCGAGCGTCTAGTGATCGGCAAGGAGGGTGAAGTATATTTCTCGCCCGATCATTACTACACTTTCATCCGGTTGCCATGGCCGCTTTGAATCCCACCAGTTTTCTCGCCGACTCCCAGTCCCCCCGCATCGCGGCCGTTTCCGCCGCCGACGCTCGTCTTCTGTCGGAGGAAGCGAGCAAGAAGGGATTCAAAGTTTGGAAGCTCGACGGCAGGCGTATGAGAGATGACGCCTCCGTATTCGACCACTTTTCCGAGGTCATGGAATTCCCCGACTATTTCGGCCGGAATTGGGACGCGATGGACGAATGCCTGCGCGATATGGATTGGGCGCCGCACAAAGCCCATCTCCTCGTCATCTCGGACGCGGACGCGTTATTCCTGACCGCGCGGCGCACTTTCGTCGCGCTTCTCGACAGCCTCCGCTTCGTTTCGAGACATTGGCACGAATGGCAGGACGGCAAAACGCCCTTCAAGATCCTCCTCGTGACGTCCAACCCCGAAATTGCCTCCTTCGCCGTGGAAGATTAAGAACCGGCGCAAGGATTCGCACCGCCAATTGAAAGATCTACAGGCCGCCTTCGATCATCTCCGTGCAGGAGGATTCCCCGATTCTCCGGACTCAGACGACCTCCAAGATCTGTACGCGGAATTGGTCGAGCTCGACGGCTATATTGCGGGCTTGGTCTCCAGTCGCCTGAAAGGGGTCCGCAAGCCATTCGACCTGAAGGAGTCTTTCGCTCCGATAGAAGCGATGCTCGCAGAATCTGCCAATACTTCGGATGCCGGCGGC
>CAYVFO010000088.1:10907-11124 GCA_964450975.1 uncultured Elusimicrobia bacterium | reverse complement strand
GCACGGCCCGGGCAAGTTCGACGTCGCGACGGCCAAGATGCTCAAGGCGCCTGTCACCAAGGCGCCGCCGCCCACCTACACCGCCGTCTTCGGCAGCGCGATCGTCAAGGAAGCCGAGAACGACCCGCGCATCGTCGGCATCACCGCCGCGATGCCCGAGGGAACGGGCATGGACAAGTTCCGCGACCGCTTCCCGAAGCGCTACTTCGACGTGGGC
>CAYVFO010000088.1:0-10897 GCA_964450975.1 uncultured Elusimicrobia bacterium | reverse complement strand
CGACCAGATCGAGCACGACGTCTGCCTGCAGAAGCTGCCGGTGATCCTGTGCCTCGACCGCGCGGGCCTCGTCGGCGAGGACGGCCCGACGCACCACGGCGTCTTCGACTACTCCTACCTCCGCATGATCCCGGGCATGTCCATCATGGCGCCCGCGGACGAGTACGAGCTGCCGCGCATGCTGCGCACGGCGATCGAGATGAACGCGCCGGTCGCCATCCGCTACCCGCGCGGCGCCGGCGTCGGCGTCGCGATCGAGGACGAGGCGCGCGCGATCCCCGTCGGCAAGGGCGTCCGCATGAAGGACGGCGCGGACGTCACGATCCTCGCGATCGGCAACCGCGTCCATCCCGCGCTCGAGGCCGCCCAGATCCTCGAGGACAAGGGCTACAGCGTCGGCGTCGTCAACATGCGCTGGGTCAAGCCGCTCGACGTCGAGCTGCTCAAGGAGTGCGCGGCGAAGACGCCGCGTCTCGTGACGGTCGAGGACAACGTCCTGCAGGGCGGCTTCGGCTCCGCCGTGCTCGAGGCGCTCACGCCCGGCCGCGCCGAGGTCCTGCGCCTCGGCATTCCCGACGCGTTCGTCGACCACGGCGCGCCGCACCTGCTCTACGACTCGATCGGCCTCTCCGCGCCCAAGATCGCGGAGCGCGTGGCCGCGTGGCTGCCGCAGAAGTCCCGCACCGCCGTCCAAAGCTAAGGAGACGATGATGACCAGCACCGCCCCCTCCAAGATCAAGATCGAGAAGCTCGTGATGGCGAAGATCCGCGGCTTCTGCGCGGGCGTCGTCCGCGCGATCGACGTCGTCGAGAAGACGCTCGAGATCTGCGGCAAGCCCGTGTACGTCCGCCACGAGATCATCCACAACCGCTACGTCGTCGATGAGCTCCGACAAAAAGGAGCCGTCTTCGTGGAGGAGCTCGCCGAGGTGCCCGAGGGCTCCTGGCTGATCTTCTCCGCGCACGGCGTCGGCCCCGAGGTCGTCGCCGAGGCGAAGTCTCGCAAGTTCAAGGTCATCGACGCGACGTGCCCGCTCGTCACGAAGGTCCACCTCGAGGCGATCGCGCTCGCGAAGCAGGACTACACGATCGTGCTCATCGGCCACAAGGACCACGTCGAGACGATCGGCACGCTCGGCGAGGCGCCGGAGCACATGATCGTCGTCGGCACGGCGAAGGAAGCCGAGACGGTCGAGATCAAGAACCCGGAGAAGATCGCCTACCTCACGCAGACGACGCTGTCGCTCGACGACACGCGCGAGATCGTGGCCGTGCTCAAGCGCCGCTTCCCGAAGCTGATGCCGCCGAAGAAGGACGACATCTGCTACGCGACGCAGAACCGCCAGAACGCGGTGAAGGCGATGATCCCGCAGATCGACGCGCTGCTCGTGCTCGGCGCGCCGAACAGCTCGAACTCCAACCGCCTCGTCGAGGTCGGCAGCGCCAAGGGCGTGAAGTCCTACCTCATCGAGCGCGCCTCCGACATCAAGGACGAGTGGCTCGAGGGCGTGAAGACGCTCGGCCTGACGTCGGGCGCCTCGGCTCCCGAGGTCCTCATCCAGGAGGTCCTCACGCTCTGCAAAAACCGCTACGGCGTGCAGACGATCGAGGAGCTCGAGACCGTCGAGGAGACCGAGCACTTCGGCCTCCCGTACGAGATCACCAAGCTCATGAAGGAGAAGGGCCTCAAGTGAGCGCTCCCGGACAGTGGCTGCAGCCGCGGCACCCGTCCAAGGACGTGTTCGAGAAGGATTTCCCGACGCTCGAGCCCCGCGGGCTCGACGTCGCGTGTCCCGGCTGCAAGGCGACGGTCCGCCTCGGCCGGAAATCGCCGCAGGGCAAGCTCGGCGGCTGGTGCCTCAAATGCAATCGAGGGGTGTGCGCATGATCGTTCCGCTGACGAAGACGCTGGAAGAGGAGCTCGTGATCGAGTCTCCGGACGTGGACGCCGAGGTCAAGGAGCTTCCCGAAGAGGAAGTCGATCTCAACAAGATCCGCAAAACCGCTCCCCCCTCCAAGGGCCTCTGCATCCGCTGCGGCGACAACAAGCCGATCAACCGCCTCCTGCTCTGCTACCCGTGCTGGGTCAAGGTCGAGCTCGAGAAGCAGGGCTGGAAGGAAGGCCAGCCCCATCCCGACAACTGCGGCTGCGAGGGCATGGGCGCCCACGCCGAGCGGAAGTCGAACGGCAACTGATTTACGTCACGCGTTCGTCGCGTCGAATTGACGCGGCGGCCATCGCGTCCTGGTCGCGGACCCGCTAAGATAGGGTCACCAGGAAGCACCCAGGACGCAAAGCGGCCCCCGGCGAGACAAAACCGGGGGCCGTACTTTTTGCGGCCTACTTGAATATGGTCTTGCGGTAGTGCCGCAGCTCCTCGATCGACTCGTGGACGTCGGCGAGCGAGAGGTGCTGCTTGGACTTCGAGTAGACGTACTTCGACTCGGGGTACCAGCGCGAGACGAGCTCCTTGACCGAGGAGACGTCGATCGAGCGGTAGTGGAAGAAGTCGTGCAGGCGCGGCATGTACTTGACCATGAATCGACGGTCCTGGCCGATCGTGTTGCCGCACAGCGGCGACTTGCCGGGCGCGACCCACGGCGAGAGGAACTCGAGCGTGCGCGCCTGAGCGTCCAGCACGGAGACCTTGGAGTCGCGGCAGCGCTGCGTCAGGCCGGATTTGCCGTGCTGCTCGACGCACCACGGGTCCATGCCGTTGAGGACCTCGTCGGGCTGGTGGATCGCCAGGCACGGGCCCTCGGCCAGGACCTTGAGGTCCCAATCGGTGACGACGGTGGCGATCTCGAGGATCACGTCCTTCTCGGGCTCGAGGCCCGTCATCTCGAGGTCGAGCCAGACCAGGTTCTTCTCGTCCATGGCGCTCATCGGCCGTCATGATACCAACTATAGGGAACTGTGACCACGGTCACGGTGACTTTTCCTTGACAGGTCCTACCGGACCTGTTATAGTCGGACGTCGGGTTCGCACAGCTATTTAGGAGGTTTTCCATGGCCATTCGCCGCTTCGCTCTTCTCCTCGCCGCCGCCGTCTCCCTCGCCGCCTGCGGCGGCAAGGGCAAGCCGTCTCCGATCGCCAACAACGCCCCCGAGTGGGTCAACAAGGGCTCCGGCGCCATGAAGGACAAGGACGGCAAGCAGGTGTTCTACGGCGTCGGCATCGCTCAGGGCATCCGCAATCGCGCCCTCGCCGTCACCGCCGCCGACGACCGCGGCCGCGCCGAGATCGCGAAGATCATGAACTCCTACGTCACCTCGCTGACCAAGGACTACATGGCCTCGGTCACCGCCGGCGACATGACGAAGTCCTCCGAGGAGCAGATGGTCTCCACGACGATGAAGAACTTCGCCAAGTTCACGCTCTCCGGCGCGATCCCGGTCGACCACTGGAAGGATCCGGCGGACGGCACGCTCTTCGCGCTCGTGAAGCTCGACATGGCGGCGGTCCAGCAGAGCCTGGCCGACTCCAAGGAGCTCAACGCCAAGGTCCGCGACTACGTCAAGGCGAACGCCGAGAAGGCGTTCGACGAGCTCGCCGCGGAAGAGGCGAAGCACTAAGATGCGCCGGCTTCCCCTCGTCGTCCTCGCTCTCGCCTTGTCCGCGTGCGGCACCTCGGTGCAGCGCATGGACGCGGGCGAGACGAAGGACGTCAGCGGCCGCTGGAACGACACCGACTCGCGCCTCGTGGCCGAGGAGATGATCGCGGACTGCCTCGCGCGGCCCTGGTACGGCGCCGCGCAGCAGAAGCTCGGCAAGAATCCCACGGTCATCGTCGGAACGGTGAAGAATCAGTCGCAGGAGCACATCGCGACCGACACCTTCATCGAGGACCTCCAGCGCTCGCTCATCAACTCCGGCAAAGTGGAGTTCGTCGCGAGCAAGAACGAGCGCGGCGAGGTCCGCGACGAGCGGCTCGACCAGGACACCAACTCCGAGGAGTCCACCCGCAAAGCCCACGGCCAGGAGACCGGCGCCGACTTCATGCTGTCCGGCGCCCTCAACCAGATCGTGGACCAGGAAGGCGGCAAGGCCGTCGTCTTCTACCAGACGAACCTCAAGATGCTCGACATGAAGTCGAACAAGATCGTCTGGAACGGGCAGAAAAAGCTCAAGAAGTTCGTCAAGCGCTCCCGCGCCGGCTGGTAGGCTCCGGATGGGCTTGAAACGGCCCCGCCTTTCTTTCGAGAGAGGCGGGGCCGTCCTCTTTACGGTCCTCCTCCTCGCGGGCTGCTCCGGCCCCTCGGGCTCGTTCCGCAAGGAGATCAACGGCCTGATCGCCGCGCGCCATTACGATGGCGCGATCAAGAAGATCGAGTCCGTGAAGGAAGGCACCTACGGCCGCAAGAACATGGTGCTCTACTACCTCGACTTGGGCGCGGTCCAGCACGACGCCGGCCTGTTCAAGGAGAGCGACCAGAGCCTGGCCAAGGCCGAGATGCGCATGGAGGAGCTCTTCACGAAGAGCGTCTCGCGCGCGGCCGGGACTTTGCTCCTCAACGACAACACGACCGAGTACGCGGGCGAGCGCTTCGAGCGCGCGATGGTCAACGCCTACCGCGCCCTCAACTTCACGTTCCGCGGCGACCGCGAGGGCGCGCTCGTCGAGGCCCGCAAGCTCTCGCGCCTGCTCCAGGAGTACGCCGACGTCTACGGCGCCAAGTCCGTCGCCTACAAGGACGACGCGTTCGCCCAGTTCCTGACGAGCCTGCTCTACGAGGACGACGGCAAGCCCGACGACGCCCGGATATCGCGCGAGAAGTCCCGCAAGGTCTACGCGCACTACGCCTCGGCGTACGGCACGCCGGTCCCCTCCCTCGAGCCCGTCGGCGAGAAGAAGGGCTCGGGAGAGCTCGTGTTCCTCCATTTCAACGGCGTCGCGCCGCGCAAGATCAGCAAGACGTTCTCGGTCGCCTGGCGCGACGCGACGGCGGCGGTCAACGCGACGCGCGACGACGAGAAGGAGTCCGGCCCCGCGATCAACGCGATCAACGCCGGCCTGCTCGGCCAGAACGTGACGGTCGCCTACCCCGAATACGTGCAGGACCCCTTCCAGATCGCCGGCTCCGCCGTCGAGGCCGCGGGCGTCAAGTCGACGACGGAGCTCGCGCAGGACCTCGCCGCGATCGCCCGCAAGGATTTGGCCGAGCGCCAGGCCGTCATCCGCACGCGCATGATCGCGCGCGCGACGATCAAGTTCGTCGTCGCCAAGGCGGCGGCCGACGCCGTCGCCAAGAAGTACGGCCGCAACTCCTGGCAGCACCTGCTCGCCCAGGCCGGGGGCGCCGCGACCTCCGCAGCGACGGAGTTCGCCGACACGCGCGGCTGGACGACCTTGCCCGCGCAGCTGCGCGTGGCGCGCCTGCGCCTGCCGCCCGGCACCCACGAGGTGACCGTGACTTACGTCGGGCCCTCGGGCGCCGCCCTCTCGACGCAGACGTTCAAGGACGTCGTCATCCGCAAAGGACAGAGAACCTACCTCCACGACAGGACCGCCCTCTAAAAACCATGAACAACAAACCGATGCTCCTCATCGCCGCCGCCGTGATGCTGACCTCCTGCGCGACCGGAGGAGGCGGCGGAGGCGCCAAGGTTTCCGGCGGACCGCGCCCCCAGTGGGTCGAAGGCGAGAGCCCGAAGTGGCCGCGCGCGCGCTACGTGCTCGGCGTCGGCTCCGGCGACGACGAGGGCTCGGCGGCCGACCGCGGCCGCGGCGAGATCTCGCGCGTGTTCAAGTCCGACGTCTCGGTGGACACCACCGTCGACGAGGCCGAGTCGACCCTCAACCAGGGCGGCGCGACGACGACGTCCTTCTCCCAGATGGTCGCCCAGAAGGTGCGCACGGCGAGCCAGAAGATGCTCGAAGGAGTGGAGGTCGTCGAGCGCTGGCGCGACGCGTCCACGAGCCGCTACTACGCGCTCGCGGTTCTCGACAAGGCGAAGGCGATGTCCGCCGTGACCGAGAAGACCGAGGCGCTCGACGCCGAGGCCGCGCAGTGGAAGACCCAGCTCGACGCCGCTTCCGGCAAGTTCGAGCGCGCGAAGGCCGCGGCGAAGCTCTCGACTTTGCTCAAGGGCCGCCTCGAGCTCGAGAACGACCGCCGCGTATTGGGCGGCGGCAATTTCCCCTCCGGAGTGGACGCAGCGGCGGCCAAGTCGGCCGCGGCGCGAGCGCTCGCCGCGCTCGACGTCGTCGTCGTCGTCGAGGGCGACGGCTCGTCCGAGCTGGAGACGGGCGTGGTCTCCGGCCTCGCGGCCGCGGGCCTGACCGCCAAGCGCGGCAATCCCGGCGACGCGGGCGACCTCGTCATCGAGGCCTCGAGCGAGACGCGTCCCGTCGAGGGCGGCGACGAACGCTGGAAATTCAACCGCGCGAACGCGACGATCACCCTCAAGGACGGCCGCGAGGGCAAGGCGTTCGCGCGCTTCGACGCCTCCGACCGCCAGGCTTCCGCCGACCCCAAGGAGGCCCGCCGCCGCGCCTTGACCGGCCTCGCGAAGGCCGCGTCCGAGAAAGTCACGGGCGCGATCAACGAGTTCTTCGCGAACCAGTAGGGGCTTGGCCCCTATCGGGGGATCAGGTTCAGCAGGTTCTTGCCGGCGTTCTCGAGGAGCTTGCCGACCTTGAGCTTGCTCTTCGGCGCGGACATCGTACCGCCGACCGCGAACTCCGCGGCGGGCAGGTTGCCGATCTGCGCCGACATCTCGAGGGCGAGGTCCTCGGTCGGCAGGTTGATCGTGCCCGAGGCGTTGACGTGGGCCTTCTCCGCGTCGAGCTCTGAGCGCCGCAGGGTCATGAGGCCGTCCTTGAAGGCGTAGTCGCCGATGATCCCGCGGACGGCGATGTCGTTGAGATTCACGCCCAGGCCGAGGCGCTGGATCAGCAGGATCGGGAAGAGGAGCACCTTGACGACGGGCGACTGGAGCGCGAGCTTGCCGACGTCCTGGAGGCGGCCCGTGCCCGTGAGCAGCTTCGCCTCGCCGGTCAGGCGCTTCATGTCCGGCGTGACGCCCCACAGGTCCCAGGAGACCGCGACCTTCTGCACCTGGGCGTACGAGTGCAGGAGCTCGCCGACCTCGAATTTACCGCTCGTACGCAGCGCCCTCGCGTTGGGATCGGGCGGAGCCTCGCCCTTCCGCGCGGCCTTCGCGGCCTTGGCCGCGGCGCGCTCCGCCGAGACCTTCTGCTGCGCGGCGAGGAACTTGCCCAGGTCGAAGCGGTCGAGGTGCGCCTCGACCTGCACGTTCGGCGTCTTCGCGTAGTCGAGCACGGTCAGGTCGATCGCCAGATTGCCGTCGGCGACCTTGCCCTTGAGATTGGGCACGTCGATGCGGCGCTCGTCGAAGGAGACCGTGCCCGTGAAGTCGGACAGCGGGAGCTCGGCGACCGTCGCGCCGAGGCCCTTGAACTGGAGCTTGCCGCCGAACACCGGCTTCTCCTTGGTGCCGGTGACCGAGAGGGCGAAGAAGCCGTCGCCCGAGAGCTTCATGTCGCGCGTCTTCGGCGTGACGCGCGTGAGCTCGGAGAGGACGAACTTGCGGCACTTGAGAAGGAGGTCGAACGCGCCGCGGCCGGCGGGATCGGACACCCCTCCCTCGACGCTCAGCTCGTTGGAGCCGATGACGACGGCCAGCTTGCGCAGGCGCACGGCCTTCGGCGTATACGAGAGGTCCGCGTTCCACTTCGACGCGGGGAGCTCGAGGCCCTCCGGCACGCCCGGGACGGGCAAATCCTTGTCGGTCAGCGCGGGCAGGTCGAGATCCGCCAGGACCTCGAGATCGGGATTCGGCTCCCCCGCGAGCGCCTTCGCGATCCGTCCGTCCAGCGACAGAGAACCGCTCTTGCCCGTGATCTTGAGCTTCTGCAGGACGACGTCGTCGCCCTTGGCTTGCGCGCCGCCCTTGACCGTCATCGCGGGGAGCACGAAGCCGGCCGGGATCGCCGTCGACGTCACGGGAAGCTCGGCGGCCTTGATCGGCGGGAGATCGAGGTCGACCTTCACGTCGAGGTCGGGCACGGGCTTGGCCGAGGACAGGCGGCGCACGACGCCGGACGCCTCGAGGGTCCCCTGCTTGAACTTGGCCTTCAGAGGCGCGAGCCTGACCTCGTCGGCGGAGTAGGCGACCGAGCCGTCGAGGCGCATCGCGGGGACGAAGGACTTGGGCGGCAACTTGAGGAACGCGTACTGGCCGGGGCGGAGCTCCGGGAGATCGAGCCCGAACTCGGCGCGGCCCTCGTAGACGGGCTTCGCCGTTCCGAGGCCCGAGGCCTTGCCGGAGCCCTCGGCCTTGCCGGCGGCCCAGGCGACGCGGAAAGAGTCGATCGTCGCGTTCTCGCCGCGCCACTTCGCCTTGAGCGCGGCGTCGCCGGCGGGAATCGAGAGGGCGGGGACGCCCGCCGACGGCATCCACTTCGCGAGCAAAGTCGTGTCGAGGCCCGGCGTCTTGAGCTTGAGGTCCGCGTCCACCGCGCGCCGGCCCTTCTCGTCCGGCGCGGCGGCCGACACGGTCCCCTCCGCCTCGAGCAAGGTCTTCCCCGCGGCGGAGAGCTCGGCGTCGAGCTCCGCGGTCACGGCGGAAAGGCCAGCGACCTTGCCCTTCGCCGAGAGCTTCAGGCCGTCCTGCTCGACGATCAGGCGCTTGAAGTCCGCCGAGAACTTGGCGCGGTCGCCGCGCGCCGGATTGACGACGCCGTTGAATGTGAGCGCGGCGTCGACGGGGCGCTCGCCGGCCTTGCCCTTCGCGCGCAGCGAGAGGTCGAGGCCGAACGGCTCGGAGAGCCCGAAGCCGTCGACTGACAGAGCGAGGTCGGAGACCGTCCACTTCTCCCCCGTCGAGAGATCGGCGTACTCGATGGCGCCGCGGCGCACGCGCAGGTGGCGCACGTTGAACTCCGGCGCCGGGCCCGCGTCGGCGGACGGCTTGGCCGCGGGCGCGGCGGGCGCGGAGGAGGCGAGCGTCTCGTAATTGAAGGCGCCGCCGGCGTCCTTGACGATCCGAAGCGAGAGCCCGTCGGCGGACGCGGAGGCGACGACGAGCTTCTTGCGCAGCAGCGCGCGCCACGACGGCCTCACCGAGAAGGATTCGACGGCGACGAAGGTTCCGGCGGCGAAGTCCGGCCGCTCGGAGATCTCGAGGCCGGAGAGCCGCAGGCCGGTCAACCCCGCGGAGACGCCGGCGAGCTTGACCTCGCGGCCGAGCTGCTTGCGAGCGGCGTCGACGATCATCGCGCGCAGCTTCGGCTCGGGCAGGAACGCCTTGATGGCGACGAGCGCGGCCCCCGCGCCGAGCACGGCGAGGAGGCAGACGACGCCGACGATCTTGGCCCAGCCGAAAGCGCGCGCCACGGCCGTGATTCTACTATAATCGCCCCATGCGCTCCCCCTGGACGGCTCTGTGCGTCGCGACGCTCCTGGCCTTCCCGGCCGCCGCGGAAACCTCGTCGCTGTCGTCGCTGCTCAAGCGCGTTTCCTCTTATTTGAACGGTCCGCCCAAGCGCGCCGCGCGCCGCCCCGCCGTCGCCGCCGTGCGCGGCGGCATCCCGACCGACATGGGCGAGGACCTCGACGGCCGCCTCCTCGACCGCGCGCGCGCGCTGCGCGAGGCGCTCAAGCGCCCCGGCGCCTCCGGAGCCGACGAAGCCGCGCTGCGCCCGATCTACGAGGCGCTCGCCGCGTCGCAGCACGTCCAAGCGCTGTCGATCGTCGGAGCCCCGGAGACGCGCGAGGAGGCCGCGGGTGCTCTCGCGGCCTGGGCCAAGGAGCCTCATCGCCCCGGCCTTCCCGCGGGCGTCATCGCGCTTCTCACCGGACCCTCCGCGCGCATCGACGACAAGGCGCTCGTCGCGGCCGGCTGGGGCCGCCACGCGCGCGCGCTCGCGCCGTCGGGCGCCTCCGCGAAGCCCGCCGCTCCCGGCTGGTCCTCCTCCGAGGAGGCCGCCCGTCTCGACGAGACGCTCAAAGGCCTCTCCGACGCCTGGCTCGAGCGCAAGCTCTCCCCCGAGGAGGAGGCGCGGGCGCACTTCCTCGCCGGACAGGTCTACGCGGAGCTCGCGAAGGCGCCGCTCAAAGGCCGCGCCCCCGAGAAGTCCTCCCCCGCGACGGCGGCCGCTCTTCCCGCGGACGACGCCCCCGCGCCGGCCGAGGCGCAAGTCCCGTTCGAGCCGCGCGCCGTCTACCAGAAGGCGTCGAAGTCCGTCGTGCTCATCGCGTGCACCTCGCCCGAGCCGTCGGGCGAGCTCGGCACCGGCTCCGTCGTCGACGCCGCGCGCAAGCGCGTGCTCACGAACGCGCACGTCGTCGTGCGCGACTCGACCCGCAAGCCGTGGCCGCGCATCTCTCTCTACTTCAAGCCCGCGCGTCTGACCGGCGACCCCAAGCGCGATCTGACCGGCCCGATCGAGGGAAAGGTCGTGGCGTGGGACAACGGCCTCGATCTCGCGCTCGTCGAACTCGAGCGCCTGCCCGAGGGAACCGCCGCCATCGCGCTCGGCCATCCCGACAACGTCTCGATCGGCGACCGCGTCGCCGCGATCGGACATCCCGAGCAGGGCGGCCTCTGGACGCTGACGACCGGCGTCGTTTCGACCGTGCTCGCCGACCTCGGCGGCGTCGCCGGAAAGGACGTCTTCCAGACCGACGCGAGCATCAACCGCGGCAACTCGGGCGGACCGCTGCTCGACTCCTCGGGCCGCCTCGTCGGCGTCAACACCTCGATGTCGCGCAAGGCCGCCGACGGCCTCGCGATCACGTCCGTGAACTTCTCGGTCAAGTCGGACGTCGCGCGGCGCTGGATGGCCGCCAAGGGCGCGGCGCTCGCGTACGGCAAGGCCTCCGCTCCCGCGGTCGCGGCCGCCGCGGTGCCCCAGCCCGCCCCTATCG
>CAYVFO010000087.1:0-11164 GCA_964450975.1 uncultured Elusimicrobia bacterium | reverse complement strand
GGAGGGAGCCCGGCCGGCGGCGGCGGGCCTGGGCGAAAGTAGGCCTAAAGGCCTATTCCTATAATAAGGGACGGCGGGGACGCCTCGGCGCGTCATCGTGTTGGTCCTCTTGGTGCGTCCCGGCGAGGCGGTCCCCGCCGTCGGGAATAGTCTAGCCGGACGATGTTGCGGCTTCATTTCGGAGTTTGTATCCTGGCCGCATGAGAAACCTCCTTTTTGCCGTCCTGTTCGCCGCCGCTCCCGCGTCCGCCGCCATCAAGACCAAGGCCGTCGAGTACAAGCACGGCGACGTCGTCCTGCAGGGTTGGGCCGTCTGGGAGGACGGGTTCACCGACAAGCGCCCCGGCGTCCTCGTCGTCCACGAGTGGTGGGGCCACGGCCCGTACGCCCGCAAGCGCGCCGAGCAGCTCGCGAAGATGGGCTTCACGGCCTTCGCGCTGGACATGTACGGCAAGGGCGTCCTGGCCAAGGACCACGAGGAGGCGGGCAAGCTCGCCGGAGCCTTCTTCGGGGACCGCAAGCTCATGCGCGAGCGCGCCATGGCCGGCCTCGAGGAGCTCAAGAAGCTCCCGTTCGTGGACAAGGACCAGCTCGGCGCGATCGGCTACTGCTTCGGCGGCACGACCGTCCTCGAGCTCGCCCGCGCCGGCGTCCCGCTCAAGGGCGTGGCCTCCTTCCACGGCAACCTCGGCACCCCGACCCCCGCGACCGAGACCCCCAAGGCCAAGATCCTCGTGCTGCACGGCGCGGACGACTCCTTCGTCAACCCGACCGTCGGCCCGTTCACCGAGGAGATGCGCAAGGCGAAGGCCGACTGGCAGCTGATCTCCTACGGCGGCGCCGTGCACTCCTTCACCGTCGCCGAGGCGGGCAGCGACCCGTCCAAGGGCATGGCGTACGACAAGAACGCCGACAAGCGCTCCTGGAACGCCATGAAGACGTTCTTCCAGGAAGTCTTCGCGCCCGAGAAGTAGTTACCTGGCCGGTTTGGGCCTCTAGGCCCGCTTTCGGGCGGAATCCGTCGCATCCGCCGGACCGGTTCAGCGGCTAAACTGGGAGCATGAAAAACCTCATGCTCGCCTCGGTCCTGCTGCTGTCCGCCGTTGCCGCTTCGGCCGTCGACGCGGACGACGACGCCTCCCAGTGGATGCGCCCCGACCAGCTGCCCCCGGCGCCGGCTCCCGCGCCCGGACAGCCCGGCACGGGCTACCCGGAAGGCGGCTACGCCGACCCCGACCGCCGGCGCATGGACGAGGAGCGCCGCCGCGACGTGCTCGACCAGTTGTGCCGCAAGTTCAAGCTGAAGAAGGACTTCAGCGTGGGCGGGGACAAGTGGCCCAAGCACACGCTCGGCTTCGCCCGCCGCATGGAGTCCGACATAGACGGCGGCCTGGCCATGATCGACGAGGAGTCGCTCCAGGTCGGCTGGACGAAGAGCCTGGCCGAGGAGATGGGAACGGGCGGCCCGACCGGCTCGCTGTGGGCCGGCGCGACGATCTCCGGCAAGTCCATGGTGATCCGCCGCATGGGCGGCTTCAACACCTGCTCCGAGGTCGACCGCCTGCTCAATATCACGGACGTCAAGCTCGCGGTTCCGTTCACCTCGAAGCGCATCATGGCGATGGAGCGCGGCGAGCTGTGGCGCATCCCGCTGACCTTGAACGTTGGCTACGGCGTGTCCGCCGGCGAGGCCCTCGACGGCTCCGAGATCTCGCTGTCGTTCGGCGCCGCCAAGAGCAAGAACGGCTCGGCGAGCATGACCTTGTGGCGCATCAGCGAGAAGCAAGCGCGCTTCCGCTTCCGCGTGGACTACGTGGACGTGCGCTCGCGCAGCCTCAACATCAGCAAGACGATCCCGGCCGCCGAGTTCGCCTTCAACGGCACGAACGCGGCGCTCAAGCTGGTCAATAAGGAGATCGCCAAGCAGCTCAACAAGTACACGGCGCTCTACCTGGGCATCGGCCGCACGAAGTCCGACGGCCGCCGCCTCGTGCTCGAGTACGTGATCGATCCGACCGACGCGGAGCAGGCCAAGGCGATGGCCGAGGCCCTGCAGGGCAACTTCCGCGACCTCCTCCGCCTGGCCAGGCGCATGGCGACGAGCAAGACGTCCCAGGACGAGACGCGCGACGCCTACGAGGAGCTCCAGGAGGAGAACGCGCTCAAACTCGGCTACGCGACCTACGCCGCGATGTCCCAGTACCACGGCCGCGCCCGCTCCTTGTCGATCAACGTCCCGTTCCTGTACAACGGGACCCGCAGCTCCACCCGCGGCGACGACACGGTCGTGCGCTACACCGGCGACGGCGGCGAGTTCAAGTTCCACAACGCCGCGCACAACCCGGCGGGAGAGTACTTCAACATGCCGTTCCTCGGGCCCATCGTGAAAGATATCGAGAGCCGCAACGTCGAGTTCGTGACTTACGCCGAGAACGGCGGAAAGCATCAGGAGGCGTTCGGAGTCTACATGCAGAACCAGGCGTTCCTGCGCCTGCCGGCCTCGACCGTCTCCTCCGGCGTGCGCGAGGCCAACGCGGTGCTCTCCTTGGCCGGCGCCGCGCGCAGCGGCCGCCCCGACCGCACGATGGAGATCCCCGTCCCCGACGTCCCCATGCCGCGTCAGGGTGAGGCCGAGCCGTCGGATCAGAAGGGCTGGACGTCGATGACGATGGTGATCAACCAAAAGGCGGTCCGCGAGGCGCTCGCCGCCTCGAGCGGGCAGCTCCTCAAGGCGTTCGCGTTCGGCTCCAAGCCCGAGGACAAGCCGATGGCCGAGTGGCTGGTCAAGAACGGCGTGATCGCGGGGGACCGCATCGCGTACGACCTCGCCCGCGCCCGCCGCGAGCTGGACATGAAGGACGGCGACGAGAGCTGGCTCGCGCGGATGGCGCAGAGGGCCGGAGGCCTGGTCGCCGACATGGCGGAGGCGGCCGCGCAGCCGACCAACGAGGAGCGCGCCGCGAAGCTGGCCAAGGCCTTCTCCTACGAGAACCGCTCGGGCATGTCGCACGGCGAGGTGTTCCGCGTGCTGATCCAGTTCGTCGACCCGATGGACGTCTCCGGCGACTTCGTGGCGGCTGTCGAGGGGACCCACAAGAAGGCGGTTTCGATCAAGGCTCACTACGTGCTCAAGAAGGGGCGCGCGGAGGTCGCGAACCTCGGCGAGGCGGGCGCCACGCGCGGACGCTTCGCGGACGGCTCCCTGCTGACGGACTAGGACCGGCTAGGCCCTTTGCCCCAGGACGCGGGGCGGTCGGGCGGCTATCATTTCCCCAATGATAGACCGCTCCAACCGCTCCGCGTTCGTCGCCGTCGCCCTGCTCCTGGCCTCCGCGCCGCTGTACGCCGCGGAGGCCGCTTCCGTCGAGCCCGACAGCGAATGGGACCTGTTCGTGCCGAATCCGGCGACTCCAAGCTCGCCGATCGGCCCGACGACTCCGGAAGGCGGCTTCTCCTCGCCCGAGCAGGTGCGATTCGGCGAGAAGATGCGCGGGCGCGTCCTCGACCAGCTCTGCCGCCACCTCAAGATCAAGTACGACTACAACCTTCCCGGCGACTTCAACGGCACCGGCGTCGGGCTCCGGCGCTGGCTTGCTCCGCTGCCCGACGGCCGGCTCACGATCGTCGACGAGGAGAAGCTCAGCGTCGGCTTCGGCCACACCTTCACGCAGGCGCTCGAGCAGGTCCCCGGCGTCAACGCGAGCGTCTGGGCCGGCGCGCGCATCGAGGGCGCCTCGATGGTCATCCGTCCGCTCCAGGGCAAGGCGACGTGTAAGGAGGTCGACCGTCTCATCGATCTCCGCGACATCAAGACCGTCCTGCCGTTCTAAGGGGGAGCGCGTCCAGAAGATGGCCGTCGGCGAGCTCTGGCGCATGCCGTTCAAGCTGACCGTCGGCCACACCGAGGGCGTCGCCTACAAGCTCGAGGACCTCGCCGTCTCGCTGACGTTCAACGGCACCGAGGCGGGCGCCGCGACGCTCACCGTCTTCCGCCTCTCCGAGAAGCAGTTGCGCTTCCGCTTCCGCGTCGACCGCGTCGAGATCCGCACCAAGGGCGGCAGCCTCGTCCAGACGATTCCCGCGATCGAGCTGCCGTCGCTCGGCGCGAACATCCTCGCCAAGCTAGTCGACCACGAGCTGGCCAAGCAGCTCAACCGCTACACGATGGCCTCGCTCGGCTTCGCGTGGTCGAAGCAGCAGGGCAAGCGCGTCGTGCTCGAGTACGTCGTGGACCCGACCGATCCCGCGCAGGCCGAGGCCGTCGCGCAGGCGCTCCACGGCGACTTCAAGGCTCTCGTGCAGATGGGCTGGAAGATGGGCACCCAGCAGTCGACCGACGCCTCCACCGAGGAGGCATACCGCAACCTCCAGAAGATCCACGACGAGCAGCTCGGACCGGCGCAGTTCGCCGCGATCAACGCCTACAACCAGAAGGCGCGCGATATCACCTTGAACCTCCCGTTCCTCACGCAGCAGCACTGGAACAAGCTCGAGGGCGACGACACGATGACGCGCTACACCGACGTGCAGGGTCAGATCCATTTCCAGCGCGCCGACAAGTCCCGCCAGTCCGAGTGGTTCAGCCTTCCGTGGGTCGGCCCGCTCGTCAAGAACCAGGTCCAGCGCGACGTCCAGGTCGTCACCGCCGCCAAGAAGGACGAGGCCTGGGGCGATCCGATCATCGTCTATCTCCAGCAGTACGGCTTCCTGCGCAACACCGAGAGCTCGGTGCGCGAGAAGGCCGAGGATTTCAACGAGCTCATGTCGCTCGTCGGCACCCGCGGCAACGGACCCAATCCGCGCATGAAGATTCCGCTCGCGGCCCACTTCCCCGAGCCGCCGGCCCCCGCCCGGAATTGGCGCGGCGACGACGAGGCCGCCGAGCCCGCGAACCGCAAGGGCTCGATGGCGTTCACCTTCGTGTTCAGCCAGGAGGGCGTCAAGCAGCTGCTCAAGGCCAGCGCCGAGGACGTCGCCAAAGCTTACGCCGCCGTGGCCGAGTCCCAGCCCGCGATGAAGTGGCTGATTCAGAACGGCCAGCTGCAGGCGGACGGCTCCTATAAATACGATTGGCGCAAGGCGCGCGCGGCGTTTCCCGATCCCCACGGCGGCCACGGCCGCACCCAGGAGGAATGGGAGATGGAGGAGATCTCCCGCGAGACCGCCGGCCTCGTGGCCGACCTCTTCACCGCTCGCGACGCGATGAACAACCAGGCCCGTTCCGAGGCGCTGATGCGCGCCTTCGGCGGCCTGGGCAAGAGCAAGCTCGCCTACGAGGAGGCCATGCGCGTGTACGTCCAGCTCGTGGATCCGCAGCATGTGACGGGCGACTTCGTGGCCCGCGTCGACCGCCCCAAGAAGGAGAAGGACGCCAACGTCCACTACGTCCTCAAGCGCGGCCGCCCCGAGAACGGCCTCCTGGTCCTGGCCGGTCAGGCCAAGGCCCGCTTCGCCGAGCCCTCGATCTTGACTGACTAGGGTAGTAGCCGGGTCGCGAGCGACCCGGCACAGGCGCCCGGTATGGAACGCCTGTAGCGCCTAGCCCTTGACTTGTGTGGTAATACGTGATATAATGTAGTTGTCGCTTTCGAACCCGTAACGAGAAATGTCGGGACCAAGACCCTCCGCGAGATAAAGCGGGGGGTTTCGTGTTTCCGGGGGGGGCCTGAATTACGAATTCCTGTGCCTGACCCTATAAAAATAAGACGCCCCGGCATCTTTCGATGCCGGGGCGTCTGTTTATCAGGTCCGAAGCTCTTAGAGCTTGCGAACGTTCGCGGCGCGCGGGCCCTTGTCGGACTGCTGCACGTCGAACTCAACGGCCTGATTCTCAGCCAAAGTCTTGAAACCCTCGCCCAAGATGGACGAGTGGTGGACGAAAAGGTCCTTAGACCCGTCGTCCGGCGTGATGAACCCGAAGCCCTTCTGATCGTTGAACCACTTCACTTTGCCCGTAGCCATTCTATTTACTACCTCTTCATTTACGTAATGCTCACGTACGTCTGTGGCGAGGCCAATCGTCCGGCCTCTGATGATTATTATACCACGGAACCCGCCGAAAGGGGAGAAAATCTTCGACGGGAACGGGTCACAATTTCACGTATTCCGCGAGTAGGTTTTGCGTCGGGTCGTGGTCCTGGGCGAGGAGCCGCTCGGAGCGCTTGAACCCCGCGGCCTCGAGGTAGGCGGTCCAGTCCCGGATGGACCGGAACAGGCGGATCTGCCCGGCGTTCTCCTCCCAGGCGAGCTTGACCCCTGCGTTGAACACGTCGTGCGCCAGGGCGACCAAAGAATCCATCTTCTTGGAGTCGACGTCGTGGTCGCGGACGAGCATCCGGCCTCCGGGCTTGAGCACGCGCTTGATGGAGGACACGAAGCCGGCCAGGCGGCCGGCCGGGGCGTGGTGGAAGCCGATGAAGTTGGCGACCAGGCCGATCGAGCCGTCCGGCACCGAGGCCGGGATCGGGTCGTAGTCGCCCATCGGGAGGAACGTCCCGGGCATCGCGGGGCCGCCGCGCTCCATCATGTCGGGCAGCGAGTAGGACATCGCCAGGTCGTTGAGCACGTAGACCTTGCCCATCAGGCGGATGCGCCCTTTGAGCGCCGCCAAGTAGCGCGCGGGGGAGCCGATCTCGAGGTAGCCGTCGACGACCGGGTTGGGTCCGAGGAACGCGAGCGCCTGGTCGGCCATGTCCTTCTTCTGCTTCTTGAGGGCGGGCAGGTCGTACGTGAGCGGGCCGAGCAGGGGCTTCAAGGCCGGGAGCTCGGCCTGGAGCGCGCGGTAGATCTCCTCGTCGGTCGCCTTCTCCTTGGTGAGATCCCAGATCAGCTGGTGGAAGCGGTCTTCCGGGTAGAGGTGGAAGACCTCCTGGAGGAACCAGTAGAAGCGGTCGCGCTGCGGGGTGTCGAGGTAGACGGCCTTGAAGTTCGAGCGGACGCCGGCGGCGGCGAGCTTCTCGGCCCACCCGGGCGTCCGCAGAGCCGCGAGCAAAGCGGCGGCCCTCAATAGAAAGGCGCGGCGGCTCAGGTTCTCAGTAGTCATAGAGGTGCTCCGCGGCGACGCCCTCGGCCTTCCAGCCGGCCAGCGCCTCGTGCAGGCGGCCGACCGGCAGAGCCAAAGCGACGCGCTCCTTCTTAGGGTCCGAGAGGACCGGCCAGGTTCCGAGCGCCCCGCCCCAGAGGCGGGCGCCGTCCCAGCCGGCGGGGGCGATGACGGTCGCGAGCATCGTGCGGTTTCCCGCGATCTCGACGAACCGGACGCCCGAACCCGCGAGCGCCGCGGCGGCGCCCTGGAACTTCTCGTAGCGCGGCACGCCGATCAACAGGTCTCCGCCGGCGAGCTTTTCGAGGACCTTCACGCCCGGAACCCGCGCCGGGTCGGACGCTCCGGGACGGACCCACGCCTCGACCGTGAGCTCCTGCGCCTCGAACGCCGTTCCCGTGGCTTTCTTGATGAGCTTGGCCCAGACCGCCTTGCCGGCGAGCTCGAGCGGGACCGCGAGCCGGCGCTCGAGCTTGCGCAGGGAGAAGGACGCGGGCTTGGACCGCGCGCGGTACTCGAGGAGCTTGGTCTTGAAGGGGAACTCGTACCAGGGCACGTCGTGCATGAACGCGCTGTACTCGCGCTGGACCTCGGCCGCGGCCAGGTCCTCGGCGCCGCGGCGCGCGGGGTCGCCCTCGAGCGAGACGCGCTCGGTCAGCCGGCCGACGGTCTTCTCGTAGATCCCTTTGACCGCGTACTCGAAGGTGAAGGAGGCGCCGATCACGGCGATCATCGTCCGGTACTCGAAGTTGGACGGATAGCGGCCGGCCTTGAGCGTCCGGCGCATCGTCTTGTCGATCGCCCAGAACTGCTTGATCGCCGCGAAGTAGGGGAAGCGGCTCGGCAAGCCGTCCTTCATGTGCGCCGCCAGCTCGTCGGCCGAGTAGACGATGTACCACTCGGGCAAGGTGTAGAACGTCTGCTCCTCGGGGCGGCGCCAGGTCTTCCGCGCGGCGAGCTTCTCCGCGTTCGCCTTGTCGGAGGCGGCGCGCGCGTCCGGGCGCGGCAGGTACGCGTCCCACAGGGAGTTCGTGAACTTGTGGCCGGGGTCGAGGCGCTTCTTCAAGGCGAAGAACTCCCGGGCGCGCGGGTAGGCGGCGTGGAACTGCGCGTCCGTCGCGACGATCTGGTAGGGCAGATAATACGTCCCGCCCGAGGCGATCGCGGCGTCGATGAGCTCGCGCGTCCAGATCTCGACGGCGCCGCGCTCGGCGCGCGAGGTGCCCTGCTTGTAGTAGACGACGAAGGCGAAGGTCTCTCCGCGCGCCCACGCCATGTACGAGCCGGGGTCCTTCTCGGCGTGGCGGATCGAGACGTTGAGGACGTTCGCGCCGTGGCGGCGGAAGATCTCGCGCATGCGGCCCGCGAAGTCCGAAAAGCGGCCCACCGGCACGAAGTACTCCTGGAGGACGTACGTGCTCTTCTCGCGCGAGTAGGGCTCGAGCGAGGCGACGTCGTAGCTCGCCTCGTAGTTGCGCCAGACGACGGGCTTGGCCTTCATCGAGACGGGGTCGAGAGCCTTCTCGCGCAGGCGCTTGGCGTAGGTCCGCTCGGAGATCCACCACAGCAGCCAGCGGTCCTTGAAGCTCGGGCGCGCCGGCGGCTGCAGGCGGTCCTCGACCGTGACCGGGCGCCCGGTGCGGGAGTAGGTGACCGCCATCACGGTGTCGTAATCGGGGGGGTAGATGTCTCCATTGTGGTAGACCGCGTCCTTGGAGCCTTTGATCGAGGACTCGAAGAACGCGGGATACTCGGCGAGCGTCATGCGCTTGGCGGTCCGCTCGAGCGGCTCGTTGGACTCGAGGTCGAGCGTCGCGGAGGCGATGACGCCGATCGCGCCGTAGCCGCCGATCGCGCCGTAGAAGACCTCGGGCCGCTTCGACGGCGAGGCCTCGACGACGGAGCCGTCGGCCATGACGACGGAGACCCTGCGCACGGAGCGGATCACGGGGCCCTGATTGACGTAGCGCCCGTGGCAGTTGACCGAGAGCGCGCCGCCGACCGTGAAGTTCGCGTAGGACTGCATGATCTTGAGCGAGAGGCCGTGCGGGTCTATGAACTCCTGGATCTTGCGCCAGGTGATGCCCGCCTCGACGGTGATCGTGCGGTCGGCGGGGGAGAATGTGAGCACGCGGTCCATGCCGCGCATGTCGATCTGCAGGCCGTTGACCGAGGCGGTCTGCCCGCCCATGCTGTAGCGTCCGCCGCCCACGGAGATCGGGCCGGCGTTCTCTCTCACGAGGCGGCGGAGCTCCTCGAGCGTCTTCGGCGCGGCGACGCGCTCGACGCGGACGGGGTAGAGGCGGGTGACCTCCTCGACGACCGCGGCGGGGGAGGGGGCGGCGAGGGCCGCGAGGAGGAGGGCTTTAGGAAAAGAGAATGGCATCCCGGCGGCTAGGATAGCCGATCAGCCGCCGGGATGCCAGTCGAATCAGAGTCCCGACCAGAGGGCCGGGTTCTCGAGCGTCTTGACGAGAGGCGACGCCTTCGGGCGAGCCGCGAGCGCGGCCTCCGGGACGTCGTCGATCCCCGTCGCCGGCTTGTACCAGCAGCGCGGGCGCAGGCCGATCTTGTGGACCGCCGCGTCGGTGCAGGTTCCCGCCGTCGCGTCGGTCTCGCTGAGCTCCTCGTTTACGCCGCGGGCGCAGATGGACCCGTTGTAGTACGTGTCGAGGCGGCACTGCGTCGCCGGGTGGGAGTCGGACGTCCGCGCGACCTGCGCGGGATCCGGGGTGTCGTAGCGCGGGATCACCGTCTCGCGCCGCAGGGCGCGGAACAGCGAGGTGACCGACATGCCGGCGGTCGCGCCGCGCACGCACAGCGCGCGGTCGCTCTCCGACTCGAAGGCCTGCTCGCACGCCGGGCGCGCGCCCGGGTCCTCGCCCTTGCGGGTGAAGGCCGCGGCGCCGGGCGCCGAGAACATGCGCCGGAGGCACTTGAGGTTCGCGAAGTAGTCGGACTGCCCCTCGTTCGACGCCCAGTCGTTGCCGCCGCCGTACTTCGGGGCGCCGCCGATGTGGTGGCCGATCTCGTGGCAGACGACGAGCGCGAAGCCGTCCTGCGTGATCGTCTCGTGGCGGGCCAGGCCGCCGTACATGTTGACGACGTAGTTCGTGCCCTGGCGCTGAGCCGAGGCGTTCACCGTGCCGTTGTCCCACAGGCGCTTGACGACGAGCTTGCCGCCGCGCGCCGCGATGACGGGGCCGTAGATCTTCTCGGCCTGATCGATCACCGCGTTGAACTGCTGCTGCGTGATGCCCTTGTCCTCAGCGGATCCGATCGGAATCTCGAGGTTGTTCTCGGGCAGGAACCCCTCGCACAGCTCCGCCGACGGCTGGACCGACAAGGCCAAGGCCGCGACGCTCACCAGGATGCTTCTCTTCATTGGACCACCTCCAGGAGGTCCCATCCTTACATAAGGCGTTTTGCGTTGCAAGGGAAAAGCACCCAAAAGGCCCATCTATTTTATGGGCCCTTCGGGCAGGCCTCCGCGGCTTAAGCGGAACTTAAGCGGCTCCTCAGCGCGGCTTGAGCGCTCCCGGGCATACTGGAGCCGAGACGCAAAGGAGAAAGATTATGAACGAAGCGGTGAAGATGCGGGTGGCGACGATTCTGATCCTCGCGACGGGCCTGTTGACGTCCTGCGGCGGCGTTCAGAGCCGCGTGCAGAAAGGCGCGGTGCAGACGACGATCGACCAGAAGCCCGATCACGGGAGCTTCCTCGAGGCGATCGGCATCGGCGCCTCCGACCCGAAGCTCGAGAGCGACACGCAGCGCAAGTCGCTGGCCCGGGACGCGGCGATCGTGAAGGCGCAGTACGAGCTGCTGTCCATGGTCAAGGGCGTCGAGCTCGAGGGAGGCTACACGATCGAGCGCGCCATCGAGGTCGACTCCGACCTCGAGAGCCGCGTCAAGGCGATGATCGCGGGCGCCGAGGTCCTCAAGAGCGAGTTCACGTCGGACAACGGCTGCGTCGTGACGATGCGCCTCCCCAAGAAGCGCCTCGAGAAGCTGATGGGAGGGTCGTTCAAATGAAGACCCTCGCGCTCGCCTGCCTCCTCGCGCTCTCGGCCTCCTGCGCCTCGGCTCCCCGGGGCGGCGGCGGGACGGTCGAGGCCGAGG
>CAYVFO010000086.1:0-11438 GCA_964450975.1 uncultured Elusimicrobia bacterium | reverse complement strand
CGGCTGCCCTTGCGCGCGTGCAGCTCGATGCGCGCCGGGCGCACGCGCACCAGCGCGAACTCCATGAGCACGAAGAGCGCGTTGGCGGCGATCAGGAGGGCGGCGACGATCAGCAGCATGGGTCCGGGATTATAGCCCTTCCAGGCGGCGAGCCTCCGACTTCAGCTTCTGCATGTCGAGCTTTCCCGAGCCGAGCAGCGGGAACTCGTCGACCTTGTGAAAATTGGACTTGTCGGGCAGCCAGAGCTTCGGCAGCCCCGTGTCGGAGACCTTCTTGAGCGCCGCCTCGACGTCGTGCTCGCCCTTATAGAGGACGACGAGGCGTTCGCCGCGCTTGTCGTCGGGCACGCCCGCGACGACGAAGGTCTGATCGAGCAGGCCGAGCGCCTCGTGGAGGCTCTCCTCGACCTTGATGTGCGGCACCATCTCGCCGCCGACCTTCGAGAAGCGTGAGAGCCGGTCCGTGAGCGTGACGAAGCCGTCCTCGTCGATGCGCGCGACGTCGCCGGTCACGTAGTAGCCGTCCTTGACGACCTCGGCCGTCTTGGCCGGGTCGCCGAGATAGCCCTTCATGACGTTGGGGCCGCGCACGAGCAGCAGGCCGGGCTGGTCGGCGCCGAGCTCCTTGCCGGTCTCGGGGTCGACGATCTTCATGAACACGCCGGGCAGCGGCTGGCCGACGGTGCCGAGCTTCGTGCCGGTCTGGCGGATGCCGGGCCAGACGATGTCGGGGATGTTGATCGACGCGACGGGCGAGAGCTCGGTCGCGCCGTAGCCCTCGAGCGGCGAGACGCCGTACTTCTCGAGGAAGGCCTTCGCGACCTCCTCGCGCAGCTTCTCCGCGCCGACGACGACCCAGCGCAAGGTCTCGAACTGCGCCTTCTCGACGCGGCGCATCCACGCGAGCAGGAACGTCGGCGTGCCGAGGAGCGCGGTGACCTTGTGCTCCGCGACGAGCTCGCCGATCTTGCGCGAGTCGAGCGGGTTGTAGTGGTACACCGCGCCCATGCCGAGGCGCAGCGGCATCCACATCGTCGCGGTGAAGCCGAAGGAGTGGAAGAACGGGAGCACGCCGAGCATGCGGTCCGACGGGCCGAGCTGGACGACCTGCGCGACGGCCTCGAGGTTGGCCAGCACGTTGGCGTGCGTGAGCATGACGCCCTTCGGGAGGCCGGTGCTGCCGCTCGTGAACATGATCGTCGCCAGGCGGTCGAGCGGGCCCATGGCCTTGTGAAAGAACGTCCGCTCCAGAATATACGACGGCAGCAGAAAGAAAACGGCGGCATGGAGGGCTTTCGCGCTCGCGGGAATAGCGGGGAGCACGTCCTCCACATAGATCATCTTCGCGGATGGGGACCAGCCGACCTTTTCCAAGAACTTGCGGGATGAAACGACGGTGCGGATATCGGCCTTGGCGACGCACGCATCGACGACATCCTTGCTGGCCGTGTAATTGAGATTGATCGCCACCCGGCCGTCCAAAGACAGACCGACGTTCGCGAGAGCGCCGGCAACCGTCGGCGGCAGCATCACGCCCACGTTCGTCTCGTCGGCGCCCAACGACTTCGCGAGGACGCGACCCAAGAGATACGAGCCGGTCAGCGACTCCAAGGCGTTGAGGTTGAGTCCCGACGAATCCGCGAGGCACGCGGCGAAGGGGCGGCTCTTCGCCGATCGAGCGAACGACAGCGGCAGAGGCGGCGCCTCGGCCAGGCGGTGCTCGAAGGCCTCCGCGCCGAGCGAGAGGATCGACTGCCGGACCTCGAAGGCCGTCGCCGTCGCGGGCATCGGACGCCCGAAGCTGACCGTGATGCGGTACGGGATGCGGCGCGGCCATTTGAAGAGGAGCTTGCCCTCGGAGAAGCTGAACACGGAGCCCCAGACTTGATCGAGGTGGACCGGCACGATCGGGACCTCGACGCCGTGGACCATGCTTTCGAAGCCGCGCTTGAAGCGCTGCATCTGGCCGTGGCGCGAGATCTCCCCCTCGGCGAAGATGCAGACGGCCTCGCCCGACATCATGTACTCGCGCGCCTTCTTGAACGACGCCGCGAGCGCCTTCGGGCCGTCGCCGCTCGACACGGGCACGCAGCCCATCGCCTTGAAGAACCAGCCCGCGACGGGCAGGTCGTAGTAGGCGCGCAGCATGAGGAAGCGCACGAGCCGCTGGTTGGCCATCGCGATGAGGATCGCGTCGACGAAGGAGACGTGGTTGGCGACGAGCAGCACGGGTCCGGTCACGGGCACGTTCTCGAGGCCGACGACGCGGATGTCGTAGACGCAGCGCGTGAGCGGCAGGAACATCAGGCGCAGGAAGAAATCGGGCAGCCGCCTCAGGATCTCGACGGCGACGACGGCCGACATCGCCGCGGCGACGAGGAACACCTGGCCGGGGTGGAGCTTGAACTTGGCGTCGAGCGCCCAAAGCGCCGCCGAGGCGATGAGGATCGCCGTGAAGCACAGCACGTTTCCGGTCGCGGCGATGCGGCCGCGCTCGGCCGCGGGGCTTCGCTGCTGGATGAACGCCTGAAGCGGCACCGCGTAGAAGCCCGCCGACACGCCCAGCATCGCCAGGTCGAAGATCACGCGCGACGGCGAGCGAAACGCGAAGCCGAGGTCGAAGCCGAACAGCACGAGGCCGATGCCGCCGAGCGGCACGAGGCCGAGCTCGACGTGCCCGCGCGAGAGGCGGCCCGCGATCAAGGAGCCCGCGCCGATGCCGAGCGCCAGCACCACCTGGAAGCGGCCGCACGCGGCCTCCGAGAGGTGCATCAGGCGCGTGCCGTAGACGAGCAGGTTCATCTGGAAGAGCGCGCCGAGGAACCAGAAGAACGCGGCGGCGAACGTCGCGGCCTGCACGCCGGGCATCGTCGCCAATTCCTTCAGGTTGGCGCGCGTGCTCGAGATCGGATCGAGCGAGAGCGGCGCGTCCGGCCGCGCGGCGGGGCTCTCGGGCACGAGGCGCGCGGCGATCAGGCCCGCGACCGCGAGGACGGTCAGCGCGGCGGCGGACATGGCGGGATGATCCGCGAAGCGCGCGGCGAGCTCGGAGGCGACGGCGGTTCCGAGGACGATCGCGCCGAACGTGGTCGCCTGCATGATGCCGTTGGCGTCGGAGAGCTCGTTCTCGCCGACGAGCTCGGGCGCGATGGAGAGCTTCACGGGGCCGAAGAGCGCCGAGTGCGCGCCGAGGAGGAAGATGATCGCGAGCAAGGACGGATAATGCATGAACACGAGCGCGGGAATCGCGAGAAGGAGGAGGACGACCTCGATCGCCTTGAACCAGACGACGAGACGGGCCTTCGGATAGCGGTCGGCCAGATCGCCGGCGAAAGTGGACAGGAACAGGAACGGAAGAATGAACAGAGCGCCCGCGGCCGCGATGAGGGCCGCCGCCTTGTCGGGATTCTGGGCCACCGCGAGCAGCGCGATGTACGTTTTGAAGCAGTTGTCGTTGAACGAGCCGATCGCCTGCGCGGCGACGAAGGCGCGGAAGCCCGTCGAGCGGACGCCGCGGCTCACGAGCCCCTCCCGATCTCGCGCTCGAGCGCGGCGCGGCGCTCCCAGGCGCCCGGGTGCGTGCTGAAGTAGTCGGCGAGCCCCTCGACGGCGACCGTGCCGGCCCGGCGCTTGGTGTTCGTCTCCGCGGTCAGGCCGAGCGCGTCCATCGCGCGCAGCGCGGCGGCGGGATCGCGGCGCATGCTCCGCATCAGGCGCACCGCGTACGCGTCCGCCTCGAGCTCCTGGCCACCCGAGAAGTGCAGCGCGGCGAACACGCGGGCGACGGAGGACACGCCGCCGAGGACGGCGCGCACGGGGTCCTTCGCGCCGGCGCGCAGGCGGTAGGCGTCGGCGCAGTGCCCGAGCTCGATGTGGCCGAGCTCGTGGCCGATCACGAAGAGAATCGCGTCGGCGTCGCTGCCGAGGCGCGCTATCAGCGCGTCGGTGCCGTAGACGAAGCCGCCGGGCAAGGCGAAGGCGTTCGCGCCGAAGCCCCCGACCGTCCTGAACTCGTAGCGGCCGCGGAAGCGGCTCACGAGCGGCGCGCTCGCGGCCTCCTGGCCGAGCTCGCGCCACAACGCGGCGCGTCCGGCCTCCGGCGTGCCGGGCGCGGGCACCTCGCGCGGCGCCATCGACGCGTCGAGGCCCTCGCCGATGCGCCGCTCCTCGTCGGGCGGCAGGCGGAACACGACGGCCGAGCCGCGGTCGATCGCCTTCTCGTGGTCGGCGACCGCGCGCGAGAGCGGCAGGACGCTCTCGCGGCTGCGCGTGTTCTTCCCCACGTACGCCGCGGAGGCGAGCGCGAAGACGATCAAGACGGCGGGCAGGGCCTTTCTCACTCTCCGCGCGCTCCGGCGCGGTTGTAGAGGCTGGATGCGAAGATGAGGACGACGCCGAGCACGACGAAGCTCGCCACGCGGTTGGGAAGGGGCATGTGAGCGGTGTCGGAGAGCAGCGCCTTGCCGACGCAGACCGCGAGCAGGCACAGGCCGGGCAGGCGCAGCTCGCGCCAGCCGAGGACGAGGCCGCCGCCGAGGAACGCGATGCCGAGGCCGGTCCACGCGAGCGTGAGCTGCACGCGGTCCATCTCCTTGGCGAAGAACGCGGCGCCGAGCACGAGCGCGAGGACGGAGAACATCAGCGCCGCCATGTCGTCGGTCTTCCCCTCCTCCGCGGTCTTCGCGGAGAACAGGCCGCCGCCGAGCGCGGCGACGGACGCCCAGTAGAGCGCGGCGCGCGAGAAGCTCAGCTGGGCCATGAGCGGCGCCGGCGCGGTCATGTAGGTCGTGAGCGCCTCGACGCCGGTCGCCAGCGAGAGGACGAGCGACTGCTTCTCGAAGTCGCCGGTCTTCGAAGTCTTGCCGAGCCAGTAGAGGCCGAGAGAGCCGAACGCCCAGATCGGCAGGCGCAGGCGGCCGTCGAACTCCTTGTAGACCGCGAACGAGAGCACGCCGAGCAGCAGCCACGAAACGACGCGCCGCTGCTCCGCCTTGTTCCACCACGTCCACTTTTCGGCGAGCGCGTCGTCCATCGGGTCGTCGAACAGGAGGTAAGCGTAGGCGCCCGCGACGACGAAGCCCACGAGCAGGCGCGGCGAGAGAGCCGTCACCGACGAGCCCGCGCCGTAGTCGACGAAGAAGAAGTAGATCCCGAGCGCCAGCTCGAGCGCGGACGCCTGCGCCCAGAGCCCGGTCCGGCCGAGCCTGACCGCGAGGTGCTCGCCGATCAAGGCGAGCGCGACGAGCGAGCACAGGAACGGCGCCGCGTCGAGCGTGCCCCACAGCCCGAGGATCAAGGAGGCGGTGCCGATGTGCAGCCAGTACTCGCTCGAGGGCTTCTCCCACTCCTCGGGGTCGTCGAGCCACAGGCGGTGGAAGCGCGAGAAGAAGTACGACGTCGCCGCGAAAACGAACAGCGCCATCGCGGCCGCGCGCCGGGGCTCCTCGCCGCGACCGGCGACCTCCCAGTAGAAGAAGAACGTGAGCACCGACATCGCGAGGCCCGCCGCGCGCCAGACGGGCTGGTCGAGGAACAGGCCGATGAACACCCAGCCCGTCGACACGCCGACCCACGCGAAGAGCTTCCACATCGGATCGGGCATCTCGAAGATCGCGGCCGCGAGCAGCATGAGAGGAATCACGCCGCCGAGGCTCGCCGACATCGATCTGCGGCCGAGCGCCCACAGGTGGCCCGTCGCGGGCAGCAGGAAGAACAAGGACATCATGGCCGCGCGCTGCAGGCTCGCGTGGCCCCAGTAGACGCGTCCCATCGACGCGCCGATCACGGCGAACAGCGACGCGTTGAGGCACAGGACGCCGTCGAGGACGGTCTTCTGCTCCTCGGTCATGAGCTTCGTCCGCGCGCGCGGGATCAAGGGAAGCAGGGCGACGATCAAATAGCCGCCCGCGAGCCAGCCGAACGGCTGCGTGAAATTCGCCATTGTGCGGTCGGCGGCGGGCAGCCCGATCGTGTGGAAGTACGTCGGCAGATAGTTCGCGTGGAAGCCGAGCAAGGACGGGATGAGCACGTCGGCCTCGCCGGACTCGACGGAGATGAGCGCGGAGGCGCCGAGCAGCACGAGGAAGAGGTCGAAGGAGGCGACGTCGGCGCGGCAGAACAGAAGCAGGAAGTACGCGAGCGAGAACGAATAGAGCCGCAGCGCGCGAGAGCCCGTCGAGAGCGCGTGGAACACCATGCCGCCCGCCGACGCGAGCAGGAGCGCCATCTCGACCGTCGTCGAGTCGACGATCTTCACGGCCGGGAAATGGAACACCGCGTAGGCGGTGATATAAAGGACGGACCAGCCGCCGCCGATCAGCGCCTCGGAGAGGCGGTCGTACGGCGGACGCGAGCGGACCCACGCGCCGAGAGCGACGAGCGCCGCGCCCGCGGCCGTCGCCATGAACGCGCGCTCGGCCGGGCTCGTGTGCTGCGCGCGCCAGATCAAAAAGAAGACGACGCCGAGGCCGAGAATGAGCGTGCCGACGTACTGCAGCATCTTCTCGCCGATGAACTTCTCGGACAACGGATTCGAAAAAATCCCCATGTCCTCGACTTCTCGCGCCGGCGCGGGCTCGACGCGGTGCACCGGCGGGAGACCCTTCGCCTTGCGCACGAGATCGTCGAAGGTCTGAGGGCCGGGCTCGGGCTCCGCCGCTTTGACGGGCTCGAGCTTAGGCTCCTCTTTAAAGACCGAGCGCGACAGAGGCGAGGATTTGATGGGCTCGAACTTGGGCTTGGGCGGAGGCTCCGGCGCCGGCAGAGGCGCTCCTTTGAGCCGCTCGACCTCCTCGCGGAGGGACCGGACCTCCAGGCTCAGCTCCTTGAGCTGGGACTGCAGGTCCTCGTTCGAAGGGGGCATCGAACCGGAAGGATAAGGGCCGGGCGCCCGGCTGTCAAGGCTCACGGGAGTATTGGACACCGGGCGAGGGCCGGGGTTCCTTTGCTACGATAAAAGCATGGCCGAATCGAAGGAATTCAAGCCTCTGAAGGACCTGGGCGCCATCGCCCTGACCGAGTCGTCCGAGCTCAAGTTCTACGTGGACGAGTACAAAGGGCACCGCTACGGCTCCGTGCGCACCTTCGTCAAAGGCGACGCCTACTCGGGCCCGACGAAGTCCGGCGTGACGTTGAACGGCCGGGTCCTCGATGAGACGCTCGCCGCCCTCGAGAAGCTGCCCGCCGAGCCGACCGACTTGGCCGACCGCGAGCTCGCGCGCGTCCCGAAGAAACCGGGCTCCGAACTCGTCGTCCGCGTGACGATCTTCAAGGACTCGACCGGCATCGACCTGCGCGAGTGGGTCGACGAGCCCGAGTACAAGGGCTGGTCCAAGAAGGGCGTGCGCATTCCTTATAAAGAGCTGGCCAAGACGATCACGTTCCTCCGCCAGATGAAGGCCCTCGTCGCAAAACCCTGACTTTCCCGCCCCTGGCACGGGCCCCGTTCTCCTGTTATATTGGGGTCGTGAGACCCCTCACGCTCTGGACCCTGCTTTGCCTGGTCCTGGCCGCCCCGCTCCGGGCCGGCCAGGTCGAAGGCCGCATTCCCGTCGAGGTCAACCCGGGCGGCCAATCGGGCTCCATCGGCGCCGGCCTCGGCGCGCCGACGCCGATCAACCTCACGGTCCCGTCGCTCAACGGCTCGCTGTCCGCGCCGACCCTCGCGCAGACCGTGCTGCCGTCGCCGGGGCTCGTCCCCTCCGCGCTCGTCCAGCCTGAGATTCTCCGCCAAGGCGCCGTCCCGGTCAAGGCCGCGCCGTCGACGCCGAACGAGATCAAGCCGTCGGTCCCCGGCGCGCTGACGTCCGCCCTCAAGTCCGCGCCCGCGGCGGAGGGCAAGGCTCAGCCCGGCGAGGTCGCCGACGGCGGCCGCGTCCTCTTCGACCAGGGCAAGTCCGCCGCGAAAGCCGACGTGTCCGTCTCCGCTTCTCCCGGCTGGGGCGCGCGCGTCAGGAATTGGCTCGGCCGCGGCGACTCGGTTCCGTCGTGGCCCGGCAAGGCGGGCGACAAGGTCCGGCTCGGCGGCAAGACTTACGTGCTCGCCGCGAAGCTCGCCGACGGCGGCGGCTCGACGGTGTGGTCGACGGGTTCCGGCCGCGACGCCGTCGTGAAGATCATCCATCCGGAGTTCATGTCGCTCGAGCACTACTCGGGCGAGGCCTCGATCCTCAAGGCGATCGCGGACTCCGACATCCCGCACGCCAAGCTCCTCGCCGCGAGCAAGGACGGCTCGGTGCTCGTCAAGGAATTCGCCGAGGGCCGCACCGCGTCCGACCTGCTCAAGAGCGGCTTCGACCGCCAGCACAAGGTCGGCTGGCCCGAGCTCGCGGCCAAGTTGATCCAGGCGGGCGTCACCGCCGATCTCGCGCCGGGCAACCTCATCTGGGCGCATTGGCGCACGAAGTGGACGATCGTCGACGGCGGCGGGATCGCGGACGCCGGCCCCGGTCCGGTCCTCAAGCAGCTCCTGACGGGCGAGGCGCTCGCCGCCGGCCTCGACGCCGGCGAGTTCCTCTCCGGCCTGCGCGCGCGCCTCGGACCGTCGTCGGACAAATGGAAGGCCTCGCTCGCCGCGATCCGCGCCGACCCGGCGCTCGCCAAGCACCTCCCCGCGCTCGCCTCCTACGACGCGATCGCCGCCAAGGCGCCGAAGCTCACGTTCGCCGCCGCGCCGAAGGGCCCCGCCGGGCTCGACGACTCCGTCACGACGTACAAGGAGGCGGTCAAGCGGCTCGGCTACGATCCCTATCGCGTGAAGAACCCCGCGAAGCTCCACGGCGAGGACCCGGGCAAGCTCAACACGACGATCCTGCTCCTCCGGCAGCCCGGCAAGCCCCAGGCGATCCACAAGATCGCGCAGTGGGACATCATCCGCAACGAGGCCGTCGTCCGCCGCTTCGCCAAGCGGTGGTTCGGGAAGTACTTCCGGACGCCCGCGTCGGTCTCCGTGAACAACGGCTTCGAGTCATGGATGGTGATGGAAAAGGCCGAGGCGTCGTCGTCGTGGAAGACGCCGTTCAACCTCGAGCAGCGCGTCGCCGTCGCGCTGTTCGCCCACACCTTCGGGCTTTCCGACGTCAATCAGGGCAACGTCCTCTCGCCTCACGACGGCGGCCTGCCCTGGATCATCGATTTCGAGCAGGCCCTCGGCCGCTCCCAGCCCGTCGCCGGACGCCTGCCGGACGAGCGCATCGCCTCCGAGATGCCTTGGATGAGCCGCACCGAGCTCAACCGCGTCGAGGACTACCAGCCGGCCATCGCCGCCTGGCGGGAACATCTCTCGAAACCCGGGACTCAAAAAGCTATTCTCGACGACCTCGCCGCCGTCGGCTTCACGCCCGGCGAGGCCGCTTATCTGCTCGACCGGTTCCTCAAGAACGCCGCCGATCTGGACTGGAGCGTGCAGAACGACGTCGATTTCGTGAATCAATTCGTCGCGCGCAACCAAAGGTAACCACCATGAACCCGCTTTTCCGCCGCTTCGCCGCACTCTCGCTGGCGCTGCTCCTCGCGGCGCCGGCCTCGGCCTTCGAGAAGTACGCCGGAGGCCCGATCGCCGCCGAGCTCGTCGCGCGCCTGCTCGAGCAGACGCACTACGCGCGCCGCCCGATCGGCGACGAGGTCTCCAAGGAGTTCCTCAAGAACTACCTCGAGTCCTACGACTACTCGCACATGATCTTCGAGAAGTCCGACGTCGACGAGTTCGAGGCGAAATACGGGACCACGCTCGACGACCGCATCAAGGACGGCGACGTCGAGCCCGCTTACGAGATCTTCGACCGCGCCGTGAAGCGCCTCGAGGAGCGCGTCGCGCTCATCAAGACGCTGACGAGCCAGGAGCACGACTTCACGAAGGACGAGTCCGTCGTCCTCGACCGGCACGAGCTGCCGTGGCCCGAGACCGCCGACGCTTCGAAGGAGCAGTGGCGCCTGCGCATCAAGAGCGAGATCCTGGGCGAGAAGCTCGCGCGCCAGAAGGCCGCCGAGGCGCGCGCCAAGGCCGCCAAGGAAGCGGCGGCCAAGCCCGCCGAGCCGAAGAAAGAGGACGCGAACGCGAAGAAGGAGGAGGTCGCCAAGCCCGCGAAGGAGCTGACGATCAAGGAGACGATCGACCAGCGCTACGACCGCATCCTCCGCAGCTACAAGGAGTACGACGGCATCGACGTCTTCTCCGCTTATCTCTCCGCGCTCACGCGCGTCTACGATCCGCACACCGACTATCTCGCCGCCGCGCAGAAGGAGAACTTCGACATCAGCATGAAGCTCTCGCTCGTCGGCATCGGCGCGGTGCTCCGGTCCGAGGACGGCTACGCCCGCATCGTCTCGCTCGTCCCGGGCGGCCCCGCCGACTCCGACAAGCGCCTCAAGGTCGCCGACAAGATCGAGGCCGTCGCTCAGGGGGACGGCCCCTTCGTCGAGGTCGTCGGCATGAAGCTCGACCGCCTCGTGCAGATGATCCGCGGCGAGAAGGGCACCTCCGTGCGCCTGCGCGTCATCCAGGCCGAGGCGATCGACCCGGCCGCGCGCATGGTCGTCACGCTCGTGCGCGACGAGATCAAGCTCACCGACCAGGAGGCGAAGGCCAAGATCTTCACCGTCCCGGGCAAGAACGGCAAGAGCTCGCGCATCGGCGTTCTCGACCTGCCCTCCTTCTACGCGGACATGCGCGGCGGCGCCGACGGCAAGAGCGCCACGCGCGACTCCGAGCGCCTCATCGACGAGCTGAAGAAGCGCGGCGTGGACTCGCTCATCGTCGACCTCCGGCGCGACGGCGGCGGCTCGCTGTCCGAGGCCGTCAGCCTGACCGGCCTCTTCGTCGAGACGAACCCCGTCGTCCAGGTCAAGGACGCGCGCGGGACGATCAAGCTCCTGCGCGACAACGACCCGTCGAGCGGCTTCGACGGCCCGCTCATCGTGCTCACCTCGCGCGGCTCGGCGTCGGCGTCCGAGATCTTCGCGGCCGCGATGCAGGACTACGGCCGCGGCATCGTCGTCGGCGAGAAGAGCACGTTCGGCAAGGGCACGGTCCAGTCCGTGCTCGAGCTCAACAGCTACCTGCCGCCGGCATACCGCACGTACAAGCCCGGCGCGCTCAAGCTCACGATCCAGAAGTTCTACCGCGTCTCGGGCGGCTCGACTCAGCACCGCGGCGTCCTCCCCGACGTGCACATCCCGTACTACGGCGACATCTCCGAGTCGACCGAGAGCTCGCAGAAGAGCGCGCTCCCGTACGACGAGGTCGAGCCCGCCCCGTACAACCGCTCCGAGTTCTTCAAGACCCACCTGCCCGCGCTCGCGAAAGCGTCCGCCTCGCGCGTCGCGTCGTCGCGTGAGTTCCAGTGGATCAAAGAGGACATGAAGCGCTGGGAGAAGCAGCGCAAGGACAAGGCGCTCTCGCTCAGCGAGAAGAAGCGCCTCGACGAGCGCAGGACCGACGA
>CAYVFO010000085.1:0-11576 GCA_964450975.1 uncultured Elusimicrobia bacterium | reverse complement strand
CTCGCGCGATCCGAGCTTCCGCTCGATCGACTACCTGCTCCAGCTGCCGACGACCGGCTACTTCGAGAAGACCGGCCTGCAGGGCAATTCCACCTACTATCTCGGCTCGTTCATCGACACGAACCTCAACAACAACCCCGACGAGCATCTCGGCGAGCCGACGGCCGCGGGCACCAACGCCCTCGACTTCTCGACGCCGTCGTTCGCCAACCCGCCGCCGATCTACGTTCCCCAGACCGGCACCAAGCTCGTCAAGCTCGACATCTACGACCAGCCCAACGGCGTCATCGAGGGCGTCGTCGAGTACTCCGGGACCGCGTCCGCGCCCAACATCGTGGTCTCGCCGCGCCGCTACACGGCGAACGGCGGGACCCCGCCTCCCTCCGTCACGATCGCCCGCGTGCCCGGGGTGAGCACGTACGCGTTCACCTTGACTTACCTGCCCGCCGGCCAGTACGACGTCATGGCGTTCGTCGACGCCAACAGCAACGACCAGGGCGATTTCGGCGAGCCGTCCGGCGGCATGGGCTCGATCGAGCTGTCCACGGGCGTCGGCGCGTTCCCGCATTACGGCGCGGACGTGACGATCTTCGATCCCGGAGCGTTCGGCGCGGCGCAGAGCGCCGGCCGCGTCCGCAGCGAGATGGTCTATCTCGGCACGCAGAGCGGACCGATCTTCGTCCGCTTCTTCGGCAACGAGGAGCGCCTCGGCACTCCGCTCTACACCGTCCGCATTCCGGCGTCGGGCAACCCGCCGGCGGGCTCGGGCGAGTTCGCGCTCGACAAGCAGAACCTGCCGTTCGGAACCTACTGGCTCGACGCTTTCCGCGACCCGAGCGGCGCCGGGGTCTACAATCCCGCCGCGCACGCGCACGGCGTCCTCAACGGGGGCGTCGCCGTCGAGGTGACTCCCGAGCGCCCGTCGCAGTACGCCTTCTCCGGCACGATCTCCGATCCCGGCCAGGGAGGCTCGGTCAACGCGTTTACCGGCCACTTCGCCCACCCGGGAGGCGCGCGCTTCGAAGGCGGCGCGACCGACCTCGGCGCCATGGTGGCCGTGGATCCGTACACGGGCCCCAGCCACAACGTCATCGCCATCGGCGTCACGAGCCAGAACGAGGGATCCGTCGTCATGGGCGTCCGCTACAGCTCGGCGGGCGTGATGCTGGCCAACGCCGTGATCAACTCCGACGAGGAGCTTTCGATCGGCGGCGTCACGCCGGACGACGGCGGCAACGTCTTCCTGCCGGGACGCATGGAGAGCCACGAGGCCTTCGGTCCCGGGTCCTCCACCGCGACGATCACGGTGTTCGACGGCTCGTGGAACCTGACCAACTACGGCGAGTTCCCGGATTACCAGGGCTTCGACGGGCTGACCTTCTCGCCGGCGTCGAGCATGCTGTACGCGGGCTCGCGCTACATCATCAACAACCAGATCCGCGGCCTCAAGATCGATCCTTCGACGCTCGCGACCGCGACGACCTGGACTTTCACCTCGCCCGGCGGCTGCATGAGCTGCAACTCGCGCGTCCTCGGCTCCGCCGCCAGCCCGGACGGCCAGATCTTCCTCGTCTACGGCGTGACCAACCAGCAGGGCGACGACGACCGCGGCCTCCACTTCCTCATCAAGTTCAACGGATCGCAGACCGGCGGCCCCTACGGTCCCGTCGCGTACAAGGACGTCACGTCGCTCGGCGCGCAGCACCGCGGCCCCGGCGTCGGACTCGTCGTCTCGAACGCGGGCGCGGCGTACCTGACGTTCGTCTCGAGCCAGACCGCGCGCATCGTCAAGTTCGACGTCAGCGGCTCGGCGGTCACCCAGCAGGCGTCCGCCTCCTACGCGCCGATCGTCACGCACTTCGGCGGCGGCCTCGGCAACACGCAGATCGAGCCCGTCTCCGGCCACCTGTTCACGGTCTGGGAGAGCACGACGAACGGCGGCGACTACATGCTGCTCCGCCACGACCAGTCCCTCAACCTCGTCGGCCAGCGCTTCTTCGACGGAGGCGACGGCACGCGCGAAGACACGGCGCTGAGCCTCTCGATCTTCGACTCCTCGAACGTCTACGTCGGCGGCTCGGTGGACAGCGGCCTCAACCTCGACATGGCGTTCGTGCGCATGAACGGAAACGGCAGCGGCTCCTCGAGCGGCGCCGGCACGGGCGTCGTCATCACGACGAGCAACGCGGTCAGCTTCATCGCCGGCAGCGCGTTCTACGGCGGCTCGCTCGCGTCGTCCGGCACCGTCCGGATGTCGCTGATCCCGATCGACGCCGACGTCCCGGTCCGCTTCGCGACCGCGCCGTTCGGCGCCTCGTCGCCCTTCCTCTTCAACAATCTCCTCGACGACGTCTACGACGTGCGCGCGTTCATCGACATGAACGGCAACTTGAGCGCCGACGAAGGCGAGCCGCTCGGCGCCTCGACGCTCTACGGCATCGAGTTCGCGTCGGAGGAGAGCCAGACTCTCGACGATCCCGTGCAGATCTGCGACCGCCGCCAGATCGCGTTCGGCGTGGACGTCCAGCAGTCGTTCACGGCGGCGGACTGCACGTCGCCCGACCGCCCCGGCGCGCCGCGCCGCCTCTACACGTTCCGCGGCACGCGCGGTCAGCCGGTCACGATCCTCCTGCAGGCGCTGGGCTTCTACGATTCGTACATCGACCTCTACGGCCCCGACGGCGACTGGATCGAGTACGACGACGACTCGGCCGGAGACGGCGACGCCGTCATCGAGAACTTCGTCCTGCCCGAGGACGGCGTCTACACGATCGACGCGGGCGCCTACGCGTCCGGCTCGCTCGGACTCTTCCGGCTCTCGCTCACCGGCTCGGACGGCTCGCTCGGCTCGATCAAGGGGCGCGTGGACTACGCCGGCAGCCAGGGCGGCTCGGTCGTCGTCGGCCTGTTCAACGCCCCGACGTTCTCGACCGCGACCACGGTCGGCCGCCTCGCCCTGACGAGCACGCGCGCGTTCTCCTTCGACAACCTGCGCGTCGGCACGACCTACTACCTCGGCGCGTTCATCGACGTCAACTCGAACAACGCGCCCGACGCGGGCGAGGACTCCGGCGTGTTCGGCTCGACGGCGTCGCCGACCGGCGTGCGCCTCTCCCCCGGACAGACGGTCACGGGCGTCGAGATCGCTGTGATCCCGTCGACGGCCTCCGCGGCCTCGGCCGCCTTCGTGACCGGGCTCGCGTCCTACTCGGGAACGCGCACCGGGCCGCTGATGCTCGAGTTCTGGTCGAGCGCCCAGTTCGTCGGGCGCCCGGTCGTCAGCCGCGTCGTTCCGACGGGCGCGGGCACTTACGACGTCGCGGTTCCCGGCGGCCTGCCGTACTACGTGCGGGCGTTCCTCGACGCGAACTCGGACTTCGCGCTGCAGCCCGACGAGCCGCGCGGCGTCTACTCGCCGACGGGCCTGGGCGCCGACCGCGTGTTCGCGCCCGCCGGCCAGACCGTCGTCGGCGTCGACATCGCGATGAAGGATCCCGGAACGACCGCGAGCGGCGCGATCGCCGGCGGCGGCACGGCGGTCCTCGGCTCGACCTCGGTCGTCGCGGGCGAGCTCTCGACGATCATCGTCACCTACACGGCCGCCGCGAGCACGATCGGAACGAACGGCCAGATCGGCTTCACCGCGCCGACGGGCTTCCCGTTCCCGAACGCCTTCTCGAGCGTCACGGTCACGAGCCCCTTCACGGCCGTCACCGCGGTGTCCTACAACGGGCCGTCGGCTTTCGTGACGGTCACGGGCGCGGGCCTCGACGAGGGCGAGACGGTGACGTTCGAGTGGTCGAACGTCTACGTCCCCTGCCAAGTCGGCGCGGCGACGATCACCGTCTCCGCGGTCCAGAACGGCACCGCGGCGCCGCAGCCCCTGTTCCTCGGCTCGCCGTCGCTCGCGATCGTCAACGGCGCGGCGGAGTACGTCGCGCTCGACGAGAACTACTTCTCCATCAAGGCGGGGGAACTCTCCGAGGTCCGCCGGATCGTTTCCTACAGCCGCTGCGGCCAGAAGGCTCCGCTGGCGGCGCCCGGCACGATCACGCTCAACGCGCGCAAGTACGACGCGGGCTCCTTCGTGAGCGATCCCGAGGTCGGCGTGACGACGAGCGTCGTCCAGTCCACCGCCGCGTCGCTCGCGATCGACTTCGCGACCGGCCAGTCCTCGGCCCCCTTCTACGTCGCGTCGGTCTCGACCGGCTTCAAGTACCTGGAGATCCACTCGCCGCTCGGCGGCGCGCTCGGCACGACGTTCTACTTCGGCGTGAACGCGGTGCCCGCGAACGCCCTGACCGCGGTCTCCGTTTCGACGGCCTCGGGCGGCGTCGCGCTCTCGAGCGCGTCGATCGGCCTCGCGGCGAACGGACAGCCGAACCAGGTCTTCGTCAACTTCACGCTCGGCGACCCGCAGCAGCCGTGGCACGTGCTGATCTCGTCTCTGCCGTTCAAGTCCGGCGAGCGCCCGAACGCGGTCTGGGAGCGCTGGGGCTTCGGACAGCCGAACTCGGGCGAGATCGCGTGGGACGGCCGCTTCAGCCCGTGGATCAACTCCGGAAGCCGCGTCCCCAACGGGCTCTACTACGCCCGCGTCGAGCTCGGCGGCGGCGGCGTCAAGGACGACACGATCCGCCTGACGGTCAACCTGCCGCAGTTCGCCGGGCGCTCGTTCGATCCCGGCGTGATCCCGAACCCGCCGCTGACGGGCGTTCAGCTGCGCGTGTACGGCCCGTCCGGCTACTATACCGCGGAGACCGCCGAGGACGGCTCCTACGTCCTTCCGGGTCTCGGCGCGGGCAACTACCGCGTCAACGTCGGCCGCCCCGACTACGTGGACGGCGCCGTCGACATGACCCTCAACGCGTCGGGCGCGGCGACCTCGTTTACGCCGCGCACGCCCGGCGTGCTCGTCTCCTCCAACGCGACGGGCGGCCTCGACTTCTACATCAGCCGCGCGCCGCGCCTCATCGTCGTGCCCTCGCTCGACGCGTCGGTGGGCGCGCAGGCCGTCGACCAGTGGGGCAGCCTCCAGGTCCGGCCTTCGACCTCGATCTTCGCCTCCACCTTCTACGGCCCGATGCGCCTGAAAGCCGGCACGACGACCTTCGACGACGGCGGCCAGTGGGATCCCGGCACCCAGCAGTTCGTCACGCGCACTCTGCTCGGCTTCAACGTGCCCGTCGGCACCTACACGGTCCTCGCCGACCTCGCCGGCTTCTCGCGCTCGACGGCCGCGATCTACGTCGGACCGGACGGCGCGCGCGTGGACCTGACGCCGTTCGTGCGCAAGACGCTCGTCACCGGCCAGGTCTTCATCCCCGGCAACACGGAGAATCGCTCCATCTCCGTCGTGGCGACGCCGCTCTCGACCGGCGCGGTCACCCCGGGCTTCGGCTCCGTCTTCCTGGCGGCCGGAACGACTTCGGCGCTGTACACGATCGGCGGCCTCGACGCCGGCGCCTACATCTTCCGCGCCAACACGCAGGGCCTCTCCGCGGCGGCGACCGGCCCGATCCTGCTGCCGTCGAGCGGCACGGTCGCCCAGCTCGACTTCCCGGCGTTCGGCCCCGGCGCCTCCATCACGGGCGTGATCACGATCGGCGGCGGCGCGCCGAACGGCACGCGCGTGTACGTCAACGCGTGGTCGCCCGGCTCCTTCAACTTCGGCTCGACCACGGTCTACACGTCGGGCGGCGCGGCCTCCTACGCGCTCAACGGACTCGACTCCGGCGCGACGTACCAGCTCTACGCCAACGTGGACATCGACGGAGACTACGACGTCGCCGGCGGCTTCCCGCGCAAGCTCAACCCGACGGTCGTCGACAGCTTCACCCTCGTCCCGGCGTCCGGCGTCGTCTCGGGGACGATCCTCCTTCCCGCCGGCGCGACGAACTTCGTCGACGTGACGCTCCACGGCCTCACGGTCGCCTCCAACCGCCCGGAGCGCGTCGGCAAGACCTTCGTGCAGATCTCGACGTCCCTGCCGAACTTCCTCTGCGGCAACGGCGCCGTCCCGGCGGCGCCCGGCTACTGCGCGGCGGGCGTCTCCTCCGCGACGTTCAAGGTGCAGGGCCTGAACACGGAGACTCTCGAGATCCGCTTCCTGCACTCGACGACGGGCCAGTCCTCGCGCCAGCTCCTGTCGATCGTCAACGGCTCGACGTCCACTTTGATCGCGGACCTCTCGGCGGCGACGCATTCGATCTCGGGCTTCCTCGTCAACCAGATCACGGATTCGCTCTTCAACACGAACGCCAAGATCCTCGCGAACGCCCCGTACATCGCGCCGTCCGGCTACCCCGTCGGCCTCTCGTCGACGACGGCGCGCGTGACGGCGATCCGCCAGGAGATCGACTCCTTCGGCGTCGCGATCTCGACGCGCTTCGACCCGCTGACGTCGCGCATCGGCTTCCTCGACGCCGCGGGCGCCTTCACGATCCCGAACGTCCCGAACGGCGTCTGGCTCGTGCGCACGCAGGACCTGCGCTCGTGCGCCACCTGCGCGATCATCGCGCCGGCGGCCGGCCGCGTCGTCTCCGTCGCGGGCGCGGCCGTCTCGAGCGTCACGCTCACGGTCTCCAACGGCTACAACGTCTCGGGCACGATCTCGCTGGACGGCGGTCTCCAGGACGCGCGCGTCTTCGACATCTCCGTCTACAACCGCCGCCAGGAGCTCGTGCGCTCGACGCAGGCATATCTCGGCGATCTCAGCGCCGGCGCCGTCGCGGGCTCGGTCGACTATTCCTTCGCGAGCCTGCCCGCCGGCGAATTCTACACGCTCGTCGTGCGCGGCCTCCTCTTCCCGATCAAGTACGTCGGCCGCCCGATCAAGTTCCCCGATCCCGCGCTGTCGCCGAGCGGCCTGCAGTCGCACCTCGTCCGCCAGGACGTGACGATGCAGCGCGCGAGCTACATCGTGGGCCGCCTCAAGGACGGCATCACGGGCGAGCTGGTTTCGGCGGCGAACGCGACGCTCCTCGCGCCGAACTTCGCCATCACCGCGACGGCGAACCCGTGGACGGAGGGCGGCTTCGTCGTCGCGGCCGCCTCGGTCTCCGGACGCCCGATCGAATCCGACGGCTTCTTCCGCGTCGGCCCGCTGCTCCCCAACGTCTCCTACGACCTGCGCCTCGCGCAGTCCACGTGGGACCCGAACTTCCTGGCGTCCGGCTCCCAGAACTACGCGCCCGTCACGATCGCCGGCCTCAAGCCGACGCCCGGCGAGATCAAGGACGTCGGCGTCGTCTCGCTCGGACAGGGCCAGTCGATCACCGGCCTCGTCAAGTCCACGACGACCGGTCTCGGCCTCGGCGGCATCAAGATCGTCGCGAAGCCCTCCTACGGCGGCGAGGACCTCTCGGTCCAGTCGTTCACGACGCAGCAGGGCGCGTACTCGATCTGGGTCTCGAGCGCGGTGTCCAACCAGTTCACGCTGACGGCCGCGCCGCGCGACGGCAACCGCGCGAGCGACGGCCTCTACTACGGCCAGGTCACTCTGACGAACGTCAACCTGCAGACTCAGACGAGCGCGAACTTCCTGCTCACGCCGCTGATCGCCGTGGTCACCGGCCAGGTCGTCGTCGCGGACGCCGCTCAGGGCGGCGCGCTCTCCTATCCGTTCGGCGACAAGCGCGGCTTCCCGGCCGCGGCGATCAATCTGCGGCCCGACGGCGTCGTCACGGACAATCCGCTCGGCGACATCGAGGCGACGACCGACGAGCGCGGCTTCTTCTCGGTCCCCGGCCTCTCGACCGGCCTCTACCACCTGCACGCGACGAGCTTGGGCTACTCGGTGTTCAACGCCACGGTCTCGGTCGCCGGCTCCAGCGCCCGCGTCTTCCTCGGCTCGAACACGGCGACCAACGACATCCCCGGCCACGTGCTCACGCTCGCGCGCGGCGCGACGGCGACGGGCCGCATCCTCAAGTCCGACGGCTCCGCGCCGAACTCGACCGAGGTCGTCGGCGTCGCGGCCGCCAACTTCGGCGCGGACGAGTTCGTCGTCGGTTCCGTCGAGACCGACCCCGTCGCCAAGACCGTCAACGCCTACACGATCTCCGGCTTCAAGCCGGGCATCCCTTACAACATCGTCCTGCTGTCCGGCCGCAACGGAAAGGAGGTCTCCTTCCCGCCCGAGGGCGCGGGCGTGCTCTTCACCGCCGCCGACTCCACGACGACGAAGACGATTAACCTCACCTACCGCCCCGCGGCCCTCGACTGCCTCGCGACGGCGAAGGCGCTCGACGCCGCGCGCTCGCAGTTCTCGATCCAGGTCGACTGCCTCAAGCCCCTGCGCCAGGAGACCGCGGCCGACGACGACCTGACCGCGATCCTCGCCGTCTCGACGTTCACGCAGGCGGGCGCGGCCCTGACGGCGCCGAACGGCACCGGCGTCCTGTCGGGCCGCCTGCTGTCGGCCGACCGCCGCCGCCTGACGGCGACCTACGCGATCGGCGTCTCCGAGACGCGCTTCACGATGCGCGTGCGCGCCAAGGCGAGCGAGGTCGACCCGCGCACGGGCGACAGCTTCGAGATCGACAAGGTCTTCGACTTCTACGCCGGCCTCGACGCGCACGCCGACGGCCGCGCCACGAACATCGACGGCGGCCAGGTCGTCATGCAGCCCTCGGCGCAGGACGAGCTCCTCGGCGTCGACGAGCGCTCGCGCATCGACCTGCCGCCCGGCGCGTTCGGCGAGGGCTCGGACAGCCTGCCCGACTCCAGCGTCGTGGCGCAGCCGACGACGACGGTCAACGTTTCCATGACGAAGGGCCGCGACCAGGCGCTGGCGCGCGCGCTGAGCATCGCGACGCGCGGCTACGCGCCCGCGGCGCTCCAGCTGCCCGACAACCCGTCCTCCTACCCGGGCGAGATGTGGGCCGCGATGAGCACGTACCGCACGATGGCCTCCACGACGCAGGTCGGCGGCGCCAATCCGCTCTCGGCTTTCTACAGCATCTTCCTGCCGGCCGGCATCCGCCACCAGCTCAAGCAGCGCGCGGACCTCACCCTTTCCTATCAGACCCTCTCGACGTCGACCGCCAACGGCGACGTCAACGTCTGGTTCTACAACGCCGTGCTCGGCCGCTTCACGCTCGAGTCCGTGAACCGCCGCCTCGACCCCGTCGCGAAGACGATCACCGTCAGCGTCGACCACTTCTCGACGTTCGTCGTCCTCGATTCGACGCCCGTCGCGACTTCCACTGTCAATTTCGGCGGCGCCGAGATCAACGCGGCCAACTTCCCCAACCCCGCGGACTGCATCACGCACTCGAACATCGCGCGCAACTCGTTCCTGTTCGGCTCGGGCGGCGTCCACCAGCCCTTCGTCGGCACGATGATCCGCTACTCCATCCCGCCGGGCGGCGCGGCGCCGCTGAAGATCAACATCTACAACGTCGCGGGCGAGAAGGTCCGCACGATCGACCAGGGCGACCTGCCCGCGGGCCAGACCTACTATACGCCTTGGAACTGCGCGAACGACGCGGGCAAGACCGTCTCGTCGGGCGTCTACATCGGCGAGGTCGTCCACGGCGGCCGGCGCAGGTTCTTCAAGATGGCGATCATCAAGGGGAGCGGCCTGTGAGGAAGACAGCGGCGTCGGCGGCGCTCGTCCTGGCGCTCTTCGGAGCCGCCGCGGCGGCGCGCGCGCAGAGCGGCACGTCGGGCGCGCCGTTCCTCAAGCTCGGCGCGGGCGCGCGCGCGGGCGCCATGGCGGACGCCTTCACCGCGGTCGCCGACGACGCCTTCGCCGCCTATTACAACCCGGCCGGCCTGGCGCGGCTGCACGGCCCGCAGCTCGGCGGAGCGCACTCGGCGCTGTTCCAGGGCGTGAGCTACCAGAACCTCGTCTTCGTCAAGCCGTTCGGCCGCGCCGAGGGCCGCGAGCGCATCGAGACCGCGGGCAACCGGCACGCGCTCGCGTTCTCGATCTACTTCCTCGGCGTCGGCGACATCGAGCGGCGCAGCGGCGACACGACGAACGCCATCGGCACGTTCAACTCGGCCGACGCGGCGTACGCCGTCTCTTACTCGCACGCGCCGAACGACCGCCTGAGCCTCGGCGTGACGGGCAAGTACATCTCTCAGGTCCTCGACTCCTATTCCGGAAACGCCTTCGCGGCCGACGCCGGCGTGCTCTACCGCGTCAATCCGCACGCCGAGCGGCCCGTGACCGTCGGCGCGTCGGTCCGCCATATCGGCTCCAAGATCGGCTACGTCTCGTCGGAGAAGGACCCGCTGCCGACGACGCTGACCGCCGGCGTCGCCTACGCGCCGTCGAAGGCCTTCACCGTCGCTCTCGACGCGGGCAAGGCGCGGGACGGCGACGCCTACGCCGCGTTCGGCGCGGAGGGCCGCAAGACGATCACCGAAGGCACCGCGGGCGCCTTCCGCTTCGGCTACACCTCGGCGCGCCGCGACATCGGCGGGCCGGCGTCACCGCCGGCGCGGGCCTCGCCTTCCCGAAGGCCTCGTTCGACTTCGCCTGGATCCCGTTCGGCTCCCTCGGCGACTCGTTCCGCCTCTCTTTGCTCGTCAAGTTCTAGGCATGACGGCCTGGACCGAGCTCAAGCTCCTCCGCTGGCGCGACGGCGGCGTCCTGCGTCCCTTGTGCGCCGGAAGCGGCCTGGCGCGCGTTCGCGGCGGCTTCTGGGCGGTCGCCGACGATCTCCACCATCTCGTGCGCGTGCCGGACGGCCGCTCGGCGGGAGCGGGACGCCGCTTGTTCCCCGGAGAGCCGCCGCGCGGCGCGGCTCGGCGCAAGCGCGTCAAGAAGGATCTCGAGTGCCTCATCGACCTCGGAGGCGGGCGTCTCGTCGCGTTCCCGTCGGGCTCCAAGGAGCGCCGGCGCATCGGCGCGCTCATCCGTCTCGACGGCCGCGGCCGCTTCAAGTCGGCGCGGGAAGCGGACTTCGGGCCGCTGCTCGAGCTTCTCCGCGAGAAGGTTCCCGGACTCAACGTCGAGGGCGGATTCGTCCGCGGCAAGCGCGTCGTGCTCCTTCAGCGCGGCAACGGACGCGCGGGCTTCAACGCGGTCGTGAAGCTGCGCCTCAAGGCGTTCCTGCGCGGCCTGGCGGGGGCCTGGAAGCCCGCCGCGCTGCGGCCGAAGATCCGGCGCGTCCCGCTCGGCTCCTGGGGCCGCGCCGCGCTCGCGTTCACGGACGGGTTCTGCCTCGGCGGAACGGCCTACTTCGCGGCCGCCGCGGAGGGGGGCAAGGACACGTACCGCGACGGGCGGGTCTTCGGCTCCGTCGTCGGCGTCCTGCCCCGGCGGGGCGAGCCCGTGATCCTCGCGCGGCTTCCCGGAGAGAAGATCGAGGGGCTCGCGCCGCGCGCCCGCAAGGACGGCCGCCTCGAGCTGTGCGCGATCACCGACGCCGACGATCCCCGCCGGCCGTCCCGTCTCCTCCGGATTTGGGTCGACGAACCCCGGTAGACGGGGCTTGCGCGCGGGCCCGCGCGGGGCCATACTGCGGGGATGAGGCCGGCTCTCCTCGCCTCGGCGTGCCTCGCGGCCGCCTGCGCCTCCGCCGGGCGCCCGTCGGTCGAGCTGCAGACCGACGGGCTGT
>CAYVFO010000084.1:0-11789 GCA_964450975.1 uncultured Elusimicrobia bacterium | reverse complement strand
CTCGCCGGGATCCGCTGTCCCGGCGAGGGCGCGCCGCGGGGTGATCAAGTCCCGCGAGTAAGTCTGGTGGAGCCGCCGGGTGCCGCCCCCGGAATTGGACGATGCGAGCGTCCCGTGATCCTGTTTCACCACGACCCCAAACTCTGGCCTCGCCGGGAATTGAACCCGGACTTGGAGCTTAGAAGGCTCCCGCGCTGTCATTACGCCACGAGGCTGAAATTGAGAAGGGGGCGGGAGCCAATCCCCGCGAGCCGCTGACGCGGCGGGCTGGAGCGCAGGCGTGCCGCCGTCACTTGCGGCGCGACCGCGCTCCAAAGTTTGATCCCCTTCAAAGGATGCCGAGGCAGGAGTCGCACCTGCATCGCCGCGTTCAAAGCGCGGCAGCCTACTGTTGGCCGACTCGGCAATAAATGGTGGGCCCGCCAGGAATTGCACCTGGTTCGCCGGATTAAGAATCCGGAGCTCATCTGCTAAAGCTTCAAGCCCTTGTCAAAGAACAATGCGACTGAACATCTGCCGGCGCCGGGTAACGCTCCCGGTTCTCCGGTTTAAAAGACCGGTGCTCATCTCCTAAAGCTTCGCCGGCCTACATCGGTGCCGCGGCTCCGATTCGAACGGAGACCTCCCGCTTTTCAAACGGACGCTGCGCCATTTCAGCTTCCGCGGCTTCAAAACGACGCGTCAAATCGTGGGCCCGGGAGGAATCGAACCTCCATAACCTCTCTAATCAGGAGAGTGTGTTCGCCGGCTTATAAGGCCGGTGTGTTGCCGTTACACCACGAGCCCGAAAAAGAAAAAACCCATGCTCTGAACTTCGAGCATGGGTTCTTTTCGACGAAACGGCTGAAAAGATTCTCTACATAGAGAGGGCTCCCATGCCCATGCGGCTAGCTTTGATTCCGCGCATGAAGCACGCGGACATAGGCCACCCGCCCCGCTCGACGCGCTGCAGGAGCGCGGTCGAGAGGTGATCTCGGTTCGGTTGTCTCGTTATGAGGGTCATGGAAGTTCTCTTGCTAAAAAAAAAGCCACGGGCTGCGCGGGATAGAGCTCCCGCTCCGTGACTATGATGATTATAGCAGATGTCCGGAATTTGTCAAGGGCCCGGCCCTTGACGACGCGAATAATTTACGCGCGGACGTCGGCGAAGCCGATCATCTTGCCGCGCTCCTCGTCCCACAGCGAGAGCTTCACGCACTTGAAGCTCTGCCAGAGGGTGAGGCGCGCGACTTTCTGGAAGTCGGGGTTCTCTTCCATGCACTTCGGCAGGTTGTAGTTGGGGATGCGGCTGTTGAGGTGGTGGATGTGATGGAAGCCGATGTTGCCGGTGATCCACTGCAGGGGCAGCGGCAGGTGGTAGTACGAGGAGCCGCGCAGGCTCGCCTCGACGACGTCCCAGCTCTCGTCCTTGCGCCAGTACGTGCCCTCGAACTGGTGCTGCACGTAGAAGAACCATACGCCGGCGATCGCGGCGCAGATGCCGACCGAGAGCTGCACGGCGAAGAACGGGCCCATGCCGACCGTCTGGTAGGCGGTGTAGAGCAGGAACGCGAGCGCCAGGTCGTTGTAGAGGATCGAGCGGCGCTCCTTCTTCCAGTCCGAGGGGATGATCCACGGCAGGCGGTGGTAGATCACGAAGTGGAACGCGGGTCCGATGAAGAACAGGACGGGGATCGAGCGGTAGATCCGGTACCAGCGGCGGCCCCACGGCGTCATCGCCCGGTACTCTCGGACCGTCTTCGTCTCGATGTCGCCCCAGCCGCGGCGGTCGAGATTGCCGGACGTCGAGTGGTGGATGGCGTGCGTCTTCTTCCAGTAGGTGTAAGGGGTGAGCGTCCAGAGGCCGATGAAGGCGCCGACGAGGTCGCTCACGGCCTCGGACTTGAAGAAGGAGCCGTGGCCGCAGTCGTGCTGGATGATGAACAGGCGCATCAGGAAGCCCGCGGTCGGGATCGCGAGCAGGAACGTCGTCACCCAGTGGCGGTTGTAGGCGGCCCAGTACATGAGGCCGAGGAGGGAGAAGAACGGGATCGCGGTGTTGGCGATCTGCAGCAGGCTGCGGCCCACGCTGGGCTCTTTATACGGGGCGAGCAGCGCGTTGAGGCGCTCGAACTCGGACGGAGACGTCGGCAAGGAGGCGGCGCCGGTCACATTCCGCATATCTTTCCTCAATCCTATCACAACGCCTCGCGGCCGCAATAGTGATAAACTCGTCTCATGAAGCTCATCCTGATCGCCTTGCTCGCCGTCGCCGCTTCGCCCGCGTCCGCATCCCAAAAGGGGAAGATCGGAGCCGGTCCCATCCTCGGCGTGCCCTTCGGCGCGACCGCGAAGTACTGGGTGGACGACCGCTGGGCCGCGCAGGGGGCCGTCGGCGTCTCCGACGGCGACCTCACGACCAGCGTCGACGCGCTCAAGCACTTCGACGACGTCCTGCCCCGCAAGAGGGCCGGCCGCATCCCGGTGTACGCGGGGATGGGGCTCAAGCTCAAGTCGGAGCGCAAGACCTTCGCGGGCTTCCGATTCGTCGCCGGCGTCTCTCTGTTCGCGGCGAAGGATCCGCTCGAGTTCTTCGCGGAGGTGGCGCCCGTCCTGCGGTTCGCGCCCTCCGAGGGCGGCGCCTTCGACGGCGCCGTCGGCGCGCGCTGGTACTTCAACTGACCTGACGGCTCAGTAGGGGTCGAGCTCGCAGGCCCGGTTCGCGCAGCTGGTCGGGGCGTCCTGCCCGCAGGCGCGGTCGCGCGCGCAGTTGAGCTCGTGGCCCTCGCGGCAGGCCTGCTCCTGGCGGCACGCGAGGCGGTCGCACTTGCAGTGCCACGAGTAGTTGTTGCGGACGATCGGGTTCGGGTGGTTGCAGTAGCCGCTGAAGCGGCCGCACCAGATGCCGCGGCAGTTGTTGTCCTGGCGCTCCATCACGAGATCCATGTAGAGGCTGATCTTCTGCTCGATGCGCGCGTCGTACTGCTTGGCTTCCTTCGACGTGCAGTCGTCCTCCTCGTCGGAGCCGCCGCGACCGCCGGGTTTGAAGGGGTTGAAGCCGTGGAGCTTCCCGGAGTCCTCGCGCTCCTCTCGCCCGCCGCCCTCTTCGTCGTCGGCGCCTCCTCCCGCGATGTCCTTGCCGGCGGGCTCCGGCGGCTTCTTGCCCGCCGAGCCGGGGCCGGCCTCCTCGCCGGCGCCGCCGTGCTCCCCGGAGGGGCCGCCGCCGCCCACGGGCGAGCCGTCGGGGCCGGCGGGACGGGCCGTGCCGGCCTTCGCCGTCGCGCCGGCGGTCGTGTAGCCGCCGGGAATCGTGCCGGAGGGGCCGCCGCCGAGCGGGCGGCCGCCGCCCATGTTGACGACGCCCTGCGCGCCGATCGGACCGCCGCCGCCTCCGCCGCCCGCGCCGCCTGAGCCGGAGCGGGAGCCGCCCATGGGCAGGCTGCCGCCGCCGTCGATGCCGGGACCGCGCACGGCCGCCGTCAAAGCGTCGCCGGCTTCGGGCACGGGCGAGGACGCGGGGGAGCCGAAGCCGCCCGCCGAGGAGCCGGCGCTGGCCGGGCCCCCTTTGCGCGCGAAGAGCTCGCCGCCCGCGGCCTTCTTGGCGGCCTCGGCCGAGCGCGACTTGTCGGAGAACGAGGGCATCGAGGCGCCGCCGAACAGGAAAGGGGTCGCGATCACGACGATGAGCGCCAAGCCCCCGAGGACGCCTCCCGCCTGCTGCGCCGGAGTGAGGTTCTTGAGGAAGGCCTTGAGGCCTTTCTCTTCCTGAGGGGGAGGGAAATCCATGGGCGTAGTATAGGCCCGTTTCCGCCGCCGCGCCAGGCCGTCCGTGGGCCTTGACGCTCGACGGGGGCGGGGTTACACTGAAGCCGACCCCCCCGTCGGGGCGACGCCGCGCCGAGATGATCAAGACGACCCGTTCCCGCCTCGAAATCCGTCAGGAGCCCGACGCGACCGCCTCGCTCGCGGGCTTCGCGCTCGCCTGCTTCGGCACCGTCGAAGTGGTCATCGCGGCCTCGACCTTGTTCGCGCAGTGGGCGTTCAGCCGCCCCATGTCGCCGGCGCTTCTCATCGTGCGCTTCGCCTTCGGCTGCCTGTTCGTGGCGTCGGGCTGGCTGTTCTTGCGCGGGCGCTCGCGCGTCGTGCTCGACCGCGACCACCGCATGGTGGCGCGCTATCTCGGCGTCGGCGGCCACTCCGTCGGCGGCAACCGGACGTGGGATCTCGACGAGTTCGCCGCGGTGATCCTCGTCTCGCGCGAGCAGCGCCGCATGCTCATCGGCGCGATCAAGCGCTCGTACGTGGTCTGCCTGCGCCGGCGCGACGGCGGCGACCTCGAGTTGTATTGGGCCTCGGACGCCGACGACGGCGCGCGGGTGGCCGCCCAGGCCGCCGAATTCGCGGGGCTTCCCTACTTCGGCCGCGAGCCCGCTTAGTCAGCGCGGCCGCAGCGGCGACCGCTGCCCGTCTTTCGTCGCGTACCGGGCGCGCAGCGCGCGCGACGTCGGGGGCTCCGAGGGCTTGGCGCTCTTGCCGGGCGTCTTGAGCTCCGCGCCGATCCGGCAGACGCCGTCGAAGCGGGCGTCGTGCATGTCGCGGAACACCTCGCAGCCCGCGTCGAGCGCCTTGTCCACGAGCTCGCTGACGAGGTCGAGGACGGAGTCCGTCGCCTTGAAGCACCACGGGCACGAGCGGTGGTCGACGGAGAGGTGGCCGCACTTGGCGCACATGCGCCCCATCTTCGCGTAGCCGTCGCGCACGAGCACGCGCGAGACGCAGCCCTGCTGGACGGAGGCCGCGACGGCCTCGAGGCCGGTGACCGCGCCGCCTTGGCGCGCCTCGTCGAGGAGGCGGTGGACGAGGACGCTCTCGCGCACGGACCGGGCCTGGCGCTCGTTGTGCAGGACGCGCTCGAGCACGGCGTCGACGGGGCGCTCGGGGCCGAGGATGGGCTCGAGGATCAGGTCCTTCTGCAGCGCGGGGTCGAGCAGCGGGATGAGCGCGGTCTCCAGCGCGGCGGGCGCGCCCAGGATGAGGCGGTCGAACCGGCGCTCCCGCGCGAGCGTCGCCGCGCGCGAGGCGACCGCGCCGAGCCCGTCCACGCCCTCGAAGCGGCCCTCGATCGAATCGAGCTCGACGGCCTGGCCCATGTGGATCTCGATGAAGCGCGCCTTCTGCGGCGAGAGAAGCATGGCCACGAAGCGGTGGTACTGCCCGCCGAGCGCCGCGAGCGGCCGCAGATCGAGCGTCTGGCCGACGGTGAGCGCGCTCTTGAACGGCTGGGGGAGTCCGTAAGTCTCGAAGAGGCCGCGCTTGGCGCACGAGTAGACGGCCGCCAGGCGGTGCGGGCCGGGGACGAACTCCGAGGCGACGAACTTCTCGATGCGGTCGAGATCGCGGCCGAGCAGCTTGAGAGCCGGGTCGCGCCGGGCGTCGCCGATGATCTGAGAGAGCGTCGACGGGTAGAGGCCGCCGTTGTCGACGGCGAGGTGCAGGCTGACGGCGTCCTCTTCGGGGGAATGAAAAGCCGCGAGGGCTTCGATCCTCGCGGCGCTCAAGAACGGAGACTGTGCGGGGGGCATCGGGTTACCTTGATAGGAGCATAACCCCCGTTCACGATTCCGTCAAGAAAACAAAATGTTAAGCGCGGGGCTTGGCGAGCGGCCGGGTCGTCCCGTCCCAGCTCCGGAACCACCAGCGGCGGCCGGAGTCGTAGATGAGGCCGTCGCGGACGACGGCGTACGCGTCGACGTCCGGAAGGCGGGTCCGGGAGACGAGCTTGCCGTTGGCGTCGGTCTCGACTATGCAGCTGTCCCAGATCAGCCAAGAGCGTCCGTCCAGCCGGCGGAGCAGGCCGGGCGCGCCGTGCTGCCCCTCCGCGGCGAGCCGGCCGTAGCGGAGCGACGAGACGCGCCCGTCGGCGTCGATGATGCCGATGCGGTCGCCCTCCGCGTAGGCGAAGATCGTACCGTCCGGCAGGTCGTAGAAGCCGCGGCGGCGCGTGCGCCAGGCGGTTTCGACTTTCCCGTCCTCGCGGGCGAGCGCGACGACCGCCGCGCCGGTCTTGGTGATCGTCGGGACGAGGTAGGCGGGTTTTCCGCCGACCCAGTGCGGGTACGCCGGCATCGTGGATTCCGCCGGCCCCGGCAGCTTCCACGTCTTGGAGCCCTTCGTGAGAATGTCGCCTTTCGGCCCGCCGATCCGCGCGACGCCGGTCGAGCCGGCCTTGATCGCCGCGTCGAGGCCGGGCAATGCGGCGGCTTTCCTGCCGAGGCGCGCGAACTCGCCGACGGGAACGTACTCGCTCGCGGCGTTCTGGAGGTTCCAGCGCCGCCAATAGAGCCGTCGCGCGACGCGGTCGAGGCGGGGGATGTCGTCGCGCGTGTCGGCGAAGACGAGCTTCATCGCGTCGCCGTCCTGGCGCCACAGCTCCATGCGCATGCCGATCGTGCGCGTCGCCCACAACGTTCCGTCCTCGGCCCGCTCGACCGAGATCACTCGCGCGCGATCGAAGGCGCGAAAGACGAGGTCGAACACGCCCGAGACGTCCTCCGGGATGAGGACGCGCGTCCCGGACGGGCCCGCGGCGAAGAGCCCGCCGCGCACGCTGTGGAGGATGAGCTCTCGATTGCCCGCCTCGCGCGCGGCCGGCGACATGCCGCCGTCCTCCGACCACGATTGATAGGCGAGGCGGCCGCCCATGATCGGCAGCATGCGGCTCCACGTGCCCCACGCGAGCCAGCCGGCGGCCGCGCAGGCCGCGGCGGGACCGGCGAGCAGCCAGACGGCGGGCTTCGCCCACGCGGCGAGCGCGGGCGACGGGCGCCGCTCCAGCCGCGCCGCGAAGGGGATCGCCGCGAACTTGAAGGCGGCAAGCCCGGCGAGGAAAGCGAGGTCGACGTCGGTCGATCCGTTCCACGGCACCCACTCGCCCTGCTCCAGGCGCAGTCCGGCGCCGACGGCGAGTCCGAGCAGCTCGAAGGCGACGAGCGACGGCCCGAGCAGGCCGCCGGCGACGCCGTGGCCCGTCAGGTAGGCGAGCGCCCACGAGGCGGCGAGGACGTCGGCGACGAACGCGAGGAAGAACGGCGACTTCGGCAGCTTCTCCCAGAAGGGACGGCCCCAGTTGTACGCCTGATCCGCGGGCAGGAGATACGGCGCGAGCGCGTTGCCGAGCAGCGCCGCGGCGACGATGACCGCCGCGACCGCGGCGAGAAGCGCGAGCGCGGCGCCGAGCGAGGCGCCCGCGCGCCGCGCCGGAGAAGCCGGCAGGAGCGCCTCGGCGCCGCGGGAGCCCGCGGAGGCCGTGCCCGCGCCGGCGGTCGCGCCGATGAGGACCGCGGCGAACGGCACGCCGAGGAACGTCCACGCCAGGAGGATCGTGCTGAGCGCGTTCGCGGACTCCATGCCCGTCGCCGAGGCGACGAGGCGCGAGACGGGCAAGGTGATGACGAAGGCGGCGACCACGCTCGCCGCGGCGAGGCGGTTCTTGCGGAGCTCGAGGCCGAGAAGGGGGAAGTTCATTTGGAGTCGCCTCCTTTCATAGAGAGCAGGTGCGCGAACGCCTTGTCGAGCGGCAGCGGCTCGACCGTCGGCGCCGACAGCGCGCCGCAGCCGAGCAAGCGGTCCTTGACGCCCTTGTCGAGCGCCGCCCACGAGCGCACGAGGCCCTCGCCGCCGAGCTCGATCGCGCCGGGCACGGCGGGGGGAGCGTCGGCCGAGCGCAGGCGGCCGGCGACCACGCAAGCTTCCGCGCGCAGGGCGTCCACCGCGTGCGTCGCGGCGATGCGGCCCCCGGCCATGACCCAGACCTCGTCGAGCAGGCCGGCGAGCTCGTCCATGCGGTGGCTCGTGACGATCACGGTCCGTCCTCGCTCGCCGAGCTCGGCCACGAGGCCGGAGAGGACCTCCTCGCGCACGAGCGCGTCGAGGCCCGATGTGGGCTCATCCAGCAGGTAGAGCGCCGGATCGTGCGCGGCGGCGCAGATCCAGGCGAGCTTGCCGAGCGTGCCCTTGCTCGCGCCCTCGATCCGCATCGCGAGGTCGAGGCCGAGACGCTTCGCGAGCGCCGCGGCGCGCGCGGCGTCCCAGTTTCGGAACAGGCGCGCGCGGAAGGCGAGAACGTCCCCCGCGCTCATGTGGGAATGGAACGACGGGCGCTCGGGCACGTGGCCGACGCGCTGGCGGATATCCCCGGAGCCGTCGGGCCGCAGGCCGAGGACGTCGATCTCGCCCGCGTCGGCGGCGAGCATGTCGAGGAGCACGTGGAAGAGGGTCGTCTTGCCCTCCCCGTTGCGCCCGAGCAGTCCGATCACCTTGCCGGCCTCGGCCGTCGCGGAGGCGCCGTCGAGCGCCTTGCGGGCGCCGAAGGAGCGCGTCACGCCGTGAAATGAGAGAGCCTTCATTGGTCCTCCTTCTCCGCGCGGCGCACGAGGACCGCGATGTCGTCCCACGACAGGCCGCCGCGGCGAGCCTGGCGCAGAGCCTCGCGGAGATCGTCGCCGACCGCGGCCAGGCCGTCCGCGGCCTTGCGGGGGGCGGCGGCGGCCACGACTGTGCCCTCGCCGCGCTTGGCCTCGAGCACGCCCTCGAGCACGAGCTCGCGGATGGCGCGCGCCACGGTGTTCGGATTGACCTTGAGGGACTCCGCGAGCGGGCGGATCGTGGGCGCCGGCTCTCCCGGCTTGAGCGCGCCGCGCGCGATCAGCCCGCGCAGGCCGGCCTTGATCTGCTCGTTGATGGGCGTCGCCGACAGCGGGTCGATGCGGATCATGGTCTATGTGTACTAGTGAACTAGTACAGTAGTATTCTAGCCCCGGTTCCCGTTTTTGTCAAGGGGTCGGCAAAATGTCGTTGCCCTCCGGCCATGGGAATCGCGGAGCCGCTCCGGCTATCCTGGGCTCAGCCGGCCTCCCGCGGCAGGGGGTTCCATGATCAAGTCCAAAGAGACGGGCCTGTTGGCGGCGGCGTTTTTGGCGATGTCGCTGCTCGGGGCTCAGGTGAACGCCGAGAGCCGCAAGCCGGACGCCTGGATCACGGCGAAGGTCAAGAGCACCTTGGCCGCGAAGAAGAACGTCAAGGCGTTCGGGACGAACGTGGACACGAGAGGCGGCGTCGTCACGCTGCGCGGCGAGGTCGAGACGCAGGCCGAGAAGGATCTCGCGGGCCGCTACGTGCGCGAGGTCGAGGGCGTGCGCTCGGTGAACAACTACCTCGAGGTCCGCGGCGACGCGGATGTCGAGGACAAGGCCGATGAGGCCGCCGAGGACGCGGGGGACAATATCGAGGGCGCGGGCGACCGCGCGATCGGCGCGATCGGCAACGCGGCTCTGACGAGCCGGGTCAAATCGGCGCTCGCGGCGCACCGCTCGACGAAGGGGTTCGGCACGGACGTCGACTCCCGGAACGGGCGCGTGACCTTGAGCGGCACGGTCAACAGCGACGCGGAGCGCGACCTGGCCGAGAAGGTCGCCCGCGGCGTCGAGGGGGTCAAGTCGGTCGACAACCGCCTCGAGGTCCGGGAAGGCCGGTAGCTTTGCGGGCCGCGCGGCCTCCTCTAAAGGGGGAGGCCGCGCGAATCCGGGCCTTGACGGAACGGGGCTCCGGGGTTATCCTCCCGTCGACGCGGTAACCCCCCTTTTTGGAGAGACTCCGATGACGACTTTCACCATTTTGGCCGCCCTTCCCGCCGCGATGCTGGCGGCGATGTACCTCTACGAGCGCCGCGGTCCGTCGCCTCTTCGCGCCCGCGCGGCGAGGTCGACTTTGGTCAACGCGCTGCGCCGCCAGAGCCGCTACTAGCGGTTTGCGGTGTCAGTCTTAACACTTAACAGAAATTCTGTTAAGTGTTAAGACTGACACCGAGGGCAGAAGGCGCTGGCGCGCCCCCCGATGCTCTTGCGCGTGCCGATGACCGGCCCCTTGCACGTCCCGCACGCCTCGCGCCCGTAGACCATCACGTTCATCTGCATGCGGCCCGGGCGGCCGAGCGGATCGAGATAGGCGGCGTCCTCGAGCGTGGCGCCGCCGGCTTCCACTCCGATGAGCAGGATATCCCTGCAGGCCTTCGCGAGCCGGTCCGACTCCGCGCGCGAGAGCGACTTGCCCGCGCGGCCCGGGCGCACCTTCGCCGCGTGCAGGGCCTCGGTCGCGTAGATGTTGCCGAGGCCGGCGATCAGCTTCTGGTCCATGATGAGCGCCTTCACGGGCGCCGTGCGCTTGCGCAGGATCTTCCACAGGTAGTCCGGCGTGAAGTCCGCATCGAGAGGCTCGGGGCCCAGCTTCGGCATGGGCCCGCCGACGCGGCCGAAGCGGCGCGAGTCGTGGAAGCGCACGGCCTCCGTGCCGATCCACATCTGGAAGCGCACGTGCGGGCTCTCGCCGCCGACCGTGATCCGGCCCGACATCCCGAGATGAAAGACGACGTCGCCGCGGCCCTCGATCTCGACGAGCAGGTACTTGCCCTTGCGCTTGAACGCGGCGATCACGCCGCCGGTCAAAGTCTTGATCGCCGCGAGCGGCACGGGGCGGTAGAACGTGGGCTTGCCCACGGCGACCGCCTCGATCTTCAGGCCGGTGTAGCGGTCGGCGAGGACGCGGCGGACCGTCTCGACCTCGGGCAGCTCGGGCATGTCAGCGGCCGCAGCCGCGGTTCCAGGGCATGCGGCCGAGCACGGAGGCCATCGGGCAGATGTCGAGCGCGGCCGTGACGGCGAGCGCGAGGCCCACGGCGGCCGACAGCGCGAGGAACCGGGGATCGACGAGCCAGGCCAGAAGGAACCCGGTCGTGACCAGCAGGCCCGCGGCGAAGCGGACCTGCCTGTCGAGCGCCCACACCCGGGAAGTCCCGAGGACGACGGGCTTGCCGGAGGCCGCCCAGGCGGAGAGGCCGCCCTCGACGACGAACACCCGGGAGTGGCCCGCGGAAGCGAGCCGGCGCGCCGCGTCCGACGCTCGCGACCCGGAGCGGCACAGCAGGTAGACGGGCCTGGCCGGATCGATCTGCGCGGACAGCTCGGCGAAGCGGGACAGCGGCACGTTCAGGGCGCCCTCGACGCGCTCGGCGTCGCACTCGACGACTTCGCGCACGTCGACGAGCTGGACGCCGCCCGCGGCGAACGCGCGGTGGGCTTCCTCGGGAGAGACGCGGGCCGCTTCAGGCATGTCTATCGTGTAGCGACGTTTCTGCCCGCCTCAATACTGCGGGACGGAGGGGTCGATCTCTTCCGACCAGGCGTTGATGCCGCCGGCGACGTTCGTCGCGTCGTAGCCCTTCTCGCGCAGGAAGGAGACGGCCTTGGCCGAGCGGCCGCCCATCTTGCAGTGCACGATGACCTTGGCGTCCTTGGCGATCTCGCCGAAGCGCTCGGGCAGCTTGCCGAGGGGAATGAGCGTCGAGCCGGGGATCTTGGCGACGTCGTACTCGTGGGGCTCGCGGACGTCGAGGAGCACGAACTTCTCCTTCTTGTCGAGCTTGGCCTTGAGGTCCTTCACGGAAATCTCGGGGATGGTCACGGGCTGTTTCTCCTTGAGGCCGCAGAAGGCCTCGTAATCGATCGGCGCCTTGATGGTCGGATTTTCCGAGCACACGGGGCAAGCGGGATTCTTCTTCACCTTGAGCGTGCGCCACGTCTGCTCGAGCGCGTCGTAGAGCATCAGCTTGCCCTTGAGGGGGACGCCGATGCCCAAGATGAGCTTGAGCGCCTCGATGGCCTGCATCGTGCCGATGACGCCGGGCAGGACGCCGAGCACGCCGGCCTCCGCGCACGAGGGCACGAGTCCGGGCGGCGGGGGCTCGGGGTAGAGGCAGC